>DATANW010000354.1:0-4978 GCA_036266055.1 Pyrinomonadaceae bacterium | reverse complement strand
CGAACTCCTGCTCCTGCAGCACGCGCAGCAGTTTCGATTGCAAGTCGAGCGGAATGTCTTCTACTTCGTCAAGAAAGATCGTGCCCTGGTGGGCGAGCTCGAAGCGGCCGATCCGACGATCGATCGCGCCCGTGAAAGCGCCTTTTTCGTGGCCAAATAGCTCGCTTTCAATCAGCGTCGGAGAGAGAGCGCCGCAGTTCACCTTTATTAAAGGACGATCTCTTCTTGAGCTGGCGCCGTGAATCGCGCGCGTAACGAGCTCTTTTCCCGTACCTGTCTCGCCAGTAATAAGGACTGTCGTATCGGTGGGCGCTACCTGCGTGATCTTGAAGAGCACGTACTTGATCGCATCGCTCTGGCCGACGATCTCGCCGAACTGTTCGTCTGACTGTAGTTCCTGTTGGAGGTAAATGTTCTCCGCCTCCAACTGGTTCTTCAGGTGCTGAAGTTCATCGTTCGCCTCCTGGAGTTGCTTTTCCAACTCCTGGCGTTCGTTAAGTTCGTCGGTCAGACGTTTGCACTCGAGCTCCGCGCGTCGTTTACGGGAACGAGTGGCCAGCAGAGAAATAATAAGGACGGCTATGATCAGGCAGGATACAGCGACGATAATTGCCGGGGAGAGCATTGTAGATATACACGAATTGTTAGTTGGGGCCCGACGTTTACACGAAAGCGCGGGCCGCAGTCTCTGAGAGTCACGCTCGGTGCGTGACGTCTCCCCATGTCGAGTCTGCGGCTACCGCGCATCAGGGAGTCGCTTGCGCCAGGAATCGCCCCTTTGCCCTTAGCGCCTGCGACCGCCACCTCGAAAACCACCACCACCACCACCCCGGCTGAATCCTCCGCCACCTCGGGAGCCGCCATAACTTCCAACACTCCCGCTACTGCGGCTGCGACTGTAGTTACCGAAGTCTCGCGAGCGCTGCGAACCCATATTGCGCGACGCTCGATCCCGTTCGAGAGAATTCAACGTGCCGCGATCCATCTGACCGGCTCTGGGTGATGATTGTCCTGATTGACCTGCTCGTTCCCCCCTTGCCCGTTCTGTTCGTTCGGTCTGCCGGCCGCGATCGCTCAACATGCTGTCGCGAACGGACTCGCCACTTCCTCGCTGCTCCGGCCGCGACGCCGAGTTCCAACTGCCGTTTTCCCACTTACTCCAACCGCCGTTACCGTCCTTGCGGTAAACATTTCCATCACGACCGGCATAAATGCTGTCGCCCTTGGTGCCGACGAAGCCGCTTCCGTCTTGTCCACGACGGGAGATCATGCTGCCGTCGTCACCGCGCGTGACGCGGGTCGTATTGCCGGAGCTGTTGGTGAATCGTTTGGTGTTTACCCAGTCGTCACCGCGCTGAACGTGCGTCGAACCCCAACTGCCGTAGACATTCGATCCCTGGCGCGTGGCAGCGTACGTTCCGGTGCGCGGGTTGTAAGCTTGCGCTGCGCCGCGTGCGCCGTATGGTCCATAAGCGAATGCACCGCGAGCGTACGTGCCGGTTGACGGGTTGTAACGAGCTCCGTAACCAACACCGCCGTATGGTCCATAAATTCTTCCCGCCGTGCCGTAGATCCCGGTGTACGGGTTGTACCAGGCGCCATATCCGTACGTTCGCCAGTAGGGGTAATAGATGCCGCCGTAGTAGTAAGGCGGGTAGTACCAGCCGGTGCCCCAAACAGCGCAGCCCCAACCGATCATCAAACCCGTGTAGCCGGCGTATGACGCGTAAGTGACCCAGTCGTCACTGCTGTCCTCGTCGTCCTGGACGGTGACGTAAGTGACGCTGTATGCGGGATCGCTTGGCGGAATGTTGTAGATGTCCTTGGGAACCGTTTCGGCAATGGTCCATGGGCCTTTCGGACTGTTCGACACAAACCAAATACCCTGGTAGCACATGTAATAGTTGTCGCCGACCTTGATGATCTGCTTGTCGGTATTTGCCGCGCGTTGCAGCGCCGTCCCCGAGATCTGCTGGTACTGCGGGTCGCCCTGATAAATGACTTCCGGCGCCGTTATCTCTTTCTTGTTGACGCGTGCAAACTGCGGAATCTCCGCGAGCAACACCGCCTCGGCCGCCTGTTGCGTCCCCGGCACCGACGCGAGCACGCGCGAACGCGGGTGTTCGACCGAAATCCGTTTGAAATCTTCGGGCAGGTTTGGAGTGGCGAATGTCCAGTGTCCGCCTAATCCCGGCGCCGTAAACCAGCGGCCCGCGACGAGGTAATAGACGGGACCGTTCTCGCCCATGCGAAACAGATCGGCTTCCGTGTTGCTGATCCATAACAGACCGGTGTTCGGGACCGGCACGTACTTGGGTTTACCTTCGATGTAGATCAACTCCGTCGGATCCGTAGTGACGTAGACCTTCGGCAGTGTTTTTGCGGCTGCGCCCGGAAGATTGGCGCGCACGTCTTTCCAGTTTTCGTCTTCAGGCAACTTGCTGAAGCTGTCGGGAAGTTTGCCGGCCCTGGACCAGTATCCTTTTAGATCGGTCGCTCTCAGCCAGGTCGTGTCGTTACGCAGGTAGAACATACCCGTCGGCTGGTGCTGGAAGATGTCCCAGTTGGTATTGACCGCATACTTCAGCTCATTGTCTTTGATCGGACTCCAGATTGGTTCGCCGTCGAAACTGACGAGAACGGAAGGCGTGTCGGTCAGGATGATTCTCGGCGGATCGCTCTTCAGACCCTGAACGTTCTTCGGATTGATCGTGCTCTTGTCGACGAAAGCGAGTACGCGATCGAGTGAGATCACGCGCTCTTCATCGGGCAGGTTTTTCTCGATGTCAGTGGCGATCTCCTGCGTCTGCTCTTTGGTAAGAGTAGGAAAGTTGGTTTCTACAATCTTGAGATTCGTGAACTTCACGAGACGCTCATTAAGCGCGACTTCGGTGTCGGCTTCCAGCTTGATCGTGCCCAGTCCGGGTTTTTGTGCGCCTTTGGCTACATAAGAAACCGCCGTAAGAGCCACCAGTTTCTTCTGATCCTCCCAAGTCGCGATCTGCGGTTCGTAGATCACCATCTGCGCCTCGCTGGGCAGACTGTATCCACGTGGCCAGCCTCGATCATTCGCTTTCTGTCCTGCTTGCGGCGGCGCGGCCGCACGCTGCGCGCCCGTTTGTGCGGACGAACCCGGTACAAATAGGGAAAGAGCAACGAGCAGGATGGAGGTGATTGTTACTTTCATGAGCCGGATTTTATTGGCGGCCGAGACGGCAGATAACTGTCATTTTTGACAGGAGATGCCACGGGCGCTACTTCGACTTGTCGATCACGTTGTCGAGAATTATCTGGTAAGGAGTCGAAGGGATACTGGAGTAACCAAAGAAGGGCTTGTCGTTGATTGTGATCATGAAGAGGACCAGCGCCAGAAATCCGGCCATCAGGATCACGAGAACAGCGTGAAGCTTCACATCCTCGATGCGATAAAAATAGGCGACGCCGATACTGATCGCAGCCCCCAGCCAGATTACGGCCCACATCGTCTGCGACAATCCGCTGTTGACGGCATCGATTCGCAAATTACGATATTCGATGAGATTGTTGTAGGCGCGCAGCGTCTCCGTATGGAGCGCCATCTGGCCCTGACTGGCTGGTTCGAAGGAGTATAACGTGTGCTGGAACTCATCCATCGCTGCAACGCCGCCCTGGGGAGCTTGTCCCTTTTTCTGGGCGGGCCAGGCGTCGGTGATTACGAACACGGTGTATTGCCGTAACTTCCCCCGCAGCTCCTCTCGGATCGGCGAGGGATAACCGTTGACATCTCGATAGAGCCCGGCAATCGAAGTCGCCTCGCCCGACACGAGATTGGAAGCGCTCGTATTGCTGTTCCAAACAGCGACCGCGATCAGTCCCACGGTGATTCCATAAAACACACCGATTGCTTGCACGGTCCCGCTGATCGCGTCGTTGATGCCTTCGCCGAAGTGAAATTTAGGAATGAGATAACGCCTGGTGAGGAGTAGACCGACCAGCGAAAGAAATTCAGCCAACCCAACTAACAACAGGGCCGCGCGCAAAGATGATATTTCATATAGCCAGGTTGGCACGCCAAACCCTCACAGTTTTTCGAAACTCGGATTGAAACCAAATTACTTCTGCGACGTACGCGGAAACTGCTTGAACATCTTCTCCACTGCTTTTTTGATCGGCTTTTCAGCGGTCTTTGCGTCCTTGATCTTATCGCCCGTCGGACCGTGCTTCATCGTGTCGCTCGCCGTCCCGCGCCACACTTCGTTCTTGGTCTTCGTGTCTGACATGTTCACCACGAGCGTTCCTCGCGTGACGACCCAGCTTTGCGATGGGACCGCTACGCCCGTCGCGATTGAGTTCAACGACGGCGCCCAACTGGGATTCGAAACCTGCATGTCGCTCTCAGTCCAGACAAATGCCGACAACGTCAGGTCCGGATCGGTCTCGACTTTCTTGATCCCCTTTGCCGCAAACTGCGCATCGACGGCGTTGATGATTATTTGATTGACGACCGGGTTCGCACCTGCTGTTCCCTTGTCCCAGGCGTAGGTTTTGTAAACCGTGAGATCGACCGCAGGGTCAGCTCCGACGCGCACCTTCTGCCCACTCGCCGCTATCACAGCAGCGAGCAGCACCACCATGATCGAAACCACACTTCCTGACGCACTTAGAACTCGCATAGGACCTCCGGACTCTCCTCAGACGTTCACTCCCATTGTTAGTCCATCCGAGTCTCGGATGAACTGTAAGTTTTGACAGGCGAACTCCGGAGCTGCATGCGTCGCTGAAACAGCGCATTGATCACCGCGAAGATGAACGCCCCTGACAGCCCGCACAGAAGCACGCCCGAGATCCCCTCGATCCCGCTCAACAGACGCCACCGTTGCGGCAGCACCACATCGCCGAAGCCCATCGTCCCGTAAGTCACCAACGAAAAATAGAGGGAGGTCTCGAAGTCCTGAAAGAGGCCGCGCGCGTAGTAAAACGTCGCCCACAGTGACGTCTC
>DATANW010000353.1:0-2968 GCA_036266055.1 Pyrinomonadaceae bacterium | reverse complement strand
CGACGCGCTTGATCATGCTGGTCAACACGAAGCCCGGCTTGACCATGTTTTGATTTGAATCGACGCCGATCACGAAGTGCGTTGCGCGTCCATTCTGTTTCCCCTGCTGTTCGACGGCATCAAACGCACCCAACCCGGAGTTGCCGGCAGCGGTGAAGATCACGTCGGCGCCTTTGCCGATCTGGGCCAACGAAAGCTCCTTGCCTCTCCCTGGATTGTTCCAGGCGGCGTCCGTAACGCCGACGTAATTCTCGATCACGCGGATGTTTGGGTTAACAGAGCGCGCGCCTTCTTCATAGCCCTTGGCGAAACGATGAATCAGTCCGATGTCCATGCCGCCGAGAAAACCGATGGTCCCGGTGCGCGACTCTTTGGCGGCGATGATGCCGACGAGATACGAACCTTCGTGTTCCTTGAAGATAAGCGACGCGACGTTTGGTAACTTGCTGACGCCGTCGATGATCGCAAACTGAATGTGCGGGTAATCCTTCGCGACCATCTCCATGATCGGCGCTTGCGCGAAACCCACGCCGATGATCAGATCGAAATTGCGTTCCGCGAATGCGCGCATGGCGGGCTCGATCGCGTTTGGCGTTCCCGGTTCGATGTCGCGCAAGACAATCGGAAGATCTTTCGCCGCGCGTTGCACACCTTGCCATGCCGCGGCATTGAACGAGCGATCGTCTTTGCCGCCGATATCGAAAACGATTCCGACGCGGATTTTCGAATGATCCTGCGACGCCGGCGTCTCGTGGCAACCGGTCAAGGCGAACGCGACGCAACAGACGAGTGCGATCAAAAACAGAATTCTGTACTTCATTCGTTTATGATTTCCTTCACTAGCTTCAACGCGTCGGAAGACGGCTCGTCGTCGACATGATACGCGGCTTGAATTCGTCGCGCGGCTTCCTGACCAGCCGCAGCATCTGCGCAGTAAACGACGCCGATTGCTTCGCCCGCCTTCACGCGGTCACCGATCTTTAACTCTGACGTAAAACCGACCGTGGGATCGATCGTGTCTTCGATGCGCACTCGTCCGCCGCCGATTGCTGCGATTGCGTGACCGATCTCCGTCGTATCAACTCGTGTTATGAAGCCGGAGCGCGGGGATTCTACCTTAATGGTTTCGCTTACCAAAGGCAGAAAACCGGCCGGGTCGTCGCACACGCGCGGGTCGCCGCCCTGCGCTTCGATGTTCCGTCGCAGACACTCGAGTGCCTTGCCGGACTCCAACACTCCACGCAGCCGTTCGTGTGCAGCCTCGATTGTTTGATCGACGTTCGCCAGCAACAACATGTGCGCACAAAGCTCTAACGACAAGTCGAGCACGGGCTGCGCTGCTGCGGGCGCATCGCCGCGGAGGAGGTTGATGCATTCTTCGATTTCGAGCGAGTTGCCGACCGCGCGTCCCAGCGGCTGGTTCATGTCGGTCAACAACGCGCGCGTCTTGATCCCGCACGAGTTGCCAGTGCTCACCAGCGCGTGGGCCAACTCGGTCGCCCGCGACTCTTCACGCATGAACGCGCCGTTCCCGACTTTCACGTCGATGATCATCGCATCGAGTCCGGCCGCGCCTTTTTTAGAAATGATCGAGGCGACGATCAGCGGGATCGCTTCGACAGTCGCGGTCGCATCGCGCAAGGCGTACATCTTCTTGTCGGCAGGCGCGATCTCCGCAGTTTGCCCGGCCATCGCGTAGCCAACCTGGTCCAACACTTTCTTGAACTCACTCGCGCTGAGATTCACTCTGTAACCGGGAATCGACTCGAGTTTGTCGAGCGTGCCGCCGGTGTGACCCAAGCCGCGACCAGAGATCATCGGCACGCAAACTCCGCACGCGGCAACCAGCGGCGCGATGATGATGGAAGTCTTGTCGCCGACGCCGCCGGTCGAGTGTTTGTCGGCTTTCGGTCGTGGAATGTCGGAGAAGTCGAGGATGTTGCCGGAGTTGAGCATCGCCTCGGTCAGCGCCTGCTGTTCCGCTTGGTCCATGCCGTTGAGATAGATGGCCATCAGCAACGCACTGACCTGGTAATCGGCAATGCGGCCGCTCGTTACTCCGGCTACGAAGAAGTCGATCTCCGCGCGTGAGAGGCTTTGACCGTCGCGCTTCTTTCTTATGACGTCCTGTGGTCTCAAGCTGCTTTCCTTAGTTGCTCTCCATCAGAACAGCGGCCTGAGCCGTTACCGCGAGACCCTGACCGACCGCATCGAGTCCTTCACCCGTCTTGGCTTTCACACTCACGCATCCGGCGTCGATACCGAGCGCAACCGCGATGTTTGCACGCATCGAATCGACGTAAGTCCGGATCTTCGGTGCTTCCAGCAGGATTGTCGAGTCGACATTGACGACGTGCAAGCTGCGCTCGCGTGCTAACCACATCACGCGCGAGAGTAGTTCCATGCTGTCAGCGTTCGCCCACTGCGGATCCTTATCCGGAAAATGCACGCCGATATCGCCCTCGCAAAGCGCGCCGAGAATCGCGTCGGCAATGGCGTGCGCTAAGGCGTCGGCATCCGAATGACCGTCGGCGCCCCGATCGGAAGCGATGTGCACGCCGCCAAGCACGAGCGCACGTCCTTCCACCAGGCGATGCGTATCCGTGCCGATACCGATGCGTAACACTTTGTACTTTGTGCTTCGTTCTTAGTGCTTTGTTCTTAATACAAAGTACAAAGCACTAAGTTCCAAGCTCCTTCATGAAAGCCTCCGCAATCAAAAGGTCTTGCGGAGTCGTAATTTTGATGTTTTTACTGCTTCCCTCGATCGTTGTCACTGGCACGCCGATCTTTTCGACAAGTGCGCTTTCGTCGGTGAGCGACGGATCGTTTACGTCAGCATGCTCGTACGCTTCCCGCAAAAGTTCGTAACGAAAGCACTGTGGCGTCAGCGCGCGGCGTAAATCACGACGCTCGAGCGTGTTCACAATCGTATCGCCATTTACCTGCTTGATCGTATCCGTTACGG
>DATANW010000352.1:0-9388 GCA_036266055.1 Pyrinomonadaceae bacterium | reverse complement strand
ACAAACTCCGATTTCAGTCGATCAAGTTCCGCCAGTCGCTCTTCCCTTTTCTGTAAACTCTCGGCCATGGCATTGAAGTTCATGCCCAGACGCGACATCTCATCGCCGCCTTCAGCCGGGGCACGCGCGGAGAAGTTGCCGCGGCCAAAATCTTCAGCAGCAAAACTCAGCAGACGCACCGGTCGCGCGATGCTCCGCGCGATCAACAAAGCCCCGGCGACGGTACAAAAAACGATCACTAAACCCACCACCGCGTAGCCCTTCAATTGTCGCCATGCTGAGGCGTAGAGAATGTCGCTTTGCACGCCAACCATAACGACGTAGCCGGTGTTCCCTACACGGCTCAGACCATACACGCGCTCAACACCATCGATCGAACTTCTCGTCACGATCACTGCGGTAGGCCGATCGTTCAGAGCCGACAACTTCTCGACTCCGCTCAGGTCCAGACCCAGGGTCGACTCCTCGGTCTGACTTCGATAAACGATGCGGTAGTTCTGATCGAGCAGCGTGACCAGCGCGCGATCCGGCAACGAGATCCCGTGAAGCGCGTCGCGCAACGCCGCGCCCTCCCGCTCGGCCTGACCGGACTCGAGCCAGCGATCGAAAACCACTGCCAGCAATTCTGACTGTTGTTCCAGCGATTCATTGAGCTGATTTCGCTTCTCACTCCAAACGAACCACAGCGCGGTGAGTCCAACGAGCAGGAGCGGAAGAACTCCTCCGATTGCGAGTGCCAGTAATCGCCCGCGAATACTCATCATCACCTCAGAACTGTTGCGATGACAGCAGTATAGCAACGGTGGAGGGCGCGGAAACAGGAGATAACTCCTGCCATTAACGCGTGAAAACACCCTCGTTCCGGAATCGATTGACCGCTACGATCATGACGTCACAAGAAAGTGAGCGGAGTAAAGATGATGAAGATTTTAGTGGGCTACGATGGATCACAAAGTGCCGACGCGGCGCTGGCCGATTTGCGGCGCGCGGGGTTGCCACCTGAAGCCGAAGCGTTAATCGTTTCAGTGGCTGACGTCATGATGGCGCCCGCAACCCCGCATTACGAGTTGGTGGGCCAGGCGCTCACGTCGCGCAGAGTCACTTCGGGCTTGATGTACGCGGAGCAGCAAAACGTGCGCGTCGTTAACGAGGCTGGCGCGTTCGCGAGTAAAGCAACGAATCAGCTCAGGCGGTACTTTCCGAACTGGTACGTTCGCTCCGAGACGCCGAATGGTATCGCTGCGTGGGAGCTGATCGACAAAGCTAACGAGTGGAAACCCGATCTGGTTGTTGTCGGGTCGCATGGGCGTTCGGCGGTTGGCCGGCTCTTACTCGGCAGCGTGTCCAAGAAAATCGTTACTACGTCGCAGCACTCTGTTCGCATCGGACGCGGGGCCATCGATATTGACGTGACGCAGCCGCCGAAGCTTGTGATCGGCATCGATGGATCTCCGGAAGCGGAACGGGCTGTCCGCGCTGTCGGAACACGTGTTTGGCCGTACGGGACCGAGGTGCGGATCGTCTCTGTCGACGATCACATTCCTTCGGTGCTCCGGGGTTACGACGCGCCGCTGGCATCGCAGCCGATGGTTCAATGGGCCGAGCACGAGTTGAGCCTGATCGGTTTGAAGGTTTCAGTGAACCTGACGAAGGGCGATCCGCGTCGCGTGTTGATCGAACAGGCGCGACAGTGGGATGCCGATGCGATCTTCGTCGGCGGGCGTCGCTTCAGCACTGCGCTGCAACGGTTTCAACTGGGAAGCGTGGCGACGGCTTTGGTTACGAAAGCGCATTGTTCCGTCGAAGTGGTGCGCAATCCCATCTAGTTGCCCGACACATCAGAGGTGGATCGCAGTTGGTACCGATTTCGTTTGCCAGTATCACAAGTCTGGTTCTCAACCTCGACCACTATCGCCGAGGCCGACAAATCACGCGTTCGAGTCGGAATCGAAAGACTCAAAGGTTTTTCAAGTGAATAACTGTTCCCTGGCGCCAACACGGCAATCGGAGTCCACGAACTCCATTTGATTCGCGAATGACGACCCGAAGGAACTTCGGCTCCGACTCTGACCGCAACTCTCCGCGAACCGTGCGCGCTATAACGACAGAGATCGAAATTAGCCGTCGTGATCGTCGCATCGATCTTGTCTCCGTTAGGCATTAGCGAGCCTTCGAAATCCGCGACCAGACAATATCCTGACCGGCACGCCTGTGGATCAGGTGGTTCCGCGATAAAACTCGTCGCCACCGGCTGCGGAGTCGGTTGAGGAGTCGGCGCGGCCGCCTGTTTGGTTGGAGGCGTTTTAATGGGCGTCGGGGGCACGGCCGGAACTTGCGCCTTTTCACTACGGTGGCCCAACCACACGACGCCGGCCGCGAGGAAAATGATCGCTACCATGCACGCTGAAACGAGCCACCGGCGTACAACCGGCGATTGCAAGGCGAAAGCGTTCGCAAGTGTTGCGATGGCCCACAACGGCAACGCAATCAAACTGAGGAGTTCCCCGCGCGTCCAATCTGCGAACATGACTGACCTCCTAAATCTGATCAGTTTCCACCGCCCGAAGATTCGTGCCGTCGATCCAACCTTCATCTTCCGACTGCGGACTGTCCGGTATTCCGGCGCGCCGAAGAATACGGACGCGCCGCCAGTTGCGGTACTGATCGAGAATCTGCACTCGTGAGCCCTTCTTGACCAGCCCTACTTTCGCGCTTCCCGCGCTGAAAGTTGCTCGAAGATTACAATCGGTAGTCGTCTCAGCCTGGTCACCGATCCCGGCGGTGAAGTCCACGGGCTTTGAGTCCCTCACCTCAGGTACCGGCGAATCAGCCTGGCGTGCTGTTGATTTGAGGAAACGTCGACCCAAAAGAACCGCTGAGGCACCGATCAGGACCAATAACATAAATACCGTCAGCGCAATCCGAGCGTTCTCGCTAACGCGAGAATTGGCGTTTGGCAGCGGGCTTAATCCAGCACCCGGTAATGGACCAGGCGACGACGGATCCGGCGGCGCAACAGGAGGAAGCGATTCATCGGCAACGAACGTAACCGGAGATGTAAGCTCTACTCGGTTGGCAGCGCCGTGTTCCTTCACTCGCGCACGAATCGGTTGCCCGGGTCTAAGCGTGACGACAAAGTCTTCGCTGTTCTCCGGCTTCAAATCCTGCCAGAGAATCACTCCTGACGTGCCGTTACTCAGACTCACGGAGATACCGCTGACGCCGAGACGCGTCACAGTTCCCTCGACAAGATCCCTCGCTTGATCCGGCAAAGAGATCGGCCAGATGCGACCAGAGACGCTGTTGTTTGCGGGTTCGGCGAACTTCGTTTCTTCATCGGCGAAGCCTAAGTCAAGATTCGTTGGCGCCGGCCCGTATCCACTCTCTCGAAGTGCGGCGATTACTCTCGCTCCCGCGGTGCGCGACGACTCGTCCACTCGCTCGAGCTCGCGACAGCGTCGAATGAAGTCGCGAGCACTTTGAATGCGTCGCTCCGGATTCTTTTCAATCGTGTCGTTTATTAACTGCACCAATCCCTTCGGCGCATCGAGCAGCGGTGGAGGGGCTTCACGCGCCTGCTTGTAAAGCAGATCGGAGAACTCCGCGTCGTCAAACGCCGGTCGACCCGCGACCATCTCGTAGAGCACGAGGCCGAGACTATAGAGGTCAGATCGCGCGTCCACTACGTGCTGGTTACACATCTCCGGCGAAGCATATTTCGGAGAGCCGATGAAGCCGGTGGTCAGGTTCTCGTAATCAGGTACGGTGTTTGGATCGTCGAGCTTTACCGCTCCGAGGTCGATCACTTTAACAACCAGCTTTCCACGTGGATCGATCGTCAGCATCAGGTTCGACGGCTTGATATCCCGGTGAACGAGCCCGCGCGCATGAAGCTCCGCGAGAGCCTGCGCGGCCTGCCGGGCAACGATCAATGCATCCCCGGGCGCCAGTCTTCCTTTGCGCGCGAGAAACCGGTGCAGCGTTTCACCGTGAAGAAATTGCATCGCGATGAAGATCTCCTCGAACGTATATGAACCACGTTCGTCTTCGACCGTGACCGGGTTCGTACCGAAATCGTAAACCTTCACGATGTGGCGATGGTCTATTTGACAAGCGATAAGTGCTTCGCGGCGGAGACGTAACTTCCCCATCGGGTCGCGATCTCTTTGATCAAGACGCTCTAATTTCAGAGCGCAGGACCGGTTGAGCACCACATCTTTCGCCAGATAAACCGCTCCCGTCCCTCCGCTCCCGAGGAGTCGCTGGATGAAGTATCGATTCGCGATTTGTTGAGTACCTGGTCGCTGGTGTTTGAGGTTAGAGTTATCGGTAGGACAGACGAACGTGTCGTCGCCAAAGCACACTCGACATGTAGGACAGAGTTTCATGGCCGCCACTCTCAATCAAGAGAAAAAGCATTCGCGCAGCCTGATACTGCGGGAACTGCTGATAAGAGATGACCAGTGCCTTGCCGTTACGTTTGTGGCGAGGCGGAAAGGGTATGTCCTTGAGGTGGATGAGTCTTTGGCTCAACGATCCTTTGAAAAACAGTGTGAGCTTCTCAGCAACTTCGCAAGGACGCCATTAAGGATTCAAGCATTTGCGCTTCTAAAACAACGGGGGCGATTAACATTGCGATTTCAAGCAAATTACTATGATGAGGCGCTTGCGGGAGCATGCTAACACCAACATGTACATACGTCCACTTATTTTTGTAGATAAATCTTTTTATATGGACGATAAGCGTTTGAAATACCGTCGAATTACTGAGGCAAACGTCCATATGTCAGATAAGTAGACAAAAACTGTCTACGATGATATTGTCCGCTACAATCTCACGACAGTTTGATTCTTCGGTTCGAGAGGCGTTCCTATGAAAAAGAAATCAGGACCAACGAACTCTCCACAAAACAACCAGTCAGAAACACGACCCGCTTCTCCTGACGTCTTGCTGCTGAAGGTCCAGGAGATTCTGAACAACAAGGACAAATCGATCGCTGACGCGGTGACGCTGCTCCAGCAGCACGCAGATGCGCAACAACGTGAACAACTCGAGATGCCCGTTAAGACGCGGAAGGATTTCGATGACCGGTTGCGCCAACTAATCCGCTCGTACACCGAGGGCCAGTTCGATGTTCTCGAGGGCGCGGCACGGAACCTATTTAACTTTGTGACTGAGCACGAGGAGTCAGACCCTGATGCGTACTGGGCAGCGATACCGCTGCTTTATGAGTTGAACGACTTGTTTAAGTTCGCGAGCGGTCTCAACGAAACCGTCGCAAAACGAACGACGCCGCTTTACGCAGAATTACGCGAACTGGACGTGCAGTGGGCCGCGAAAAACGATGGCGTTCCCCGCGAAGAGCGCGAACTTGCGCTTGAGAAAGTCCTTTATTGCGCGTGCGGTGCCAATGAATTAAAACGATCCGGCAAAACTGATCAAGCCGCAAAGATGTTCGAATGGTTGATAAAGTTTACTGGCGAGAGAATCGAAGCCGACGACCTAAAATGCTACCTCGCAAAAGCAACTCTCAACTATCAGCTCGGTTCGCTCTATCGCATCCTGGAAAAACACGATCTCGCCGAGAACGTGTTTACCGACACCCTCAAGCTGCTGCGCAAGGAAGCGCAGAAACCGCCTTATAATGCGAACTCACAATTGGCCCTGGTCCGTAAGAAAGCGATGGTCGTAGGGATTGGTTTTGGACTGGTAAATTACACTAGGGGTTTTTTGAGGCGAGCCGAGAATGCGTTAGGGACGGCACTGGCGCTGACGGCGAATAGCACCCATCCAATCATACCGTCGTATATCGAACTTCTTTACGGAACCGTCCTGCGTTGCCGTGCCGGCTCGAACGCAACCAAAGTTGCGCGCGCCGTAACGAGCCTCGAAAGCGCTCGGAGCGCTTTCGACCACGGCGGTCATAAGCGCTATGCGGCACGCGCACGATGGGAGATGGCGTTGGCATACAACCTCGCCAAGAACTACGACGACGCGCAAGTTCACCTCGACGAAGTCGCTAAGCACACAAGAGAAACAGGTCATCCGAAATGGCGCACGAATGTTCGCATTCTTCAAAGCCGGCAGCTTCAGGGGAGAGGCGACTACCAGGATGCGCTAAACGAAGCGCAAGTGGCGCTGGGGATCGCGACGGATTATGACGCGACCTTGCCCATCGTCGACTCGCACCTGGCAATAGGCGAAGTCAGGTTGGCCCTCGCCAAGGAGGGTATCGCGAAGAGCGATAACATCCAGGACGCCATATCGCATTTCAAAACCGCTTTCGATGTTTCTTCTGAATCGAAGCTTCAGTCTCGAGGTTCAAGCCTGCCATCGAATCCGAAGATCGTCGCCGTCTGCGAACTTCGATTGGCCCAATGTCAAGCGTTACTCGGTGAAGAGATCGCAGCGCGCTCGCACTTAAATTCCTGGCAACTTCTGGAAGCACACGTCGAACACGAATGGGTGCGCGAACTGGCTAAGACAGTCACGGAAGAAGTCAAACAACTCTCTTTGAATTTCACGATCTCAGCAGACAACCGCGACGAATGGGACTACACAAAGAGTGTCGCCAGTCTGCGTAAATGGTTGCTTCAGCGAGCGCTGCAGACGGGAAAGACCTATGACGAAGCGGCAAAGTTAATTGGGGTAAAGCGGGCCACCTTATATCAGTGGAAAGCAGACAGCCCTAAAACGAAACGCGCTCGCATTCGAACGTAAGCGCCACGTCGAATTAACCGCAAACACTTAGCCCCACTTGCCAAATCTGCCGGCGAGCAGCGGAGGGTGATCTATAGACAAAACTACAGAATTCTGGATTACTCCCAATTTTTTGGACTGCGGCCCTTGTCTCACCGCCGCAGTCGTGCGCTGAAGTTCTTTCCTTTAAACAGTTACGCTCACGAACGCACGGGCATGGCACTTGCGCTTGCCATTCCGTCTCTCTCTCCCTTCCCTGTCAACGCATTCTTCCAAACGAATGCACTAGAGAAAGGAAAACTCGATCATGAAAAGGAAAGCGCAAACAGCTTCCGGCTTGTTTGTAAGACTACTTCTTTCACTTGTGGTCGTTCTCACCCTGATCGGCACGGCCCTGGCGCAGGGAGGATCGACTGGCGCAATCTCCGGAACTGCCAAGGATGAAAAAGGAGCGGCAGTCGCAGGCGCTCAAGTGGACATTATCAACGCCGCGACTGGCGTGACTGAACGAAGCACCACCACCGATGGCAACGGCAGTTTTGGCGTCACGTCGTTACCCCCCGGGGTTTACAAAATCATCGTGACCGCGACCGGGTTCTCCAAAACAGAATTGACGGACGTCAAAGTCAACGTGACGGAAACGACGACCGTTAATGTTCCCCTCAAAGTCGGCGAGATCACCGCGTCGATAACCGTCGAAGGCGGCGCAACGCCAATTCAACTCAACTCAGCGGCTACCGGGCAGACGTTGCAATCGACGACGATCAACAATTTGCCTCTCGCGACCCGCAACTTCCTGACGCTGCTGACACTCTCGACCGGCGCGAACACCGAAATGTTTCAATCGGATGCGCTGGGCCGTGGCGCCGTAACGATCAACGTCAACGGTCAGCGTCCCGTCAATAACAACTATCAGTTGGAAGGCATCAACGCCAACGATATAAATCTTCCGATTCTCGACAACGTACCGCTGCCGAATCCGTCGACGGTGCAGGAGTTCAAAACCCAAACGTCGCTTTACGACGCGTCACAAGGTCGCAACGGCGGCGGCAACATCCAGGTCGCTTTGAAATCCGGCACGAATGAGTTTCACGGCGACACGTTCTTCTTCTTGCGCAATGATGTGTTGAACGCAAACGACTTCTTCCGCAATCGCACGGGCCAGGATCGTCCGCGTTATCGGCAAGGTGTTTATGGTCTGTCGATCGGTGGTCCAATTTACCTGCCGCATTTCGGGGAGGGCGGACCCGTTCTGCACGACACCAACAAACGACACTTCTTCTTCTTCAACTATCAGGGCACGCATGCCGCTTCGGGGACCGCGGCGGGAACAAACTTCGCTACTAACATTCCCGTCCTGCCAAACAACCGTTCCGAGGCGAACTTGATTGCCACCTTCTTTCCGGGCGGATTGCCTTTAGGTTTCACGGGACTGAACCCGGTAGCAGTTGCGTATCTCAACCTGCCAGGTAGCAAGTGTCCTGACTTCGGTGGGTCCTTCTGCATCCCCACGGTCGCTCCTAACGCCGGCAATGGCGCCGCGGGATTCAACGGTCCCGGCGGAACTCTCAGCCTTGGTTCAATCAACAGAGCATCGCTGGGAACGTTCAAGGACAACCAGTTCACCATCACCACGGACCACCAGCTAACTACGAACAACAAGCTGACGTTCCGCTACTTCCAATCGACCAACGAAGCGCTGCGTCCGTTCGGCGCGGGTGGAACTCTCCATTACGCGCAGTTTGCTCCGGGCCGAAACAAGTTCGTCAAGCTTGGTCTAACGAGCGTAATTTCGCCGCGCGTCGTCAACGACTTCAAGGCGGGATTCAACCGCTTCTTCTTCTCGATTGCGCCCGCCGAGCTGATCTCGTTG
The DNA here is from genome assembly GCA_036266055.1 of Pyrinomonadaceae bacterium. Lineage (GTDB taxonomy): Bacteria > Acidobacteriota > Blastocatellia > Pyrinomonadales > Pyrinomonadaceae > PSRF01. Next base: position 815 of record DATANW010000352.1, on the reverse strand, counting down.
GCAGACATCGGAGCGACGCGAGGTAATGCAGCGGAGTTTCCGGGCGCATATCAGGCCATCGTCACCGGCGCCTTCTCGATCGGAGCGGGTGTCAACGATGATCGCGGTGGCACGTTCAATACGTTCGTGCTCGGCGACGATCTGTCGTGGAGCAAAGGAAGTCATCAGTTCCGCTTCGGCGGCGAAGGTAGTTATTACGAACTGAACCGCTATAACAACTTCGCCACTCGAGGCTCGGTCACGTTTGGCAACGCCACCGGACTGGTTGGTTTCCAGAATTTCCTGTTGGGCCGAGTGACGACTACGCAAGGCAGAGCAGGTTTCTCGACCTTTTACTTCCGCGCCTTGGATCATTCCTACTACGTGCAGGACGATTGGAAATTCAAGTCGCGGCTAACCATGAACCTCGGTTTCAGGCTCGAGGGTTTGAGCATCGCTCACGAGAAGTTCAACTTCCTGTCGAACTTCCGCGGGCTCGGAGACGGCACTGCGCCGCCGCTCGAGATCATCAATCCGGAAGACACTCCGGTGGTCGGCGATCCGGGCGTCAGCCGTTGCACGATGTTGGATTGCTTCAAGTTCTATCCAGCGCCGCGCTTCGGTTTTGCTTACGATCTCTTCGGCGATCAGACCACGGTGATCCGCGGTGGTTATGGTGTTTACTTCCAACGCGTGTCGAACCAATCGTTGTTGCAAACTTCGGGCGGTTCGCCATTCTCGGAGGACTTCAGTGCGGCGCCATTCACCGTAACGCCACAGAACCCATTCCCGGGTCAGCGTCCGAACTCCGACTTTCCGCTTTCGACCGTCGCGCG
>DATANW010000351.1:0-13582 GCA_036266055.1 Pyrinomonadaceae bacterium | reverse complement strand
GGTGCATCGTCAGCAACGCCACGTGCTCCTCTGCCGCCAACCGCAACAGCCGCACGCGCAACAGTGGTCCCTGCCCAAGATCAAACCCTCGCCGCGCCTCCTCCTGCGCTACTTCACTCACCCACCTCTCCTGATCTTCTTGGTCCGGCACTGCCTCCACGATCAATGGGACATCGACACTCGGCGCGATCACTTGCACCGGCTCACCACCCTCACTCACGAAACTCGTGCGCAGCACTTCGTGGCGCCGCACGATCTCTGCCAGCGCTCGCGCTATCGCTTCCGTCTCGAGTCTTCCTTTCAGCCGCACCGCTGCCGGGATGTTGTACAGCGCCGTGCCTGACTCCAACTGCTCCAGGAACCATAGCCGTTGTTGCGCAAACGAGAGCGGCAGCGCCTGACCCACGCGCGCCACTCGCAGCAGCGGCGGCGCCGTCAGTCCTTCACCTTCACGCAGCGCACGTTCTACTTCGCCCGCGAACCCTGCCAGCGTCGGCGCCGCAAACAACCGCCCTACTCCCACCTCCGCTCCCAACCGTTCGCGCACCCGGGACACCACCTGCATCGCCAGCAGCGAGTGACCTCCCAACTCGAAGAAGTTGTCCGTGGGCGACACCGAGTCCACCGCCAACACTTCCGCCCACAGCGTCGCCAGCGCATCTTCCAAATGTGAACGCGGCGCACTCGCCGCCGACCCATGTCGCTTCACTCCAGCGGCCGAAGGCGCCGGCAACGCTTTACGATCGACCTTGCCGTTAGGCGTCAGAGGCAAACGACTGACAAACACAAACGCCGACGGCACCATGTACTCCGGCAACCGCTCGCGCAAATGTCCGCGCAGTTCATACCGCAACACTTCGTCCACTTCGCTCACCGCGATGCCGCCATTTGTCTCGGCATTCGCAACGACATCAGCCGCGGTCGTTCCCGCTTTGCCGAGCAGATACGCGATGAGGCGCTTATCACCCGGCACGTCTTCACGCGCCAGCACCACGCTCTGTCGAATGCGCGGATGCGTATCCAGTGCCGCCTCAATCTCACCCATCTCGATGCGATGTCCCCGTATCTTCACCTGCTGGTCGCGCCGCCCGACAAACACGAGATTGCCGTCGGACAGATAACGCGCGACATCCCCTGTCCGGTAGAGTCTGCGCCCCAACTCGTTCGCATACGGATCGGGAATGAACCGCTCGGCAGTCAATCCCGGCCGCCGCAAGTAACCGCGCGCCAGTTGCACGCCGCCAATGTAGAGTTCGCCATCGACCCCAACCGGCACCGGTTGAAGAGCTGCGTCGAGCACGTAAAGTTGCGTGTTAGCAATGGGCCGCCCGATCGGGACGGTGCCGTTCACGCGCCAGGTCGCGCTCGTCTCGAACGCCGGCTCATGCTTTTGTCGCACTGCCTCGGGCTGTTTGCTAAAACGATCCCGCGCCCGTCCGCAACTCAGGTGCGAAACGTCTATCGCGGCTTCGGTTGGACCATAAAGATTATGCAGCTGGACCCATCCGAGCCGAGCGCGAAACGACTCGACCAGTTCCAACGGCAGCGATTCACCACCGCAAAAAACAAGCCGCAGGCTTTCACACTTTTCGATCCCCGGCTCGTCGAGCAACACCTGCAACATCGAGGGCACGACCTGCAACACGGTCACTCGCTGCTTGACGATCGTTTCGACGAGATAAGCACTGTCGCGCTGGCCACCCGGCGCAGCCATGATCAAACGCGCGCCACTCATTAACGGCAGGAACAGCTCCCAGATCGACGCATCAAAGCTGAAAGTCGTTTTCTGCAGCAAACTGTCCTCACCGTGAAGCGCAAATTGCGATTGCATCCACAGCATGTGATTACACACCGCCCGGTGGGCCACCATCACGCCTTTCGGCCGTCCCGTAGAACCCGACGTGTAGATGACGTACGCAAGGTTGTCGGCCGTCACACCACTGCGCGCTTTCTCGACGCTCTCCGAAACAATCCCCGACAACTCACTGTCCAAACATACGACTTGCGCATCGTGCACAGGCAACACCGGCAACAGGTACTCCTGCGTGAGCATCACCTTCACCTGCGCGTCGCGGACGATATACGACAAACGTTCCTGCGGATGTGAAGGGTCGAGCGGGACGTAAGCTCCGCCCGCCTTGAGCACGCCGAGTAGTCCGGCCACCATCCCTATCGACGGTTCGAGATAGATGCTCAAACGCGTCTCCGGTCCAACGCCGAGCCGGCGCAGCCGACGCGCAATCTGGTTAGCCAGGCCATTCAACTCACGATAAGTGAGCTGCTCCTCCTCGAACATGATTGCTACAGCATCTGGTGTGCGCTCGACTTGCGCCTCGAACATCTCGTGGAGGCAAAGGTCCGCCGCGCGCGGCGCGGACTTCGACGATGAAGTCGAACGAGCGTCGTCGTCCGGACGGCTGGCCCAATGAGAAACATCGATGGCGGCTTCGGTTGGACCATAGAGATTGTAGAGTCGCGCGCCGAGCCGGCGATGAAACTTCTCCTGCGTTTCGGCACTCAGCGCCTCGCCACTGCAGATCACCCGGCGCACGCTCGTGCATGTTTGGACTCCCGGTTCGTTCAAGAACGCCTGCAGCATCGGCGGCACGAAGTGGAGATGCGTGATCTGCTCGCGGTTGATGAGGTTTACGAGATACCTTCCGTTACGATGGCCGCCTGGTTTTGCCAACACGAGTCTCGCCCCAGTCAACAGCGGCCAGAAGAACTCCCACACAGATACGTCGAAGCTGAACGGCGTTTTCTGAAGCACGCAATCGCCGGCGGTCAACGCGAACTCCTGTTGCATCCAGAGCAGGCGATTCATGACACCCTGGTGCGTGTTCATCACGCCTTTCGGTTGGCCCGTCGACCCCGAGGTGTAGATCACGTAGATGAGGTTGCCGCCGGTCACTCCGGCAATCGGGTTGTCATCACTTTCGTCTGCCAATGATCCCCAATCCGAATCTAGCCGGATCACTTCGGCGTGATGGGGCGGCAAATTCGACAGCAGTTGCTCCTGCGTCAACAACACCTTTGGCTGCACGTCCGCCAGCATGAACGCGAAACGTTCTTGCGGATATTCGGGATCGAATGGAACGTAGGCGCCGCCGGCCTTGAGCACGCCGAGCAGTGCCGCCACCATTTCGAGTGACCGCTCGATGTAGACGCCCACGCGTACTTCCGGCTTAACGCCGAGCCTCTGCAGTCGATGGGCCAAACGATTGGCGCGCGCGTTCAACTCGCGGTAGGTCAGGTGCTCACCTTCGTAAGTCAACGCAAGCGCGTCGGGCGTGCGCTCGACTTGTGCTTCGAAAGCTTTGTGAACACATGAGAGATTCGCATAGTCGGTCTCGGTGTCATTCCACTCGACGAGTATCTGTTGCCGCTCGTTGTCGCTCAGGAGCGTTAGATCTGCCACTCTCTGTTCCACGCTTGTGACCACCGACTCCAGCAGGAGCTGGTAGTGTCCGAGCATCCGGCGAATGGTCGTCGCCGCGAAGAGATCCGAGTTGTACTCAATCGAGCAGATCAAACCGCGCGGTCCTTCGTCCATGATCACTGTCAGGTCAAACTTCGCCGTGCCTGTGTGACTCTTCACCGCGCTGACTTCGAGACCCTTCAGATGCGAGAGGTGCAAAGGCTCAGCCTGCCAGCCGAACATCACCTGGAACAATGGTGAACGACTCATGTCGCGCTCCGGCTGTAACGCCTCCACCAGTTTTTCAAACGGCACGTCCTGATGAGCGTGGCCTTCGATCACCACGTCGCGCACCTGTTTAAGCAATTCGCGGAACGTCGGGTTGTCCCCTACTCTCGTACGCAGCACCAGCGTGTTGACGAATAATCCGATCAACCCCTCCGTCTCCAGTCGTCCGCGTCCCGCTACCGGCGTTCCCACGACGACGTCACCTGCACCGCCGGATCCACCACCGTACCGCCACAGCAGCGCCTTGAACGCCGCCAGCATCGTCACGAACAACGTCACTCCTTCGCTTCGTGACAACTGTCGCAACTGCGCGCTCACCGTCTCGCCTAGTTCCCCACTCTCGTGACCGCCGTGATACGTCTGCGCGACCGGCCGCGTGTAGTCAGCCGGCAACTCAATCGCCGCCGGCGCTCCCTCCAACTGCTTGCGCCAGTACGCCAACTGCCGTTCCAATACTTCCCCACTCAGCCACTCACGCTGCCATACCGCGTAGTCGGCATACTGAATCGGCAGTTCCGGCAGCGGTGACTCTTTCCCGCCCACGTAAGCTTCGTAGAGCGCCGCCAACTCTCTAACGAACACTCCCATCGACCACCCGTCCGAAACGATGTGGTGCATCGTCAGCAACGCCACGTGCTCCTCTGCCGCCAACCGCAACAGCCGCACGCGCAACAGTGGTCCCTGCCCAAGATCAAACCCTCGCCGCGCCTCCTCCTGCGCTACTTCACTCACCCACCTCTCGCGCTCCTGCTCCGGTACTTCCTCCACTAACAACGGCACGTCGGCACTCGGCGCGATCACTTGCACCGGTTCACCACCCTCACTCACGAAACTCGTCCGCAGCACTTCGTGGCGCCGCACGATCTCTGCCAGGGCGCGCCCTAACGCTTCCGTCTCCAGTCTTCCTTTCAGCCGCACTGCTGCCGGGATGTTGTACAGCGCCGTGCCTGACTCCAACTGCTCCAGGAACCACAACCGCTGTTGCGCAAACGAAAGCGGCAGTGCGTCACCAGCACGCGCCACTCGCAGCAGCGGCGGCGCCGTCAGTCCTTCGCCTTCACGCAGCGCACGTTCTACTTCGCCCGCGAACCCTGCCAGGGTCGGCGCCGCAAACAACCGCCCTACTCCCACCTCCGCTCCCAACCGTTCGCGTACCCGTGACACTACCTGCATCGCCAGCAGCGAGTGACCTCCCAACTCGAAGAAGTTGTCCGTCGACGACACCGAGTCTACCGCCAACACTTCTGCCCACAGCGTCGCCAGCGCATCTTCCAGATGTGAACGCGGTGCACTCGCCGCCGACCCATGTCGCTTCACTCCAGCGGCCGAAGGCGCCGGCAGCGCTTTGCGATCGACCTTGCCGTTAGGCGTCAGCGGCAAACGACTGACAAACACGAACGCCGACGGCACCATGTATTCCGGCAACCGCTCTCGCAAATGTCCACGCAGTTCATACCGCAACACTTCGTCCACTTCGCTCACCGCGATGCCGCCATTTGTCTCGGCATTAGCAACGACATCAGCCGCGGTCGTCCCCGCTTTGCCGAGCAGATACGCGATGAGCCGCTTATCACCCGGCACGTCTTCACGCGCCAGCACCACGCTCTGTCGAATGCGCGGATGCGTATCCAGCGCCGCCTCGATCTCACCCATCTCGATGCGATGTCCGCGCAACTTGATTTGCTGGTCCATACGGCCCAGGAATTCGATCGAACCATCGGGCAAATACCGCACGAGGTCTCCGGTGCGATATAACCTGCGGCCCAACTCGTTCGCATACGGATCGGGAATAAATCGTTCCGCGGTCAACCCCGGCCGTCGCAAGTAACCACGAGCGAGTCCATCGCCCCCGATGTAGAGTTCACCGCTCACGCCAACCGGGACGCGCAACATCTGCTCATCGAGCACATAGACCTGCGTGTTGGCGATGGGGAACCCAATCGTGATCCGATCGTGCTCGCAAATCCGCCGGCTCAACGACCAGATGGTGGTCTCGGTTGGACCGTACATGTTCCACAGTTCAGCGGAACGATTCACGAGTTGAGCAGCCAGCTCGCGCGGCAGTGCCTCACCGCCGCAAAGTATCTTCAAACTCGCATCGCCTTCCCAGTTCGCATCCAAAAGCATTCGCCACGTCGACGGCGTCGCTTGCATGATGCTCGCCCGTGACTTGCCGAGTGCTTCGCGCAATGCCTGCGGCTCGATTGTCACTTCGCGACTGGCCAGCCAAACGCTCGCGCCCGCTGTGAGCGGGAGATAGAGTTCAAGTCCGGCAATGTCGAACGAGAGAGACGTGACTGAGAACAGCACGTCGTGATCGGAGAGGTTGAATAACTGCTGCATCGCGGCCATGAAGTTGACGACCGCGCGGTGTGAAATCTGAACGCCTTTCGGCTTGCCGGTCGAGCCAGAGGTGTAGATGACGTAGGCGAGGTCGTCACATGTGGCCACCGATCGTGGGTTTTCGGCGCTGCATTGCGAAATGATCGACAACTCGGCATCGAGCGGCACCACGCGTGTTTTGATTCGCTCGAGCCAGTAGTGGCGCTCGAGTTGAGGCTGCTGTGTGAGCAGCACTTCGGCCTGCGAATCTTCGAGCATGAACGAGAGGCGCTCTGGCGGATATTCGGGATCGAGTGGAACGTAAGCGGCGCCCGCTTTGAGGATCGCGAGCAGCGCCACCAGCATCTCGTCTGAACGATCCATCAACACACCTACGCGTACGTCCCGCGAGACGTCGAGCGAGCGAAGATAGTTGGCGAGTTGGTTGGCGCGTTCGTTCAACTCGCGATACGTCACTTGTCGCCCATCGAACACCACCGCCGTCGCCTCGGGCTTTCGCTCGACTTGCGCTTCGACCAATTCGTGCAATAGCACTTGGTGCGCGTACTCGAGGTTCGTGTCATTCCAATCCGACAATGATTGACGTTCGGCTTCGACGAGCAGTGGCAGTTGCCAGAGCCGCCGCGCCGGATCGGCGACGATGTTTTCGAGTAGCAGTTTGAGATGCGCGAGCAGACGAGAGATGGTCTCCACCTCAAAGCGGCGCGGATCGAAGATGAGCTGTAATGAAAGTTGCGCACCCGGCTCGACCATCAGCGAGAGCGGATAACTGCTCCGGTCGATCGTTTTGAGCTCCGAGATCTCGAGTCCCACCGATGGCCCGCTCATCGCCGCCTCTTCCATCGGATAGTTCTCAAAAACGAGCAGTGTTTCAAACAGCGGCACGCCCCGAGGCACGTCGCTCCAACCCTGCACCTGCACCAGTGGTGTGTACTCGTATTGTCTCGCCCGCGCCGTCTGTCGCTGGAGCTCCGTGAGCCACGCTACGACGGATTGATCCCACGCGATCGGCGCCCGCACCGGCAGCGTGTTGATGAAGACGCCGACCATCTCCTCGATACCCGGAACCTCCGGCGGGCGGTTTGAAACTACCGCACCAAACACGACGTCGGATTTTCCGCTGTAGCGGGCGAGCAGTATGGCCCATACGCCTTGCACGATCGTGTTCAGGGTGAGTTTATGTTGCTGCGTCCCGCGACGAAGAGCGGCTGTTGTCTCGACGGACAGCTTTAGCTGACATTGCGCGTCGCGCTCGTCTCTTTCGGATTCCGTATCCGCCGTTTGCTCGATCTGCAGAATGTTCGGCGCAGTGAAACCCTTGAGCATCTGACGCCAGAACAATTCGGCGCGCGCCGGATCTTGCTCTTGCAGCCACGCGATGTAATCGCCGTATGGACGACTCGGAGCAAGGCTAACCTCGCGTCGCTCGCAGTAAGCGCGGTAGAAGGTGAACACCTCTTTGAAGATCAGCGGCCCGGACCAGCCGTCGGTAACGATGTGGTGATAGCTCCAGACGAATTGATGCAGATCGTCGTCGAGACGGATCAATGTCAGACGCATCAACGGCGCGCTTGTAAGATCGAAACCACGGCGGTAGTCCGTGCGGAGGAATTGTTCGATCATGTCGCGTTGTTCTTCTGGCGAGACGGCGCGCCAATCGAGGTATTCGAGCGGCAGTTTGGCTTGTTCGCTGACGAGTTGTAGCGGCTTGTCGAGTTCCTCCCAATGGAACGAGGTGCGGAGTGACGCGTGGCGATCGACGACCCGCTGCCACGCGTGATCGAACGCTTCCAGGTTCAACTCGCCGCGCAGCAAACATCTCAACTGCAAATTGTACGCACCGCTATCGGGCGCAAGCAGGCTGTCGAAAAGCAGGCCCTGCTGCATGGGCGATAGCTCATAGATGTCCTCTATGTTCTCGGGCATTTGAAACCTCGGTTCGGTTGGGAGGTTGGGAGTGGGAGTTAGTTTCGCTTCAGCTTCGTCAACAATTTGTCGAGGTGCTCTTGCTTGATGCGGGCTTTCGGGAAGTCGGCGGCGGAGAGCACGACTTCTTCGCCGGACAACCCGCGCTTCACTAAATCCCGCACCGCTCGCAGGTAATCCTCAGCCAGTTGTTCGATCGTTTCGCGGTCGTACATCTCGCCGCTGTAGGTCCAGATCACCTGTAGCTCACCGCGCTCAACGCTGGCGGAGATCTCGAGGAGATAGCGTCTTTCGGCGTCAAGGCCCTGGGTAGGACCAGCCGACTCGCTGGCCGGAGCAAAGGGTGAGTCTTCAACGGCCGCGTCATCGAGCTGGCCCAGGTAGTTAAACTGAATCTGCGCTGCCGGGAGACGGCGCAGTTGCTCGGCGATGTCGTCGACGTCGCGCAAGTATCGCAGCAGACCATAGCCGACACCGCGACGCGGAATCGCGCGCTGGCGTTCCTTGACGATCTTCAACAGACTCCAGCCGTCTCGCGTTCCACTCGTGTCGAGTAGGATCGGGTAGACGCTCGTGAACCAGCCGACAGTCCGCGACACGTCAACGTCGTCAAACAACGCTTCTCTGCCGTGTCCTTCGACGTCCGCCAACAATCGCCTCGCGCCGGTCCACCCGCCAACAGCTTGCGCTAAGGCAGTCAACAGGATGTCGCTGATCTCCGTGCGCAAGACTTTTGGCATCTCCTGCGACAGTGCGCGCGTATCTTCTACGTCCAGTCGCGTCTTCACGTGTTGCTGTAATGCAACGGTGTTCGCTCCCGCCGCGTGGTCCACTGGCAGCGGTGAGATATCGCGGGGAATCGTTTCCAGCCAGTAGTCTGCTTCGGCTTTCAGCTCATCGCTCTGCGCGTACTGCTGCAACTGCTCCGCCCAGCGTTTGAACGACGTGGTCTTCGCCGGCAGTTTCACTTCTTCGCGCCGCTGCAGTTGTTCGTAAGCGAGGCGTAGATCCTCGAGCAACACGCGCCACGAGACGCCGTCGACGCACAGGTGGTGAATGATCACCAGCAATCGCCCTTTTTGTTCCGTGCCGAGATCGAAGTAACCCGCACGCAACGTCGGGCCTGTCGACATATTGAGGGTGGCCTGTAGTTGGGCGGAGTTGTCTTTGATTATTGCCAGTTGTTCAGCGGGTGGAAACGCCGATACATCGAACATTGCTAACGACGCCGGCTCACCAACGGGCGCGTTAAGCTGTCTCCATACTCCATCCTCCTGCGTGAACCGCAACCGCAGTGCGTCGTGATGTTCGACGAGAGAGTTGAGCGCGCCACGGAGCGCATCCGGATCCAGACCCGGAGGCACTTCGAACATCAGCGCCTGATTGAAATGATGCGGTTCGCGGGGTAGCGGGTTGAAGAACCAGTGCTGGATAGGCGTCAGCGGTACATCACCGCTGACCTCCTCGTATCGTGTGCCCACCGGCTTCTGCCCGTTCACCTGGACCAACGTCGCAAGTTCCGCAATCGTCGGGTGCTCGAACAATTGCGTCGAGGTCACTCGCAACTGTGCCTGGTTCAGTTTCGCGACGACTTGCATACCGCGAATTGAATCGCCACCCAGCTCGAAGAAGTTGTCGTGGATGCCGATTTGCGGCACACGCAGAATCTCCGACCAGGTATCAGCCAAAACTCTCTCGACTTCGGAAGACGGTGGAACGTAAGCGCGATCAGCCGGCGTGCGCTCCGCGCTGAGTCCGGCCAGCGCCTTGCGATCTACCTTGCCACTCACAGTCAGCGGCATTCGCCGAAGCGTAAAGAAAGTCGCTGGAATCATGTACTCCGGCAGATGCGCGCGAAGATGACCGCGCAGTTCGAACCTGAGCACCTCGTCTAAATGCTCTGCATGGAGATCCACAGTCTCATGCAGCGCCGCTGCTGCTCGATGTGATTCGGCCACGATGTACGCAACCAACTGTTTATCGCCGGGCGCCTGCTCGTTCACCAGCACGACGCTTTGTTCAACCGCGGGGTGGCTGTCGAGGGCGGCTTCGATCTCGCCGAGCTCGATGCGATAGCCACGCACCTTTACCTGCTGATCGCGTCGCCCAACGAACACCAGGTTCCCATCAGGCAAATAACGCACGAGGTCACCTGTCCGGTAGAGCCTCTGACCGGGTTCTGAAGCAAAGGGGTCAGGCACGAACCGCTCGGCCGTAACACCCGATCGTCTCAAGTAGCCCCGCGCGAGTTGCACACCGCCGATGAAGAGCTCGCCCGCAACACCAGCAGGAACCGGTTGAAACGCGCGATCAAGAACGTAGAGCCGCGTGTTGGCAATGGGCCGTCCGATGGGGACAGCTCCCGGTGTGATCTCTCCCGCCGCGACTTCATAAGCGCAACAGCCGACAACGGTTTCTGTTGGACCATACTCGTTGATGATCCGCGTCTGCGGCGCGTGCTCGTGCCAGAGCGCAAGCGATTCTCCGAGGAGAGCTTCGCCGCCGATGATGAGGGCCTTGGTCATCGCGGAGAGTCGCTGCGGATCGAGTCGTTGTTTCAGAGTATCGATGTGTGCCGGGGTGAGTTTCAGTAAGCTCAGGTTGGGTGCGGACTCCAGCGTATCGCTAAGACCTTCGATGCCTGACGACTCGGGAACAATCAACAGCTGTGTTCCGGTAAGCAGCGGGGCGAAAACACTGGTGACAGACAGATCGAAGCTGATCGCCGAGTGCAAAATTGCCCCCTGCCCATCATGCAAACGATAGGCAGCGATGGCCCAGCGCAGGTAGTTGCTCAGGCCGCGATGAGTGATCATCGTGCCCTTCGGGCGTCCGGTCGATCCGGAAGTGTAGATGACGTAGGCAAGGTTCTCTTCGTCGAGCGCGATCGGCGGGTTTGTAGTTTCGCACTGCGAAATGAACTCCCAGTCGGCGTCGAGGCAGATGACTTGCGAAAGATCATCCGGCACGGCTGCCAGCAGGCGTTCCTGCGTGAGCAGCACGTCGACCTGCGCGTCCTGGACCATGAATGAGAAACGCTCCGGCGGGCCTTCAGCATCAAACGGAACGTAAGCCGCGCCCGCTTTGAGAATGCCGAGCAAGCCCGCCAACATCAAAGGCGAACGTTCCAAACAGATGCCGATGCGCGAGTCGGAAGAAATACCCAGCCGGCGCAGGAAGTGCGCGACCTGGTTGGCCCGTGTGTTCAACTCGGCGAACGTGACGCGCTCGTCGTTGAAGGCTACCGCTACTGCTGCCGGCGTGCTCATCACCTGTCGCTCAAACTCTTCATGCACGAAAACGACGGCGTCTTTCTCAGTGCGCGTGTCATTCCACGCGTGCAGCAACAGCCGCTCCTCTGCAGGCGCGAGATGACTCTGCGCGTCGTGGTGCGCGAACGGCTCGCGCGCCATCGCGCTGAGGACGTTGAGGTAATAACCGCCAATGCGCTGAATCTGGTCGTCAGTTAGCCTGACAGAGTCGTATTCGAGTGTGAGACCGATTCGTGAGTTGAGCAGCCCGCGATTAAAATGTGCCTGAAGCGTTAGACTGGTCGCCTCGAAGGTTTTGAAATCGAGCAGCTCAACTTCACCTGACTGCAACACAGCATCGACAGCGTGAAAATGCACGTAGTTGAATCCCGCCTCGAACAAACGCTGTCGCCCGCGGCTATGCTGCAACGCGGCCATGGGATAGCGGCGGTACGGCAGAATTTCCTGCTCGTCGCTGAACGTTTCGCGCGCAAGATCGATCCAGGTCCCTGATGAAACGCGCCGGCGGTACGGCAGGAAGTTGAGGAACAGTCCGACGACCTTCTCGCCGTCTTTCTTTTCCGGACGGCCATTCGTGGAGACGCCGGTCACGATGTCGGTCTCGCCGCTCAGCATGCTCATCACTTTGAAGTGCGCCGAGAGCAACACGCTCTTGATCGGAACGGCAGCCTCGCGCGCGAGTCGATGAAGGCCGTCGGAAACGTCTTCCGGAACAGCGAAGACCTTCATCAACACTTGCGGATCAGCGCCTTCGTTCGCGCTCGCAGCGCGCGGCAGTTCCATCAGTGTGCTGCCGGCGAGCTTGTCGTGCCAGAAGCGGTGCTGTTCGTCGCTGCGCATCACTTCTCGCTCGAGCTGAACGAACTCGCGGTACTTGACGCTCAGTTGGCCCAGTTGGTCCGGTTCCTCACCGCGCAACAACGCGAAGTACCCCTCGAAGATCTCCGCTAGCGTCGTATGCAGACTCCAACCGTCCTGGATTGCGTGACATTCAGTCAGGGTTAATTGGAACGTCTGCTCGTCGCGCAGGTGCACGGCGAATCGCAGCAATGGCGCGCGCGAAAGGTCAAACCCGCGCTGACGCTCGGCTTGCATGTAGGCCTTGATTTCACGCTCCTGCTCGGCGTCACTCAGTCCCCGCAGATCTTCAACCCGGATCTCCATCTCGGCGTCGCGATGTACGAGTTGGAGCGGCTCGCTGTAACCGCTCAAGTCGAACGACGTTCGTAGTGCTTCGTGCCGGCGGACGACGCGCTGCACAGCTTGCCTGAGCGCGCTTTCGTCGAAGCGCAGGCGCAAGTGCATGCTGTTGATGTTGTGGTAGAGCGACGACGTGGCCATCGCGCTCATGTGGTAGAGCATTCCGGCCTGGAGCATGGAAAGCTGGTAAGCATCCTCGAGATCTTCGGGCAGCTTCGCGCGGTCAGCTTCGCTCAACATTGAGAACGGCGTCACGTCGGTTTCGGCTGCATCATCCGATTCCTGCCGCTTCAACGCCGCCGCGAGTTCACGAATCGTCTGGTGCTGGAACATCTGTTGAAGGCTGATGTTCAGCCCGCGCTCGCGCGCCAGGCCGGCGACTTGCAGACTGCGGATCGAGTCGCCACCAAGCGCGAAGAAATTGTCGTGGACGCCGACCGTCGGAGCTTTGAGGATTTCGGACCAGATCGATGCAAGCACGACTTCGACAGCGTTGCGCGGCGCCTCATAAACGACCCCGCTCACTGCGCGCTCAAACTGCGGCGCCGGTAAGGCGTTTCGATCGATCTTCCCGCTTGGTGTCAGCGGCAATTGCTCGAGTTGCACCAGCAGCGCCGGCACCATGTAGTCCGGCAGTCGTACTTTAAGATGTTGTCGCAGCTCGCTCGCGAGGACCTTTTCGTCGGCGCCCGCGGCGGTGTAGTAACCAACCAACTGGCCCAAATGACCATTACCATTGGTTTCATCGACGCGCACGATTACCGTTGCTTCCCGCACCTCGTCGTGCGTCATCAACGCTGCTTCGATCTCACCCAACTCGATGCGGAAGCCGCGTAACTTCACCTGCTGGTCCACTCGTCCCAGGTACTCGATCTCCCCACTCGCCAGATACCGAGCCACGTCTCCCGTCCGGTACATTCGCTGCCCACCTGCACCGGCATACAGGTCCGGGATGAAGCGCTCCGCCGTCAGCCCCGCACGTCGCCAGTAACCGCGCGCCAACTGCACTCCGCCGATGTACAGTTCTCCGCTTACTCCCACCGGCACCGGTTGCAACGCTGCGTCCAACACATACAGTTGCGTGTTCGCCACCGGCCGTCCGATCGGGATGCTGCGCAAGTCACCGCCCGCCCCG
>DATANW010000350.1:0-11526 GCA_036266055.1 Pyrinomonadaceae bacterium | reverse complement strand
GTCGAGCCGTTGCCGATCAGGTTGCGAGCGTTGTAAGTCAATTGGGAGACGCGTTGGCCGATGCTGTGAAAGAAGTCGACGTCTTCAGGCCGGCGAAACTGTTCGGAGTTTTGCAGACCGATGCAGATCCCGATCTTGCCTGAGGTCTTGACGCGATTGAGATCCGCCACGCTGTCGATGCGCATCAAGTACTGATCGTGGTTGGCAATGAATCCGTTCCACGAAGCAAACATCCGCAGCGTGCGATCGTAAGCGTCAGGACCGCCCAGGCCGGTAGCGACGTGAAACACGTTGATGCCCGAATCTTTGTAGGGCTGCAGGTCCGACAAACTGAAACTCTCCGGATTCGTGAACCACTGGCCCTGTTTCGCAAAGTTGAGCGTGAACGGGCCGAGCATGTCGATCACGAGCGACTGTTGGACCAGGTCGATCGCCCGCGACGTGTATTCGACCGGCGAGTTCGCGAAAAGGCGGAAGCGGCCACGATTCAACATCGGCGCAACGACCAGTCCGGCGGCGGCGAGCCCGCCGCGTTTCAACAGATCGCGACGATTCAGGAGGTTCTTATCTTCCTTCACTGGTTGCTCCGTTGTTCGAAATGCGTCCCGGGCCATAGATGACCTGACCCGGACGCGCGCCGGTATGCTTTCCGTGATCGATTACGACTTGCCCATTGACGAGCACGTAATCGATACCGGCGGGATAGACAAAGGGCTTTTCGTAAGTGGAAAGGTCCTGAATCGTGTTGTAGTCGAAGACTACGACGTCGGCCCAGCAGCCTTCTCTGATCACGCCGCGTGAGTTGAGGCGCATGCGCGTGGCCGGCCAGGAGGTCATCTTGCGAATTGCCTCTTCGAGTGTCAGGACGTGTTTCTCCCGAACGTAGCGGGCGATCAAACGCGGAAAGTTGCCGTAGCCGCGCGGATGCCCGAGGCCCAGCGTGTCGACGCCGGGCTTCAGTGAAGCGCCCGCGTCGCTACCGATGCTGGTCCAGGGAAACTTCAACGCGGTGATGACGTCCTGCTCGCTCATCATGTGATAGATCGCGGTGACGCGTCCGTTACCCGCCGCGACGAGATCAAACGCGGCGTCAGCGGGCGTTTTCTTCCACTCCTTCGCGATCTGCGCGAGGCTCTTGCCCTCGAAGTGCGCATTGTCTTTGTTCTGCGCGTTGGCGAGGACGATGCCGTCCCAACCACCGGCAGCTTCGATAATGTTCCACCAGCCGGGCGAACCGGTCACCATCTCTCGTTTCAACCGCGCGCGTGTTGCCGGATCTTTGAGCCGTTCGAGCAGCTTCTCGTCACCGCCTTCAAAGGCCCACGAGGGGATCACTGCTTCGAGTCCGGTGCCGCCTGCGGTGTAGAGATACATGTCAGCGGCGACGTCGACGCCGCGTGCTCGCGCTTCGTCGATCTTTCTACCAGCCTGACGCATCAAGCGACCCCAACCCGGTTGGTACGCAGCTTTCAAGTGAAAGACTTCAACCGGCAGTCCACCCTTCTCACCGATCGTGATCGCTTCTTCAATCGATTGGACCAGCTCCTTGCCTTCACCACGAATGTGACTGGCGTAGATGCCGCCATACTGTCCGGCGACTTTCGCCATTTCAATCAGCTCGTTAGTGGTGGCGTAGCTCGATGGCGGGTAGATGAGGGCGGTGGTCATACCCATCGCGCCGGCTTTCATGGCGGTCTCCATGATCGCCTTCATGCGCTGGAGCTCTTCGGGCGTGGGAGCGCGGGAATCCTCGCGGAGAACAGCGACGCGGGCCTGCGTCTCGGAGAAGTAGGTCCCGAAGTTCATGCTGATCCCCGACTTCTCGAGGCTGGCGAAGTATTCGGCGATCTTGTCTGCAGGAACAGGCGTGCCGCCTTCACCACCGATGCCGGTGGTCACGCCCATCATCAGTTTGCTTTCGGCGAGACCGTTAACCATCAACGCCCGACCCGATTGGTCCATGACGTCGATCCAACCCGGTGAGACGTAGCGTCCGCTCGCGTCGATCTCCTGACGTCCGCGTTCGACCACTTTGCCGATACGCGCAAAGCGACCGTCCTTAATCGCAATGTCGGCGAGAATCCACGGATTACCTGAGCCGTCGAGTACACGACCATTGCGAATGACGATGTCGTAGATCGGCTCCGCTTGCTGCGCCGCCAGCGGCGCTCGCAAGAGATTCAACGCGATCAGGCAGATGAGTAGGCGAGCGACGTTACGGCGGACTTTGTTCATACTTATGCTTGAAGTTTTCCCGCAAGGCTTATGCTTGAAGTTTTCCCGCAAAGGCGCAAAGACGCAAAGAGGGGTAAAAGGTTTTCTTTGCGTCTTTGCGCCTCTGCGGGAAACTCCACGTTCAAATGAGTTAGAACTCGAACCGGAATCCGAATTGGCCCTCGCGGCCGGGCAGCACCTGGGCTTTCTTGCCGAAGTTCGGATCTGAGCCAGTAGTAAACACCGAGGCCGTATTCTGACGGTTCAGGATGTTGAAGAATTCGAGCATCACCTGCATTTTCAGACGCTCGGTGAAATCGATTCTCTTCGCGAAACGCATGTCGAGATTCGCAAACGGCGGCGCCGTGAAAGCGTTTCGACCCGCGACGAAATCGATGCCCGTCAGAGTGCCGTTGCCGTCGGGATCTGATGCTGATCCGGTGCGGCTGTAATGAAAACCACTCTGCGCGCGAAAGATGCCGCTCAGTTGAACCTGCCAGGGCAGCTCGAGCAACCCGTTGATCTGGAACGTATGATCGACCGACAAGTCAGACGGACCTTTATCGAGATCGGGGCCGTTGACGAAGGACCCGGCAGCAGCTACGAATCGGCCATTGGCGCGAGTGTAACCGCCATTCGCGTTCGTTCTCAACACGCCCGCTTCGGTGCTGCTCACCACCGGCGCAATGCCGATGAAATTGTCCGTTGGCAACGAATTGATTCCGAGTTGATTGTCTGTTTGATCGGCGAAAGCGTAATTTCCGCTCAACTGGAAACGTTTGCTGAAGCGCTTCGTGAAGCTCAACACCAGCGCGTCGTAAGTGCCTTCGTACCATGGACCAAACGTGCGGATTGGACCAGCGGTAAACGGCGGCAGAAATTGTCGCGCATTCGACCGTGACTGAAACGCGATGTTGGCTTCGCGAATACCGAGCATGTCGTTCATGTTGCGGTGATAGAAGTCGGCCGTCACGACGATGCTCTTTCCGATTTCACGTTGCACGCCGATGCCGTAGCTCGTCGTGAAAGGCGTTTTGAAGGAGCGATCGATGTCGGTGGGGAAGAGCTGCGCCGGGATCGCGGCATGTGATAGCACGCCGAATGGTCCCCAGAAAAAGAAGCCGGCTGGTTTGCCAATCGCAGCCGCAGCCTGAAGCAAATATTGATCAGGTGACAGGCCAGAGATCTGCTGGATGTTTGAAATATTGATCACGGAGTTCGCGGGAATAAAGGCATGTCCCGCAGCGACCACGCGGTTGAGTCGATCGATGCCGATAAACTGGTTTGCCGCACCGCCGCCAAACGCTGGACAAGTCAAACCACCCGCCAGAATTTGCGCGTCAGTCAAACTCGACGACACACAGAAACCGCCCGGGAAAAGCGACGCGCCGATTGCCGCCGCCGCGATACTCGGATTGCCATAGAAGCCTCGGGGATACGAGAACGGTTGGATCACGCGCTGGTCCGCGCCGCCGAAAGTGGGCACCGCGCGCACTGTCGTCAGGCGGAGTTGATCGTAGAACACTCCGAAGTGACCGCGAACGACGGTCTTCGGCGTGGCCATCCACGCGAAACCAACTCGCGGAGAAATATTTCGCTTGGTCTGAAACTCCGAGTCGTAATCCCAACGCAGACCGAGATTCAAAGTTAAGTTATTCAGAAAGCGCCAGTCGTCCTGTAGAAAAAGGCCGTTGTAGTTGTTGCGAACGTGGATCTCGTTTGCCTGCGGCGTCAGACCGCCGGCTGTTGTCACTGTAAAGAAACCGGCGTTGACCGGTCCGAACGTTGCGAAATCACTTTGAAGCGCGAAGAGTTGAAGCTGTTGGACCGACGCTTCAACGCCGTCAGCTTTAGTGCGCAGGAAGTTCCAACCAAACTTCACGTTGTGATCGCCGAGTAGTTTCGCAGCCTGCGCGCCGAATGACGTGTACTTCTGAAACAGGTTCGACGGGGTGAGGAGATTGCCAAACGCCACCGAGCCGAGGTTTCCCGCAAGACTGTTTGTTGTCAGCGAGCTAAACATCTGGAAAGTGGTACCGACGCCGGCATCCGGATGCGCAGGCCGGGTGTTCGACGGCTCCGAACGATAAGCGCCTCGTAACGTGATGACCCACGGATTCGCCTGACTGCCCGCGAGAATCGTGTCGCTGAATCCCAGCAGCAAGTGACGCGCGCTCGTATCGTTTCGTCGCGAGGGCAAGCTGTTCGCTTGCGAAAGCGGCAGAAACTCGGTCACAACGCCATTGGTGTAATTAATTTCCTGCGAGAGCGAGTGACGCCCGAGTAGCTCATCAAACTTGAAGAAACCGCGCGACTCATGGGTCTGCGATGGATTGTCAAACTGGCGTTCAAAGTCGCGAAGAAACTGCGGTGTTGCCGGCGGAAAGGCGAAGTTCAAGACACGGTCCTCGGTGATGCGTTCGAACGAACCGAAGAAATGGACTTTGTCTTTAACAATTGGACCACCCATTGCCAGACTGTAGTCCCATCTACTCAAGTCCGGCGCCTCGGTGATCGTCGGGTCAAGGGAGTTGTTCGAATCAAGCGCGTCGTTGCGATGAAACAGTGAAGCCACACCGTGATACTGATTGCTGCCACTCTTCGTAATCACGTTGACGACGGCCCCCGATGCCTGGCCAAACTCAGCTTTGTATCCAGTCGTCAAAACCTGAAACTCGGCGATCGTCTCCTGGTTGAACTGCGAAGCAGCACCGCCGGTGACGTTGTTCTTGTTTGGTTGACCGTCGATCAGAAAATTGTTGTTCCCGGCTCTTTCACCCAACACCGGGGTTGAATTGTCGCTGCCGATGTCGGACTGGCGATTCACGACCACGCCGGGAACGAGTTGCAGCAGATCCAGATAGTTGCGGCCGTTGACGGGTAGTTCTTTGATTTGTTGCGGCGTGACCGTTGCGCCTGAGGCAGCGGACGTCGAGTCGATCAACTGCACCGCTGCGCTGACGTCAACCTGCTCCTGCACGGCGCCGACGTCCAGTTCGACGTCGAAACGAAGCGTGCGATTGAGCGTGACTTCGATCTTCTCGAAGTTGCGTGGCGCAAAACCGGTGGCCGAGGCGGCGACGCTGTAGATGCCGGCCGGCAATGCCGTCACTCTAAAAAAACCTTCGGCGTCCGTGTTCACCGTGCGCTCAATACCCAGCGCCGGATTCTTGACGATGATCTGCGCACCGGCGACGACGGCCTTCTTTGTGTCGGTGATGGTGCCTTCGATGGTAGACGTCGTGGTTTGCGCCGCGACGCTGGAAGGGAAGACAAGCAGCGCCAGCACGAGAGTTAAGAGGTGCCAATGATTCCCTCGTTGTCGACCTTGCCGGTTCAAATTTAGTGCTGAGACGATCTGGGTCATAACGCCTGCCTCCTCGAAGGAATGTCGAATGAGCTGAACGGAAACTGTTCTGGATATGCAACGGTCTACTTACAGCAAGTGCTGCATAATGTCAATAGTGCCACACTTGCTGCAAAACGCCTTGCCACTCGAATGTTGATTTGCTATCTTCCGCGTCCATCATGCAAACGCCATCCGAAGTTTTGAATAAGACCGTCGCTGCCGTTCCCGATCGGCTCGTGATCGAGAGAATCGAATTGCGGACCGTGCGGCTGCCGCTCAACGAGCCTTTCGAGACCAGCTTCGGACGGATCGACTCGCGGCTCATCTTCCTGGTCGCGATCAACGGTGGCGGAGAAACCGGATGGGGTGAAGTAGTCGCGGCTGAAGAGCCGCTTTACAGTTACGAAACGGTCGGCACTGCCCTGCATGTCATACGCGATTATCTGGCGCCGGCCATCCTGGGTGAGCCGTTGCGCGATATCTCCGATCTCGCTCAGCGGCTCGCTCCTTTCCGCGGACATAACATGGCCAAGGCCGGCCTCGAGCTCGCCTTCATGGACCTCCTGGCACGCTTGAAGTGCCAGTCTCTGTCAACTCTGATCGGCGGCACCCGCGAACGCATTCTCGTCGGTGTCAGTTTGGGAATTCAGCCTTCGCTCGATCATTTGCTCGAACGCGTCGATCGCTACCTGGCGTTGGGTTATCAACGCATCAAACTCAAGATCAAACCCGGTTGGGACATTGCGATCGTCAGGGAAGTGCGGCGTCAGAATCCGGATATTCTCCTCTCCGTCGATGCGAACGCCGCCTACACCCTGGCGGACCTCGATCATCTCCGGCAACTGGACGACTTCAACCTGTTGATGATCGAACAGCCGCTCGAATACGACGACCTCGTCGATCACGCGCAACTTCAGGCCAAACTATCGACGGCGATCTGTCTCGACGAAAGCATCACCGGCATCAACCGCGCGAAACAGGCGCTGGATCTCGGAAGTTGCCGCATCATCAACATCAAGATCGGACGCGTGGGCGGTTACTCGCAGGCTGTCGGCATTCATGA
Organism: Pyrinomonadaceae bacterium; assembly: GCA_036266055.1. Classification (GTDB taxonomy): domain Bacteria; phylum Acidobacteriota; class Blastocatellia; order Pyrinomonadales; family Pyrinomonadaceae; genus PSRF01. Next base: position 4,900 of record DATANW010000350.1, on the reverse strand, counting down.
TCTATGTTATGCGCGAGGGATTCCGGTTTGGTGCGGTGGGATGTTAGAGTCAGGCATCGGCCGGGCGCATAACATCGCGCTCGCGAGCTTGCCCGGGTTCGTGCTTCCCGGTGACATTTCGGCGAGCGCCAGATACTTCGCACGCGACCTGATCGTTCCCGAAGTTACAGTTGGTCGCGACGGCACTGTGATCGCACCGCTCGGTCCGGGCCTCGGCTTCAACGTCGATCTCGAATACATTATCGCCAGGACCGAAACTTTGATGAGACTCGAACCGCACTGAGAGTCGTGAAGAAGAATTCGACGAAATCCGAAAGAAGAACCAGGAAAGCGCCGGCGCCCCCGGCCAAGGTCGACGGGAACAACAACACCTCCAGTCCCGTCGAGGACCGTTTTGCGCGCGCTCGCCTGCGTCTAAACCCGCGGCGGCAACGGTTGCTGCGTGCAATACTCGACGCTGCCGACGAAACTTGTTTCCTTTCTTCACGTGAACTCGCGAAGCGTTACCACGTCGACGCGACGACGATCCTCCGCACCACACAGGTCCTTGGTTACAAAAGCTACGCTGATTTCTCGACTGACTTGCGCCAGCATTTTGTCTCGCGCATCACGCCGTATGCCGCCTTGAAAGCAGCGACGCGAGAGAAGCGCAGCGTCACCGATCATGTCGACCACGCACTCGACAAGGCGCTCGAGAACTTGAAGGTGCTGGAATCCGATCTCGATCGACAACGTTTGATCGAGCTCGCGAGGGTGATCAAGCGTTCGCGGCGCGTGCTGGTCGTCGGTTTGGATTTCGCGACCTCGCTCGCTTACTACCTCGCCTACGGTCTTAGCGCGCTTGGTTTCGACGCGGAAGCGCCGGTCGGCAGCACCGGGAATCTGCAATACAAGATCAAAGCGTTAACGGCGAAAGACGTGCTCATCGCGATCAGTTTCGGTCAGTGTTTACGCGACACGGTCGATTCCGTTTTGCGGGCGAAACGCCAGGGCGTGCCGACGTTCGGCATCACGGACAGCGATACGACTCCGATCGCTCGTTACGCCGACAATCACGTGGTGACGCTGGTCGCCAGTCCTTCGTTTCTCAATTCCTACGTAGCGCCGATGGCGGCGATCACGGCGATTCACGTCGCGTGCGCGCACATCGATCCGAAAAGCTCACTCACTCGCCTGCGGCCGACGGACAGGGAATATGCGTCGGGCACTCGCTGGTACCGCGAGTCTAAAAGTAGCAATCACAAATAGGGAGTAATAACGACAATAGGTTATCATCTGCACATCCAGGCAGACCGGGAGGTGTGGCGATGAAGCTTCAATTAGCGTTGGTTCTCATCCTGTTCTCTTTTGCACTCGTTCATGGGCAGGAATCGCACAGCGCGGCTGAAACAGTTGACCGAATCAAGTTGCAGTTGCTCGATCTTCAAGCGAAAGAAGAACAGCTCAAATATCGGAAGATCGAATTAGACGAAGCAATCAAGCCGGAGAACATCGAACGTTCACTTGCGGGAGTTGGATCGACCAGGCCGGAAGAGTTGCGCGAGGCGCGCCGGCGTCAGTTGACTATCGAACGCGACAGCATCGTGTCGCAACTCAGGATACTCGAAAACACTCGCACTCGACTCGAGAGCTCATTGGCAGAGGCCCAGGGCCGTGCTTATCAGGAAAGCGCGCAAGTCGTGCCGACGCAGGCTTTCGTTGCGCAGAAGCGAACGAGCACGCGCTGGTTGCTGCTGGGAGCCGGCGGTCTGGGTGCCTTGGCGCTGATGGCGGGACTGGTGATTTACCGGAGAGCGATCAAGTTGCGATAAGCGTAGAACTTAGTACTTAGTACTTAGTTGTTTGTTAGAACCAAGCACAAAGCACAAAGTGCAATCGTGAAAGCACGCCCCCTCTCGATCACGATCATAAGTTGGTTGTTTATTATCTTCGGCAGCATCGCACTCGTCGGTGGGTTGCTGCCGCTGGTTGGCGCGAACACTGCTCAATTACTCGCGGAGTTTAAGCAGCATTGGATGGTCCACTTGTCGCACCTGGCGGCGCTGGTGAGCGGTCTGTTCATGTTGCGAGCGCATAACTGGGCGCGTTGGCTGCTCGTCGCGTGGATCGTGTTTCACATCGTGATCGGTGCGCTTCACGGCTGGGTGCCACTGCTGACTCACGTCGTCATCTTCTCTGTCATTCTGTTCTTCCTGTTCCGTCGCAAAGCGTCTGAATTTTTCTCAGGCGGCGGGACGGTTTACCGGATCCCCACCAATCCCTGAACAGATTGGATCAACTTTTCGGAGTCGTAACCCACACCATCTTTGAAAACGATCTCGACGTTTTCGATGTCGCCGATGTTTGCGGCGGGATTTCCCTTCACAACCATCAGGTCGGCTTGTTTGCCTATCACGATCGAACCGATGCGCGCGTCTTCACCGAGAAACTTCGCGCCGTTCAAGGTCGCGATCTTGACCGCCTCGACCGGAGTGAAACCCGCTTCGACCAGCAACTCGATCTCCCGCAAATCGCCGAAGCCCGCAACGATGCCGCCGTTACCGGTTGGATCGAGTCCGGCGATAAGCACCCCACCCGCTTGAACGAACGCGCGCTCAAACTCCAGTGCTTTGCGAAACAGCGTCATGAAATCGGGCGTCGACGGCACGCGAGCGCGAGCTTGCAGGTAGCGGACGCGCGCGTCGGTCGACATCACGTTGAGCATGCGCGGATTCAGCAGCGCGCTGGCGGCGCCGATACCTGATTGCGCGAGTGGCGCGCCGCCGGCCTCGAATACAGGCAACGTCGACGTGATCGCAACGTTCTTAGCTACGAGGGTGCGAATCGTTTCCTGCATTGGCGCGCTCTTGAGGTCCAATTGACGCAAACTCGCAGAAACGCCTTGCGGGCATTGATCGGGTTGTTTGTTGGCCGCGAATTCGGAATCGGCGAAGAGTCCGTGCTCGAGGTTGTCGATGCCGATTTCCGCGGCTTCCTTGTAGCCGATCGAACAGAGGTGACCGGTAACTTTGAGGCCGCGCTTGTGCGCTTCTTCGACTGCGGCGCGCAACTCGTCGCGCGTGATGTTCATGTAAGCCTTGAACGAGGTCGCGCCTTGATCGGCCCAGTAGTTCACCATGCGGCGCGCGTCGTTGGCGTCAGCGAGTTGATGCATCACGGGTGTGAAGGCGCCTTTGCCTTCGAGGTAAGGCGCGGTGATATACATCTTTGGTCCAATCATCCGGCCGGCGTCGATCAGGCGTTTGATTTCGAGATCGGTGTACGGGGCAACGCTGCCGGTGGTGCGAATCGTCGTGACGCCGTTGGCCAGGTACAGTCGCGGAAAGCTCGTTCCCATGTTGGAGTACATCGGCGGCGAGCCGCCCATGGGAAAGAACATGTGGTTGTGCATGCCGACGATGCCGGGCAGGACGGTGTAGCCGTTGAGGTCGAGCGTTTGTGCGGTCGCCGGGATCGTGATGCCTTTGGCTGGTCCATACGATTGGATCTTGCCGCCGCTGATGATGATTGTGTGATCTTCGACGGCAGGTGCGCCTGTGCCATCGATGACGCGGACGTGAGTCAGAGCAATCACCGCGGCGTCGGTGCGAATGAATTGGCGGTCGGGTGTTTGCGCCAGCGTGGTGATCACAAACGAGAAGAGCAGGAGGATCGCGATTGTTGGTCTCATGGAGTGGAAGATAACAGAATTTATGTTATCTGTGTCGTATGACGGTGAGTTTTGTGATAGCTGTTGCGGTGTTGCTTGGGTTGCTGCTGTTTGTGATGCAAACGGTGCGGCGGCCGGGTATTCGCTCGCCGTGGCAGAAGCGACTCCGTCTCGGTTCGCGACTCGTGATGCTGGCGATGGCCTTCGGGGTGTTCTGGGGCTTCTTTATCGAACCGAACCGTTTGGTCGTGCGACACGAGACTATTCAGATCGCGCAATGGCCGCCGGCGCTCGATGGTCTGCGCATCGCCGTGCTGTCGGACATTCATGCGGACAACGCGTTTATCGACGAGCGAAAGTTACACACGATCGTCGAGCGCACCAATGCGCTGCAACCGGAAATGATCGTCATACTCGGCGACTACATTGCCGGCGATGGGCGCAGGCACCCGTTGAAAATGGAGCCCGCAACGTTTGCGGCGGCGCTGAAGAACCTGCGAGCGCCATTAGGTGTTTATTCAGTGCTTGGCAATCATGATTGGTGGTACGACGGTCGGCTCGTGCGCGAAGCGTTGGAGCAGAATGGGATCAAGGTGTTGGAGAACGAAACGTTCAAGCTGGACGTCAGAAGAGATCAGGCGCAGGGAACTGAGGAGGCCGCGACTCCTTTATGGCTTGTTGGTCTTGCGGATCTGTGGACGCGTCCTCAACGCATTGATGAAACACTGGCGCAGGTTCCGGAAGGTGCGCCGATGATCGCGCTGGCCCACAATCCCGATGTCTTTCCTCGACTGCCGCAGAGCGTTCCACTGTTACTGGCGGGTCATACTCACGGCGGGCAGGTCAGGTTTCCCTTCATCGGCAGCGTCATCCATCCGTCGAACTACGGCCAACGCTACGCCCGCGGCCACATTTTCGAAAATGGTCATCACCTTTTCGTCACCACCGGCATTGGCACGAGCATCGTCCGTGTGCGTTTCAACGTGCCGCCCGAGATCGTGCTGCTGACTGTGAAGTCGCAGTAAGTTGTGTGCACGCACTCGGCGCGAGTATAAGAAGGAAACTGATCGTCATCATTCATGCATTGAAAGTAATAAGTAAGTAGTTGCTGATTGCATTTTGTCACAACTGCTCGCCAGCGCTCACCCTCCGACACGCCTGAATCGAGCACTTTGCGCGCTGTTCAATGCGGCACGCTGCTTGTCTTAACAAGTTGCCTCTCCTTCTGCCGGTCTGTTTCGAATACGGGGG
>DATANW010000349.1:0-11640 GCA_036266055.1 Pyrinomonadaceae bacterium | reverse complement strand
TGGTCGCAATGATGCCGTCGATCTGCAAACGCGCGATCACGTCGACCACCATTTCGAGGTCGCGTTGCTCCAGGTCCGGCGAGATTTTGACGAGCAGCGGGACCGGCGTCACGCGCCCGATCCGCTTCTGTAACTCCTGATTGCGCGCTTGCAACGCAGCCAGCAGCGACTCCAGTTGATTCGACTGTTGCAACTCCCGCAGTTGCGGCGTGTTTGGTGAACTAACATTGATAGCGACGTAGTCGGCGAGTCGGTAGATGAGATCGAAACTTGCGAGATAATCTTCGGTGGCGTCTTCAAGCGGCGTGATCTTGCTTTTGCCGATACTGATACCGAGCACACAATCGGGCCGGTGATGCTCAACGCGTTGCGCGAAAGCGGCGGCGCCGGCGTTGTTGAATCCTGCGCGATTGATCAACGCCTGATCCGCTGACAGTCGAAACATGCGTGGCTTTGGATTGCCAGGCTGCGGATGAAACGTCACTGTGCCGGCTTCGATAAATCCAAACCCCAACGCCGCAAGCGATTCAAGCGCGATACCGTCCTTGTCGAAACCCGCCGCCAGTCCCACCGGATTCGCGAACCAATGATTGAACCGATTTATTCTTAACGCGGGAGCCTCGAAAGGCCGCGTCACCAATTTGCGAATAGGAAGAACAGCAAGAGAAAGAAGCGCCAACTCGTGAGCGGTCTCGGGCGGAAGTCGAAACAGGATGGGACGCACCAGCGAGCGATAGACCATTTTATGTACTTTGTGCTTTGTGCTTAGTACTTTGTTGGGAATACAAAGTACCAAGTCCTAAGAACAAAGTACAAAGCTCCGGGTGTAAACTTGTCACCTCAAACGCTTCTTGTTAGTATCCGCGGAAATGGATTTCATCGAGAAGGCTCGCATCATGGACGGTCCGCGCATCAACCGTGCGCTTGCTCGTCTGTCTTCGGAGATCGTCGAAGAAAATCATGGCGCGGGTGATCTTTTTCTCGTCGGCATTCGCCGGCGAGGCGTGCCGCTGGCCGAACGCATTGCGGCGAAGATTGCCGATCTCGAAGGTGCGCCGCCGCCAGTCGGCGTGCTCGACATCACGCTCTATCGCGACGACCTTTCGACTGTCGGCGCGAAGCCCGTCGTGAACCGAACCGACCTTCCCGGCGACATCGAGAACCGGAACATCGTGCTGATTGACGATGTCCTTTATACCGGCCGCACGATCCGCGCCGCACTCGATCAGTTGATCGACTACGGACGTCCCCGCCGCGTGCAGTTGGCGGTTTTGATCGACCGCGGCAAAGAGCATCGCGAGCTGCCGATTCAGGCGGACTACATCGGAAAACTCGTGCCGACCAAGAAGAGCGAGATCATCAAGGTGATGCTAAACGAATTCGACGAGGAAGAAGGCGTGGTAATCGTCGAGCGGCCGTCAGAGACGGCGTAACGAAGCGGCCGACGGGCCGCTTTTTTTATGTGCGACCTTCGGTCGCCGGTCTTGGGTTTTAGGTCTTTGGGACTTGCATGGAAACAAAGAACCAAAGACCAAAGAACGAAGACCAAAGACCCAAATGACAACGTTCAATCGCAAACATCTCCTCGGCATTCGCGAGCTCGAGGCGCAGGAGATAACGCATCTGCTCGACACTGCCGAGACGTTTCGCGACGTTTCCAAACGCGAGATCAAGAAAGTTCCCGCACTGCGCGGTCGCACCGTCATCAACCTCTTCTTCGAACCATCAACCCGCACCAGAACGTCATTCGAAATCGCCGCCAAGCGTCTGTCAGCCGACGCCGTAAACGTCAGCATCTCGACGTCCAGCGTCACCAAAGGCGAGACGCTGCTCGACACGGCCCGCAACCTCGAAGCGATGGCGCCCGATTGCATCGTCATTCGTCACTCGATGGCGGGCGCGCCGCAACACCTGGCGCGCATGTGCTCCGCGCCGATCGTCAATGCCGGTGACGGCTCACACGAACATCCGACCCAGGCGTTACTCGACGCGTTGACGATTCGTGAATACAAAGGACGAATCAAAGGTCTAAAAGTCGCGATCGTCGGCGACATTCTGCATTCACGCGTCGCTCGGTCGAACATCTACCTGATGACAAAGCTCGGCGCGAACGTCAGCGTCGGTGGTCCAGGCACGCTCGTGCCGAACGAATTCGGCGAACTGGTCGACAGCGGATTGCGCGTCGAGAAACATTTCGAAGACGCGATCGACGGCGCCGACGTGGTGATGATCCTGCGGATTCAGCGCGAGCGACAGGACGCGGCGTTTTTCCCGTCGATGCGCGAGTACGCCGTGCACTACGGTCTGCAGCCGAAACATCTCAAGCGCGCCGCAGCGGACGTGATCGTCATGCATCCCGGTCCGATGAATCGCGGCGTCGAGATCTCGTCGGAGATCGCCGACGGCAGTCAGTCGTTGATCCTGGACCAGGTGACTAACGGAGTCGCCGTGCGCATGGCGGTGCTGTACCTGCTCGCGGGCGGCAATTTCGAAAAAGAAGACGAACCTGCTCCCGTGAAAAAACAGAAACGCAAGGCGCCCCAGCAATGAAACTGTTGATTGCGAATGGTTACGTGATCGATCCGGCACAGGAGGTGAACGCCGGACGCAATGTTCTAATTGATGAAGGCCGCGTCGTGGGTTTACTCGATCGGTCTGAACCCGCGCCGGAAGACGCGCACGTGCTCGACGCGACAGGCCTGATCGTCGCCCCGGGTTTCATCGATTTGCACACGCACTTGCGCGAACCGGGTCAGGAGTACAAAGAGACAATCGCGAGCGGCGCTTCAGCAGCAGTCGCGGGTGGTTGGGCCAGCATTTGCGCGATGCCCAACACCGATCCCATCAACGACAATCCCGCCGTCACACGTTTCATCATCGAACAAGGCCAGGCCGCAAACTTCGCGAACGTTTTTCCTATCGGTGCAGTCACGAAAGGCAGCGGCGGAAAAGAGCTCGCGGAAATGGGCGAGATGAAGAACGCCGGCATCGTTGCCGTTTCAGACGACGGACGTCCGGTGCCGAATTCCGGAATGATGCGACGCGCGATGGAATACGCACGCGGTTTTGATCTGACGCTGGTCGATCATTGCCAGGATCATTCTTTGAGTGCCGGCGGTGTGATGCACGAAGGACGCTGGTCGCTGATTCTCGGTTTGAAAGGCATGCCGGCGGCGGCCGAGGACGTTGACGTCGTGCGCGATTGCGTACTCGCGAAACTGACCGGAGCGAGAGTCCACATCGCTCACGTCTCCACGCGCGGCGCGCTCGAAGCAGTACGACAGGCGAAAAACGACGGTCTGCCGGTGACGTGCGAAGTCACGCCCCATCACTGGACGCTCACCGATGAAGCCGTTCAGGAGTACGACACGAACACCAAGATGAGTCCGCCGCTGCGCAGTCGCGATCACGTCGACGCGGTGCTCGCCGCCATGAAAGATGGAACGATCGACGCCATCGCCACGGATCACGCTCCGCACCACGCTGACGAGAAGGGACTCGAATTCGATCAGGCGCCGTTTGGCATCACCGGACTGGAAACCGCCATCGGCCTCGCGTTCGATCTCGTACACAGCGGGTTGATCGACCTCGAACGCGTCGTGCAGATGTGTTCGACAAACCCGGCGCGCATTTTCAACCTCGCGGACCGCGGCTCGCTGAAGGCCAACGCGCATGCCGACGTCACGATTCTCGATCCCCAACTCGAATGGGTCTTCGACGTTACCCGCACGAAGTCGAAGAGCCGAAACACGCCATTCAACGGACGCTCGATGCACGGCGCCGCGGTTGCCACTATCGTCGGCGGCCGGCTCGTTTATCTTCACCCCGATTACACTCGGATCAGCGAACTGAAACACCGGCGCGCATCGGTCTGAATGCCGGATTAATTCTGGAGAATTCCGCCATAGCCGCAGCACAACTTCGCCCGAATATTTGCCGGCCTTAAGCACTAAAAACATTGCGTATCGGGTGGTCTCGCCCTAGAATGCTCCGGACTAAAGTCCCAGGAAGCATTTCAGACGCAAAAGTTCAGGTGGTTTCGTCTTTGTTAACGCCCCACACGTAGCAGAGGCGTTCTCGCTTTCGCTTTTTCTGACAACGGAATAGGTTCAGATCCCGGGTTCTAAGAACCAAACGGAGGTCACGATGAAGAGTAAGGTTCGCAGTCTTACCTGTATGGCCGCCCTCGTCACCCTGGTGTTCCCGCCTGTGTGTTTTGCTGACAAGAGCGCCTCAAGGATGCTGAAGCAGCAAGAGCGTTATACCTTGTCGCTGGAATTGGAGTTTACCAAGAAGGAACAGAACCCGCTGGAACATGCGATTTCCGTTCTGTTTGACGTTGGTCCAAACGGTTACGCGACCGGCTTCCTCGTAGGAAACGGCTTGGTAATGACGGCGTATCACGTGATCTCCGGGAACCTCAGCAGCACCAAGAAGGTAATGCTGGGTTTCAAGCCGAGCGACGAACTGAACGTCAAAGTTTTCGTCGACGGCTGTAGGGCGAAAGTACTGAGGGTCGACAAGGAAGCGGACCTGGCGTTACTCGAAATGTGCCGCAATTCGAAGGATGCGAAGGCGCCGAAGTTCCAGACCGCTCCGTCCAAGGATGACAAGTTGTTTCTGATTGCGCGGCCGCACGGCGACAAGGTCGTCAGTCACGGAAGTTTTTACGGCAACTACATGCTCGGCAACCAGGAGTACTGGTCGGTGAAGATCGACAGCCGCGACGGGTTTTCGGGCAGTCCGGTTTACAACTCGAACGCCGAAGTGGTGGGCGTGTTCAGCGGCTATGATTGGTCGCAGAAGCTCGCGCTGATAAGTCCGAGCACACGCGCGCAGAAGTTGCTGGAGGATTACCAGGCCAGCAATCCGTGACCACGGATCCGGAACTATTACGGTTTGAGCGAGCGCTTTAGATGCTCGCGGTGAATGTCTCTGATCCAGTAAAGCTCCGGGGCATTGACGCCGAACAGTTTTCGGCCCGCGATCTGTGTGCAAACGACGAGGTAGTTTGTTAACTGGTTCGCCGCGACCCGCCAACGCGGCAAGATCGAATGCTCGAAGTTAAAGTTCGCCTCGAGTCGCACCTTTAATCTTTCCTGCGAAGTCCAGCGCTTCTTCGAGCTCGTCGCGCCGTGGTGCAACAACACGGCGTCGGGAACAAAGATCAACTTCCAACCCGCTTTCGTGATCCTCCAGCACCACTCGGCGTCTTCGGAATACATGTGAAACTGTTCGTTAAACCCGCCGACCTCATCGATCATCTCGCGCCGCGCCAGCATTGCGGCTCCGCCCAACATCGGGACTGAGCGCAGTCGATCGTGGTTCCAGTGACCTCCGAGCAACAACTCGCCGCGACGCCTGGGTGGAAGCAGGCGGTAGAGTTTCAACTGCGAGAGGAGCGTGTGCCACACGCGGGGCGGGTTGAAGAACGCGCTGATCTGTAGTGACCCATCAGTGTTCAGGATTTTCGGACCGCAAATGCCGATGCGCGCGTCGGATTTCATCATGTTCAGCAGCGTATCGATTGTTCCCGGTCGCACTTCCGTGTCGAGATTCAGCAAGAGAACAAACGGCGAGGTGGTGGCAGCGAACCCCTGGTTGTTGGCCGCACCAAAGCCGCGATTTTCGGAGTTGTTAATGATGCGCAGTTGCTGGTTTGCGAAGAGCGGCGCGATTGATTGGCTGTCGCGCAGTTGGTCCAGGCTATCGTCTTCTGAGGCGTTGTCGATTACTAATATCTCGTAACTGACGGGAGGTTTCGCACTGACGATCGTCTCGACGCAACGGCGCAAGAGGCTTCCGCCGTTCCAGTTGACGATGATTATCGACAGTTCAGGAGGCATTAGGAAACGAGATCTTTTGCCGCGCTTTTGAAACCGTTTGCGTATTCGTGGTAACGCCAGGTCAGAAGCTCGCGCAGAATTGTCGGGAGGCGATTGAGACGTCGTTGCGGGAGATTGGCGCGCGCGTCGAGATGTCTGGCGTAGTCGCCGGCAAACGCGAGCGCTTTACGACAGTCGAATTCGTTTCGGTGGTCCATCAGGCGTTGTTCGAGCGTTTCCAGGATGTTGTGTAATTCAGTGCTTGGGTTCGATCGTTTCAGGGCTTCGAGTGCTGATGCTTTCGCCGCTTTTGGGAGACGTGTTGGCGCGCCGATCTGCTGCCGTTCGTGTTGCCGGTACTTGATGAGCGGTTCGTCGATTGTGACAACGTCGGCGACCGCGGCGACGGTCAACGCGATCCACCCGTCGTGAATCATCTGTATGTTGTTCGGGATCGGGAGTGAGAGGTTTTTGTAATTGGACCGGAACGCCATCGTCGCGCCCGTAACAGTCCAACCGGTGATCAAGACGTCGAGCGCGCGGCCGTTCGCGAGCAGTTTTTGTTTGTGACTGTCGAAACCGACTTCGTCCCACATGCGCCGGCCCAGCGGGTTCAGTTGTTCATCGACGATTTCGGCGTCGGAAAAGACCAATCCTGTCCTATCGCTTCGCGCAAACGCTGTTTCGATCGATTGCAGTTTGTCTTCACGCCAAACATCATCCTGATCGCTGAGAGCAATGACGTCGCCGGTGCACAACTGTATCGCGCGTTCGAAGTTTTTTACGGAGCCCAGGTTCTGCGGGTTGCTGTGAACAACTACGCGTAATGATGACGCATCAGCAAAATTTTTAAGCACGGATTGGGTCTCATCCGTTGAGCCATCATCACAGATCACGATCTCATCCGGTTGTCGCGATTGCGACGCAATGCTTTCCAACTGCGCCGATAAGAACTCGGCGCCGTTGTAAGTACACATTGCGACGGAGATTCTCATTAGGACGTATTCTACCTAATAGACCTCCCGCTTTTGAACTCGCTGCTTTGTCGCGAGACTGAAACGCGGCTCAGGAGTTCCAGTGCCGCCGATCATCGCCGCGACATATTCGGCGACGGCTGGTCCATGCTTGAAACCATGGCCGGAACCCCCACCCACGATCCAAACGTTCTCCCGCGCCGGATGTCGATCGATCAATAAATCGCCGTTCGATGTGTTTTCATACTGGCACACGCGCGTTTCCAACACTGGCGCATCGGCGAACAGCGGCATGCGCCGCGCCAGATACGCGCGCGCTGCCGCTAAACCCTCCGCCGAGACAATGCGGTCACCGGTGTCGGGATCAAACTCCGGTCCATGCGCGTCGATCGCCAGCTTGAACCCGCGTCCCTCCAGGTTCGGAAGTCCGTAAACCAGGTCGTTGAAATCGATCCAGGCCGGCAACGCGTGTGGCCCGGAACGTTCGCCGCCCGATGACACGCCAAAGAAGAAAACCTCCTGCCGCGTCACATGAATCAGTTCGCCCAGCAGTTCGGGAAATACCTTCGGCAGCCATGGACCACACGCAAACACTGCCACGTCCGCATCGATTCGCGTTTCCGCCCTGAATCGCGCCTGGACATAGTCAACGCCAATCTCGCGCGCCCGCGCCACTACGGTCTGCACCGCCCGGCGCGCCATTAACACTCCGGAGTCGAGTTCCAGAATTCCCCACGGTGCTTGACCAGAACCGAACACCCCGTATCGCTGGACGATTTCGTCTCCGTCCAGTTTTTCGAAACGAGCGCCAACGAGTTGCAGGGTCGAAAGAACTGCCTCGCAATATGGATCGCGATCGCGGGCCAGCCACAGAATGCCCGTGTTTTGAAACAGCGGCGCGGCGTGTGGGCCAACTTCTGCAAACAATTGTTTCCACAGTTCGAGTGAGCGTTGCGCGGAGCGGGTGTAGATCTCGTCTGGTCCATAGCCCAGCCTGATCATGCGCGACTCGCCACCGGAACTGGAGCGGCTGTTTCCCGGGCCGTACGCATCGACCAGCAAGACTTTCGCGCCTGCGCGACGCAGCCAGAACGCGGTCCAGGCGCCGAACACGCCTGCGCCGATCACTGCGACGTCATATGTTTTCGCCATGCGCGAGATTGTAGCTCAATTGACATAGACCACGGATCGAAGGCAAATTGTTTGTCCCCCAAAACAACTGGAGGAGGAACAGTGCATGAAGCGCTTAGGTGCAATTGGGACATTTCTATCGCTGCTGATCGTTGTCGCCGCGTGTAACAATCCTGCGTCGGACGTCAATAAGGCCGTCACAGGCGAGGCGCAGAAAGCCGCGTCGCCTCAAACCGCGGGCGCGCAGACGTACGCAATTACGCCGCAAAACTCGAAGGTCGAGTGGATCGGTTCAAAAGTGACTGGCAGTCACAATGGATCGTTCGAGAAGTTCAACGGCGAGGTTCACTATGCGAACAACGACGTCGCGCAGAGTCACGTGCAGATCACGATCGACTCGAGTTCGATCAAGGCCGACGATCCAAAGCTCACCGAACACTTAAAGACACCGGACTTTTTCGACGTCGCCAAGTTCCCGGAGGCGAAGTTTGAGTCAACCACGATCAAGGCGGGTGGGGAGAAGGGCGCCACGCACACCGTTACCGGCAATTTGACGATGCATGGTGTGACGAAGTCGATAACATTCCCGGCGACAATCTCGGTCACGCCCGACACGGCGAGTGTGGATGCGACCTTCGCGATCAATCGCAAAGACTTCGGCATCAATTACGCCGGCGCCGCTGACAATCTGATCCGCGATGACGTGGTAATGAAGCTGACGATTCGAGCAAAGAAGGCGAGTTAATCCGTGGTCCTGTGAAGCCCCGTGTCTCACCGGTTGAGACACGGAGCACACAGATTCTCACTAACTGAAAGCTGGCGAAATACTCTCCACTTTTCGCCGGGCTTTCGGCGTGAGTGACTCGAGCGTTTCCAATACCCGCTCGTGTGTCATGCCGGTTCCGAGATACGTCCAGCGGTTCGCCTGTAGCTGCTGACTGCGGAACGTCTCCTTTTCACGATCACTCAGCCGGGAACCAATGGCGCGCTCGAAGCTGTCGAGGTCAAACTCGACCTGCTGCTTCAAACCACCATCGATGAACCCACCGATCGCGAGGTACTCATCCACTCCTCGCATGATCGCGTCTTCACTCAGCCCTTCAGCCAACGATTCAACCATCAGCGTATCGAGCTTCGCGTGTTGCACCTCTTCGACCCAGTGATGTTTCAAAAGACTCTTGAACTGCGGATCGAGTGCCTGATTGTCCCTGACGCTCTCAACGTAATGGCGTTGGACCATCCATTCGATGTGCAGCGTCGTCAGCGCCACGCCGAGCGGATCGTGCTTCAGAATCTCCGCCGCGATCGCTTCGGGTGGGCCAATAACCGGACAGTCAGTGCCGAAACCGTCTTCAAACTCCTGGCGAAAGCGTTTGAACAACTGAATGTGCTTCGCTTCCTCGCCCGCGAACTTCAGCAACGCCCGTACGCGGTAATCGTCGCCCGACAGTTGCGGCCGTGCGTGATCCAGGACAAAAGGTAAGATGAACTCCTCGACGAGACCAAAGATACTTAAGTATGCATTGCCTCTGATTTGATTAAGAATTCGTTTCTCGTCGGAGTTCAGAAACGTCAGCGGCTCGACCCGGGCTAACGACTCGGGCATGAACGGTTTGCGAAAATCGAGCTTCTTTTCGCCACCGATAATGTCCTCGATGCGCCAGTGGATCATCTCCGAGGCCGCCAACACTGATTGATATGTGTATCTATCGAGCATAGGGAACACCTCCTTACTTGGTTCCTTCTGATAACGCGCAAAAGACATCGAGAAAGGATCCGTGTAACCTCTGATAAATGACTGAAGATTTATCTCGCTACCATCAGCCAATCACGGATCTGTTTTCGGCTCAGTCGGGGAGCTACGGCCTGACCGGCGAACAGTTGAGCTTTTACAGGGAAAACGGTTATCTGGCGGGCGTCAAGATACTCAACGATGAGCAACTCGAGTTGCTGCGGCGCGAGTTAGCCGAGTTGATCGACCCGGCGCATCCGGGTCACGAGTTGTTCTACGAGTTTCACGCGAACGAGTCGGCGGATCCGTCACAGATACTGTTTCACGCGCTGGGCGCGTGGCGCATAAAGCCTGCGCTGCACGATTTGTTGTGGCATCCGGCGTTTGTCGTGCCGGCGGCGCAGTTGTTGGGCTGCGCGGTGCGTTTCTGGCACGACCAGATCTTCTACAAACCGGCGCGCCATGGAGGCGTGGTCATCTGGCACCAGGATTATTCGTATTGGACCAGGACCGTGCCGGTGGCCCATATCTCGTGTTGGATTGGCCTGGATGATTCGACGCGCGCGAATGGGTGCGTTTACTACGTGCCGGGCAGTCATCGTTGGCCGTTGTTGCCGCGGGCGAGTTTTGCGAACCGGATGGATGCGATCGTGGAGTCACTCGCGCCGGAGCAGAGGGAGCAGTTTAAGCCGGTGGCGATCGAGCTGAAGGCGGGCGAGTGTTCGTTTCACCATCCGTTGATGGTCCATGGCTCGTACGCGAATGAGACTGCGGTGCCGCGGCGTGCGCTTGTCATCAATGCGTTTCGCGACGGAGTGATGTCGGCGTCGGATGAGCCGTTGCTGGAAGGTGTGCCGGTTATTGCGTCAGGACAACGGATCGAGGGGCAGTTTTTCCCGCTGTTGTGCCAATCTTCTGGGCCGCAGGTTTGGCCAAGCCGACGCGGCGGAGAGCGAGCGGGACTTCGGCGTTTTTCATGAACCACCGCCAAACATTTCCGCTGCGTGCGTTTTCCGCGCTCAAAAGAATGATTCCCTGATTGATACCGATCACGTCGCGATTCACCCAACCGTTGTTCGGATTGAAAGCATCGACGAAACCGTAGCGGCCGTAAATCTTCTCACCGTATTTCTCGCGCATAGTGCGAAGCGCCCGTACGGACAGTTCAGGCGTGAACATCAACGAGCCACCCGCCGCTGACGGCACGACGGTGCCATCGATTGCCGGATCAACCGGTGGTCCACCCCAGGCGAGATAACCCTTCGCGCTGTCTGACGCAGTGATACCCCACATGTCGGGACCATAGCCGGGAAACGCGTGCGCGAGGTTGATGCAGAACGCGCGATGCGCGAGTGTTGCTGCGACTGAGTTGTGGAAATAGTCGATTCGATCGCCTTGCGTCTCTGTGCGTCCGCGATAGTCAATCCAGGCGTGCGAGTACTGGTGCATAAAGAGCGGCACGCCGATCGTCGTGAAGTACGAGTGACCTTCGTAGCGATAGCGATCCTTCCAAAGCGCGTACCACGAGCGCGGAGAGATCGAATATGACGGCGAGCCGATCGCCAGCAGATACAGGATTGTGTCTTCGCTGTACGTGTCCCAACGCGGACGAAGGAAACCGGACTCGGGTCTCCATCCGTGCGAGAGAAGCAGCGGATCGCCGTTGAGCATCCAACGAAAGTCGATGCGGTTGTAGATCTTTGTAGCAAGCCGGGTGATTTCAGCGTCGTTCGGAAAACACTGGCGAACCGTGAGGACGCCACCAAGCAACAGTGCGGTGTCGATTGAGGAAACTTCGCTGTTCCAACGACGCTCGCCGGTTTTTGTGTCGAGCCAGTGATAGAACCAGCCACGCTGTTGAAACGCGCGATCGGCGAAGAAGCGCAGCGTCGTTCGTGCGCGGTCGACTGCCGCCGGCGATTCAACCCAGCGGCGTTCGGAGGCGATACAAAGGGCAGTCAAACCGAAGCCGGTGGCG
>DATANW010000348.1:0-5230 GCA_036266055.1 Pyrinomonadaceae bacterium | reverse complement strand
GGGGACGCGTTGTTTTCCTACCGACGGGGAAAGAGGGTGATACGGCCGGCGCAACCATGGTAATGCTTTCCACGTCGCTTGCTCCGGAGCTGTCGTCGGTTGAAGATATCGGACAAAAGGGCGAAGCGAAGGTGATTCTCGATTCGTTCAGGTTCGGAAAGAAGTAGTAATGGCAGTTAAGAAGAAAGACCGCACGCCGCCGGCCATGAAGTTTTGGACGCCGTTGCGCATCGCGTCGACGGTGATCGTTCTGGCATTGCTGGCGGCGATTGGCGTCTCGAGTTGTAACTCGAACGATAGTTCGAGTACTGCCCATCTGCCCGTTGTTCCGGCCGTCGTGTTTGATACCGAGATGACGGCGGCAAACGGTACTCCGATTAAGCTCTCAAATTATTCCGGCAAGATCCTGTTCGTGAATCTCTGGGCGACGTGGTGTGGGCCATGCCGAATGGAGACGCCCGAACTGGTGCGTCTGCACAAAGAGTTTGAAGCGCGCGGCGTGGAATTCGTCGGACTCTCGACTGAAGATCCAAACACGTCAGCACAGAAAGTGCGCGATTTTGTGCAGCAGTACAACGTCGACTATCACGTCGGTTGGGCCACGCGCGACGTCGCGTTGACGCTGATGCAAGGCAAGACGACGATCCCGCAGAGCTTCATCATCACGCGCGATGGCCGGCTGTTCAGGAAGATCGACGGATTCCACCCCGTGCGCACGCCTCCGGAATTGAGAAAAGCACTGGAAGCAGCGCTGGCCGGTTAATTCTTCTCGGATTCATTATCTGCGTCGTCTATAGTTTGTTCGTCCAATCCTTCGCGAACGGTTCGCTTCGCTTTCTCTTCCAACTCCTTCATCTCTTTGGCAACGCGTGCGTCGGCCTGATCAATGGGCGCCGGCTCGTTCAGTTCATCCTGGGTTGTGATCTTGTCTTTATCTATACTCATCATGCTTTAGTTTCTCCCGATGATTCAGGCTAGCAATTCAGTCGTTACAGAATTGGTGGAATTTAGTGACGATTGTGATCTGAATCACACCCTGACTTTTCTCGACAAAAACACCGTTGCGGCGTTAGACTCGCGTTGCCAATGAGTTTTCTGGTTTCTCTTAAAGTGGTCCGCTTACTTCTGGCCGTCTGTGTTTCAGTGTGGCTGGCGGGCGGATGTCTGCTGGGTTGCGGCAACATGGCGATGGCCGCAGAAAGTGACGCGCAATCCGGTCAGACCGCAATCGAAGGGGCCAGTTGCCACGTTGCTCAGGCACATCACTGCTGTTCCAAAGCCCCTGCCAGGCAGACCAGGCACGCGAACCAAAAGAGGACCGATTCGACACTGACTGAATCTTTTCTCGCGCTCTCTACAATGCCGCGCGGGATGATGACCGACTGCCCGCTCGCGATGCGTGGCACCGCAATTACCGCGAAGGCCAGCAGTAACGCGCCTGATGCAGATCGCCCAGCCAGCGCTGAGTTACGGCTGTCCAACAGCAGTGGCGAACTTCCCCAGAAGCACGTCATTGCCCCGCTGGTGCCGAACCGCGGTCCGACTTATCTCCGCTGCTGCGTTTTTCTGATTTAAAAACCTCCCTCCTAGTCCCGGATTAACTCACCAGAGTGCTCACAACGGAAGTGCCGGTGTGTGCGCTGGTGTCCCGAACAGTAATCATTTCCATAGGAGAACAAACATGAAACCCCAAAAGAGCACTGCACTCGTAGTGCTGCTCATGTTCGTGCTGGCTGCTTTTGCAATTGCGATGGGCCAGACTACGACGCAAACCGATCAGAAGAAGAAAGCCGAATCGTGTTGCGCCGAAGGCGCGAAGTGCTGCGCTGAAGGTATGTCGTGCAAGCAAGAAGGCGAGAGCTGCTGCAAAGAAGGCGCCGAATGCTGTAAAGAAGGCGCCGAGTGCTGCAAGAAGGACGGTGAGAAGGATCACGCCAGTTGTTGCGGCGAGTCTTGCGAACTCGGCGGGAAGCACGACGCGAACATGAAGCACGATCCGAAGAAGCACGGCGAGTGCTGCAAGGTAAAAGCGAAAGACTCAAAGGACGCAAAGCCAAAGACGAAGGCTTAGTCGTTCGCGTTCTTTAAATCCGTGTTCCAGGGGGTGGCGATGAAATTCTTGTTGTATTCGGGGTTAATTCTTTTATTAGCGCCTCCGATATTTGCGCAACACGAAGGTCATCGGCCACCCCCTGCTAAACCAGTCGCTACGCCATCTCCCGCGACTAAAACAGATTCCATGGATCACGCCGGCATGGACCACGGCCTGCTCGTCGTCGAAGACGATGAAATGTTCGTGCGTGTCGGCGACAGTCACGCCAACCTGATGCCGATGGGCCGCGTGGGCTCGGGCACGTCATGGCAACCGGCATCCAGCACGATGCCCATGATGCACAAACAGGCGAACGACTGGTTGCTGATGTTTCACTACAACTTCGTGGCGGGCGTGAACGCGCAGGGTGGTCCACGAGGCGTGACGAAGTTCGAATCCGCCAACTGGTTCATGCCATCGGCGGCGCGCCGCGTGGGCAAGGGAACTCTCGAACTGCGCGGCATGTTCAGTTTCGAGCCTTTTACTTTTCCGCCCGGCGGCTCGCCCCTGCTGTTTCAAACAGGCGAAACCTACAAAGGTGAACCGCTCATCGATCGCCAGCATCCGCACGATCTCTTCATGGAACTGAGCGCAACGTACACCTTGCCGCTCGGCGATCGTGGCACCTGGTTCGTTTACGGCGGTTATCCGGGTGAACCGGCACTCGGTCCGGTCGCGTTCATGCATCGCACGTCAGCTTCTGAAAACACGTCGGCGCCGTTGTCGCATCACATGCAGGACTCGACGCACATCAGTTTCGGCGTGGTCACGTCCGGAGTCACGTATCGCTGGTTCAAACTCGAAGGATCGATCTTCAACGGCCGCGAGCCGGGTGAGAATCGTTACAACTTCGAAGCAAACCCATGGACGTCGCGCTCGGCGCGGCTGTGGTTTGCGCCAAACGACAACTGGTCCATGCAGGTGAGTCACGGCTTTCTGCGCAACCCCGAGGCGCTGGAACCGGGCGATGTTCGACGTACGACGGCGTCGATCAGTTACAACCGGAAGTTTGAAAGAGGAAACTGGGCGTCGAGCTTGATCTGGGGTAGAAACCACGAAGCTCACGGCGGCGAGATCTTCAACCTGAACGGTTACGTCGCCGAATCAACCGTCAACTTTCTCGATCGTAACTACGTGTACACGCGGCTCGAACTCGCCGACAAGAACCAGCTCCTGCGCGAGGCAGATCGCGCGCAGTTGGGCATCGTGGACCATCATCCATCGTTTCGAATCGGCGCCTACACGTTCGGAGGCTCGCGCGAAATTTGGAATACTGAAAAGCATTCGCTCGCGGTCGGCAGTGATCTAACGTTCTATTCCAAGCCGTCGATTCTCGATGCCATTTATGGTACAAATCCCTTGTCCTGGAAAATTTTCCTCAGACTGCGTCCGCAGAAGATGTCGATGAGCGGAATGCACGGGACACATTGAGTTTTAGGAGATTTGCATGAAAAAAACCTTGATACTAATCGGCGGCATCCTCGTGCTGCTGATCGCGGCGGTGCTCGTCGTCAACCAGCAGAAGGCGAGTGGACCGGCGGGTGGGTCCGAGTCGGAAAACCGTACTCCGGCCGATCCGCACCAACACGCGACGCCGGCGACGTCAACCCCGATCATTCCTGCTCACTTCGAAACTGCTCCGAGCCGATCGAGTCTTGGTCCAACACTCGCGCCCGAGAAATTCGAAGGATTGACTCGCGACGCGTATCGTGCGGCGCGCGAGATCCCGACGACTCTGGCGCAGATGCCGTGTTATTGCCACTGCGATCGCGGCATGGGCCACAAGAGCCTCTACAGTTGTTTCGAAGACGAGCACGCGTCGCACTGCGCGGTGTGCGTCAACGAAGCGCTGCTCGCGTACCAGCTCGAGAAGGAAGGGAAGCTGAGCGCGCCGCAGATCCGCGACCGCATCAACGAGACGTTTGGGCATGTCGGTAATTAACGAAAACAAATTGTTCAGGAGTTAAAGGAGTTAACTGATCATGGGTAAATACGCATTTGTTCTGGTGTTCGCGATGGTAGCGATTCTTGCTTGCAGTTCCGTTAACGCGGTGAACGAAGTGCCAACCGTGGGCTCGGTGGCGCCGACCTTCACGCTGACTAACAACGAAGGCAAGCAGGTTAGCCTCGGCGATTTCAAAGGCAAGTGGGTGGTGCTTTACTTCTATCCGAAAGACTTCACGCAGGGCTGCACGATCGAAGCGCGCAACTTTCAGCGCGACATCGCGAAGTATGAAGCGGCGAATGCGGTGATTCTCGGCGTGAGTGTTGACACCGCCGACTCGCACAAGGAGTTCTGTGCTAAGGAAGGTTTGAATTTCAAGCTGCTCGCCGACACTGAGGCGAAGACTTCGACGCAGTACGGCTCAGTGATGGAGTACCAGGGCAACAAACTCTCCGCGCGGAATACGTTCATCATCGATCCGAACGGCAAGATCGCGAAAGTGTTTGAGAAGGTGAAGCCGCAGACGCACAGCGAGGAAGTGCTGGCAGCGTTGGCCGAGCTGAAGAAGTAACCACAAAAGGCCCTTTGTGCCTTTTGTGACTCTACTTTTTCTTAATTGACGTCACTTTCATGACGCCGGTGCGGTCCTCGATGGTGAAGTCGATGCGATCGTTCACTTGGATTCCGTTCAGTAACGACGCGTCAGAGACCTCAAACTCCATCTGCATCGCGGGCATCAGCCCTTCGATGTCCCCGTGATCGATCTCGATCGAAGGCGCTTTTGGGTTGATCGCCTTCACAGTGCCGACGCCCGGATAACTCCTCGGTTCAACAGCGGCGGCTGGTCCACTAGCCGCCGGCTGAGTTGCGAGCGGCGACGGACTCGAGGCGCTGTTAGTTCTATGATCGACGCCCCCGCACGAGACCAGGAAAATGAGCGCGAGGCAGTTACAAATCAGCAGAACATTGCGTGTCATTGTGGTTCAGTCTATCCGTTCTTAACGCCGGCTTTGATCAGCCAGATGCTGCGCTTTTCTTTCACCTTGGAAACGTAAGCTACAAACAATTCGTTTTTACTGACTGCTGCCGCCGGTAGTTCGACATTAGATCCGATGCTGACTGGTGGACCATTCTGCCCGATGGCGCGGAACTTAGTTTCAGAACCTTGCGCACTAGCCATTTCCCAGATGGCG
>DATANW010000347.1:0-12403 GCA_036266055.1 Pyrinomonadaceae bacterium | reverse complement strand
GCCCACAGTGACGTCTCGATCAGGTGCAGCGCCATCACTACGGCAAACACGAAGATGAGCGCGACGACCTGACGCTTCATCGTCGCGACGCGTTCCAGTTTGGGAAATCTGTGGATCAGGAACTCGGCAAACAGGACGAGGCCGGCCGTGTGAATAACAACGCAGACCGCCACGATCGACAACGCGAAGAGCAGTTCCCGGAACATACCCTTCTTCATTAAGAGAGGCTCGTAAACCTTAGTACTGTCAATTTTGCCAGTGTTGGCCGTTTCCTCGCCCAACCTAAAATGCGAGTCAAAATCGAGAGAAGTCTTCTTGTTAGGAGTTGCCCATGAACAGCCTGCATTCGCGAAATCTTTCGCTTGCGCTCGGCGCCCTCGTCCTGGCAGTCGCGGGCGCGGCCTGCTCCAGCAAAGGTGGAGAGAAACACGACAACACGCCGCCGCCGCCCACGGTCATCGTCGCCGACGTAGTGCAGAAAACAGTGCCGATCTACAGCGAGTTTGTTGGTCAAACGAAGGCCGAGGAAACAGTCGAACTGCGCGCGCGCGTCGAGGGTGTGTTGCAGAAGGTCTATTTCCGTGAAGGCTCGCCGGTCAGAAAAGGGCAGTTACTGTTCACGATCGACAAGCGTCCTTTCGAAGCGGCGCTGCAGTCTGCCAAGGCATTGGCGGTGAAATCTGCTTCCGATCTCGCACAGGCGCAGCAACGCACAGACGTGCTCCAGGCCCAGGCTGAACTCGCCGACGCCAATGCCGTGTTGACGAAAGCCGATCAAGACGTCAATCGACTTGCTCCGCTCGCCAAAGAGAAAGCGGTCACCGAACAGGATCTCGACGCCGCACTCGCAACCCAGAAATCAGCCCGAGCGACGGTCGACTCGCGCAAAGCGAACCTGACGAACCTTGAAGCCGCAGTGAAGTACACGATCGAACGCGCCAGAGCAGAAGTGTCGGCCAGTCAGGCGAGAGTTACTCAAGCACAACTCGATCTGAGCTACTGCGACATCCACGCGCCGATTAGCGGAGTCATCGGATTTCTCCAGGTCGACGAAGGCAACCTCGTCGGACGCGGCGACGCCACGCTGCTCGCCACGGTCTCAGCATCTGATCCGTTACTCGTCGACTTCAACGTCAGCGAGATCGAATACCTCAAGCTGACCGATCCGGACACCGTCGGTAAGAAAGCCAGCGACCTGAGTTTCGATTTGATGCTTTCAGACGAAAGCGTTCATCCGCAAAAAGGCAGGTTCCGCGTGTTGGATCGCACCGTCGATCCCACGACCGGGACACTGAAGGCCCAAGCTGCGTTTCCGAATCCCGGAAGCTATTTGCGACCCGGACAGTTTGCCCGCCTGCGCGTCGCGGTGGCCCAACGAGAAAACGCGATCCTGGTTCCGCAGCGCGCGGTACAGGAACTCCAGGGTGCGAAGACGGTCATGGTCGTCGATAACGAGAACAAAGTCTCGCTGCGCACGGTCAAGCTCGGCGACAAGTCCGACAAAGACGTCGTGGTGCTTGATGGTCTGAAAGGTGGCGAGCGAGTGATCGTCGAGGGCATGCAGAAAGTTCGGCCGGGCGGCCAGGTCAATCCATCAACCGGCACTCCACAAAGCGCGAGTACACAACACTGAGGTTGGCGATCCATGTCAAACTTTTTCATCCGGCGTCCGATTGTCGCGATCGTTATCTCAATCCTGACGCTGTTAATCGGCGTCATCGTAATCCGCGGCCTCTCAATCGAGCAGTACCCTTTTCTGGCGCCGCCTAACATCCGCGCGACCGCAACCTATCCCGGCGCGTCCGCCGAAGCCGTCGAACAATCAGTAGCAACTCCGATCGAGCAGGAAGTGAACGGCGTCGACCGCATGATCTACATGAAGTCGTCGAACACCAGTGACGGACGCATGTTGCTCGACGTCAACTTCGAAGTGGGCACGGACCAGGACACGGCGAACGTGCTCACGCAAAACCGCGTTTCGACCGCCGCCGCTCGTCTGCCCGCGGAAGTGAACCAGCAGGGCGTGACGGTAAAGAAACAGAGCCCGAGCATCCTGATGGTGATCTCGCTCTACTCACCCAAGGACGCCTACGACGCGAACTTCCTGATCAACTACGCCGGCATCAATCTGCGCGACCAGATCCTTCGTATTCCCGGCATCGCGCAAGTCGATCTGTTCGGCGGCACCGACTACGGCATGCGCGTCTGGATCAAACCCGATCGACTCGCAAAGCTCGGACTGACACCAGCGGACGTCATCAGCGCGATCAAGGAACAGAACCTCCAGGCGCCGGCGGGAAAAATCGGCGGCGCGCCCACGCCAACAGACCAGGAGTTTACGGAAACACTTAGCGCACCGGGACGCCTGATCACGCCCGAAGAATTCGAAAACATCATCATTCGTCAGACCGGCACCGGCGCAGTCGTGCGCGTCAAAGATATCGGGAGAGCCGAGCTCGGTTCGCAGGACTACAACTCGTTCGGACGTCTGAACGGCAAACCCGGCGGCGCGATGGCCGTCTATCTATTGCCCGGCGCGAACCAGCTTCAGGCCGCGGAAACGATCTATCACACGATGGACCACGCGAAGACGCTGTTTCCGCCGGACATGGACTACAAGATCGTCTACGACACCACACCGGCCGTCGAAGCATCGATTCACGAGATTATGAAGACGTTCGTCGAAGCGTTGATCCTCGTCACGATCGTCGTCTTCGTGTTTCTGCAAAACATCCGCGCGACGATCATTCCGTTAGTGACGATTCCGATCTCTCTCGTCGGCACGTTCATCTTCTTTCCGCTGCTCGGCTTCTCGATCAACACGCTTTCAATGTTCGGTCTGGTGCTGGCCATCGGCATCGTGGTTGACGACGCGATCGTCGTCGTCGAGGCGGTGATCCATCACCTTGAACATGGTCTGAATCCCAAAGAGGCAACGATAAAGGCCATGGCCGAGGTGTCTGCGCCGGTCATAGGCATCGCGCTGATCCTGTCCGCTGTGTTTGTGCCTGTGGCGTTGCTCGGTGGACTCGTCGGCAGCATGTACAAGCAGTTTGCTTTGACGATCGCGATCTCGGTCCTGTTATCGGCCTTCAACGCGTTGTCGCTCACACCGGCGCTGTGCGCGATGCTATTGAGAGAGCCGAAGCCGATGCGTGGACCACTCGGCGCGTTCTTCCGTGGCTTCAATAAAGTTTTCGACAAGACGACGGGTGGTTACGTGCACGTCTCGCGACTGCTCGTGCGACGTGGAATCCTGACCATTGGCATCGTCGGCATCGTCGTGTTCGGCGCGATCGTTTTCGCGCGGGCCATTCCGGCGGGATTTATTCCGGACGAAGACCAGGGCATTTTTGGCGTCAACGTGCAACTGCCGCCGGGCGCATCGTTGGCTCGCACGAGTGAAGTGCTGAAGACGGTCGAAGAGATCCTGGCGAAGACCGAAGGCGTCGAGTCGTATCAAACAGTCGGTGGTTACGGTGTGGTTACGAACACGTATCAGCCTAACTACGGTTCGCTGTTCGCGCGTTTGAAACCGTGGGAGGAACGGCACGGTGACGCGTTGCACGTCAAAGGAATTATGGCCGGACTCCAGAAACAGTTCGCCGCGATTCCTGAAGCCGTGATCTTTCCCTTCAACATTCCGACGTTGAGCGGCTTCGGCGCTGCGTCGGGTTTCAACTTCCTGATCCAGGACCGCACGGGCACGATGTCCGTTGAAGAGCTCGGCGACAAGGCGAGAGTGTTCATCGCCGCCGCACGGCAACGACCCGAACTCGGCAACGTCTTCACTTCGTTCGATCCGAACTACCCGCAAGTCAAAGTCGAGCTCGATCGAGAAAAAGCCCGCACGCTCGGTGTGCCGGTGAATGAAGTGTTTCAGACGATGTCTACCGCGATGGGCGGAGCGTTTGTAAACGACTTCAATCGTTTCGGACGCTTGTATCGCGTCTACGTCCAGGCCGAATCCATTGACCGGTTGAAAGCGAGCGACATCGGAAGAATCTATGTCCGCTCGCGGACTACGAATCAGATGGTCCCACTGTCGACACTCGTGAATATCGACGACAGCGCAGGCACCGAGCTTACGACGCGTTTCAACCTCTTGCGATCGGTGGAGCTCCAGGGCTCACCGGCGCGCGGTTACACGTCGGGCCAGGCGCTGAAGGCACTCGAGGAAACCTTTGAGCGCGAGATGCCGAAGGAGATGAGCTTCGCGTATTCGTCGCTTTCGTACCAGGAGAAGATCGCGCCGCCGCCGGCGCCGACGTTCATCATGGCGATCGTCTGCGTGTTTCTGTTGCTGGCGGCGATGTACGAAAGCTGGCGCCTGCCGTGGGCCGTGCTGCTCGGATCGCCGCTCGTCGCGCTGGGTGCGTTGGCCGGCGTTTGGTTGTTTGGTTACGACAACAACGTCTACGTGCAGATCGGCTTGGTCATGCTGATCGGTCTCGCGGCAAAGAACGCGATCCTGATCGTCGAGTTTGCAAAGGCGAAACACGAAGAAGGTTTATCACTCGAAGACGCCGCGCTCACGTCAGCGCGATTGCGCTTCCGCCCGATTTTGATGACCGCGTTTGCGTTCATTCTTGGCGTGGTCCCGTTGATGAAAGCGAGTGGCGCCGGCGCCGGAGCGCAGAACGTGATGGGCGTCGGTGTGTTCTTCGGAATGCTGGTCGCCACCGCGTTGGGTGTCTTTATCATCCCCGGCAATTACACCTTCATTGAAGGACTCGGACGCAAGGGCAAAAAGAAGGCCACCACTCCACCGCCCGTGCCTGCCGCAGCGGATGCAGGAGGTGAACACTAATGAAACGCATGTGCGTGGTCCTGCTGGTGACAGCGTTCATCAGTCAATTCGCCTTCGGTCAGAAGTATCAAAGACCACCGGTGCCGACGCCGGGGCAGTTTCGTGCCGACACTGCGGCGCAACCCGATCCGCAATCACTCGCCGACTTGAAATGGTTCGAACTGTTCAAAGACGAGAAGCTCCAGGACCTTATTCGCGACGCATTGACGAACAACTACGACGTGCGCCAGGCAGTTGCGAACATCGACGCGGCGCGCGCGAACCTCGGCATCACGCGTTCGCAGCAGTATCCGCAGGTCATCGCCAGCGGCGACGTCGTCAACCAGCGCCAATCGCGCAGTTCCGCCGTCGATGTACCGGAACCGATCAAACGAGATCGATCATTCGGCAGCGTGCTGTTGAACCTGCTGGACTTCGAGCTCGATATCTGGGGACGACTTCGCAAACAAACCGCCGCGGCCCGGGCCGACCTGCTCGCGACTGAAGAAGCACGTCGAGCGGTCATCACGACGATCGTCGGCGACGTTGCCACGGCGTATTTCACTATGCGAGAGCTTGACTACGAGCTCGACATCTCGAAGCGCACGCTCGCCTCGCGCCAGGAATCGCTACGGCTGATCTCGTTGCGTCAACAACGCGGCGTCTCGACGATGCTCGAGGTGCGGCAAGCGGAAGAACTGGTTTACGACGCGACCGAGGTCATTCCCGCACTCGAACAAGGAATCGAGCAGACGGAGAACTTTCTGAGTTTTCTCACTGGCAGGAATCCGCAAGCTATCGCACGCGGACTGAGTCTTACGGAGAATACGATTCCACCCGCCGTTCCGGCCGGCTTGCCGTCCGATCTGATCGAGCGTCGCCCTGATATTCGATCCGCGGAGAACAGTTTGATTGCTGCTAACTTGCGAATTGAAGTGGCAAAGAAGGAGTACTTCCCGCGCATCTCCCTCACCTCTTTCCTTGGTTATGAAAGCGGTCAACTGACGAGTCTCTTCAACGGCAGCCGCAGTGTTTGGTCGCTTGCCGGACAGGTCACGCAACCGATCTTTACAGGTGGGCGCATTAAGAACAACATCCGGTTCACTCAGGCGCAACGCGATTTTCTGCTGATCGATTATCAAAAGACTGTCCAGGGCGCGTTTCGCGAAGTCTCGGATTCGCTGATCGCGTATCGCAAAGCGCAGGAGATTCGCAGCCAACGCGCGTTGCTCGTAGACACGCTGCGCGATCGTTCTCGCCTTTCCTACTTGCGCTACACGGGCGGCGTCGCGACTTTGCTCGACGCGCTCGATGCAGATCGCGAACTCTTCGAAGCCGAACGAAGTTTGGCAGTTGCGCGGCGTGACGAACTGTTGAGCGTCGTCCAGGTTTACCGAGCACTCGGCGGCGGTTGGCAGTGACCTGAGGGATCAATGTCCGCGCACGCCCTTCAATCTAAAGCGTTCGAGGGAGCTTCGCTGAAAAGCGAATCCTACCGCGTGATCGCGCTGCTGTGCGTGCTGGTCGCGATTGTGGTCTTTGTGATCGCGCGTGGCATTGCGACGCAGAACTACCTTTTGATGGTGGCGCAAACAGTCGTTCTTGGTTTCGTCATCGCTCACGAAGGCGTGATGCTGCACGCGATTCGAAACTCGATTCGCGACGATAGGGACGTGCTGCCAGAGCTCTGGGTCTTCAACGTCCTGATCGAAAGCCAGATTCCCACCGTTGCGCTCTTCGTGTTGCTGTTGACGCAGTGGATGACTCCACATCAGGTTCTCGTCGCGCCGGCCGTCGCACTGTACTTTCTGTTCATTTCGCTCTCGACGTTGCGACTCCGGCCGAGTCTGACGCTGATCACCGGTGTGCTCTCCGCGTTGGGGTACTTATTCGTTGCGGGATTTGTACAGATCAGATTCGGAAACCCTGAACCCGCTGCGGCGGCATTTCCCTTCGCCGTTTACGTCGCTTACTCCGGGTTGATTCTAACCGGCGGCATCATCGCGGCTTTGGTTGCGCGCCAGATTCGCGGCTACGTGAAGGCTGCGGTACGCGAAGCTAAGCTGCAGGGCGAACTGGCGCAGATCAATCACGATCTCGACATCGCGCGTTCCATTCAACAGGACCTGCTGCCCACCAAACCTCCGCGGCTGGACCACTTCGACATCGCCGGTTGGAACCAGCCGGCCAATCAAACCGGCGGCGACTATTTCGACTGGCAACAGTTACCGAACGGCCATCTCGCCGTGAGCGTCGGCGACGCAACCGGACACGGAATCGGTCCCGCATTGGTCAGCGCATTATGCCGCGCATACGCGCGCGCGAGTTTTCTCACGGACAACGGTGACGATCGCCTGCTCGAGCGGTTGAACGGTCTGCTCGCGAACGATCTCGCCGACGACCGCTTCGTAACTTTCGCCGTCGTCTTTCTCGATCCGCAGAGCGCGGAAGTCAAAGTGCTTTCAGCCGGACATGGACCGATCCTCTGGTATCGCCGCGCGACGAACAAGCTGGACGACTTCGAAGCGCAGGGTATTCCGCTCGGCATGATCCCGGGCATGACTTACGAAGACTCGCGCATGAATTTGCTGAGCGCCGGCGACATGATCGTTCTCACTACCGATGGCTTCTACGAATGGCAGAACCCCGAGAAGGAAGAATTCGGCGTCGAGCGGTTGAAGGAAACGATTCGCGAGGCGCGCGACTGTTCGGCGGAAGAAGTCATCGCCCGTCTTTATAAAGCAGTCAAAGTCTTTTCTCGTGGGACCGAGCAAGCTGACGATCTCACGGCCGTGGTCTTAAAACGCAAAAATACGATCGCAGTGCAGAGAGATGAAGCCGCTCAGAACCAACTCGTCGCCGTGCCGTGACGGAGCGTCGCCCTCGTCTCGAAAGGAGATTTTTTCATGAGTAAAGCAGCCCAACAGTCAAAAGAGAACACGCTGACCACCGTCGCGCGACTCGTCGAAATCGCCGCGCTGGACACACTCTTCAAAGATCTTTATGTGCAACGAGCGCGCGCACTGCTCTCGACGATCTTCAGTCGCGGAAGTTTTGACACGTTCAAAGAAAACTCGGCGCAGGTGCCGTGGGTCGAACAACAATTGCGCGCCGGTGTCGAGCGAGGCGAGTGGCAACGCGTCAGCGAACTCACTGAGCGGCTCCGCAGCCTGAAAGCCAATGTCGCCGCGGGAGCGCAGCCGGCCAAACTTGCCGAAGCCGTTTACGACCAGGCTGCCGATGTAACGATCGATGTGTTCGCGACAGGTTTAAATGTGTTCGTCGGTGCGGACGCAGAAACGTTGAAGGAGCGTCGCGATGAGGCAATGAAAATTCTCACCACGCTACAGCGTCTCGATCCGGATTCGAGCGCTTTCTATGCGCGACGAATCGCCGACTTCAAACGCCTCTCGATCAAGGCCGGCGCTCCGACGGGCAAAGACGAAAAAGATGAACGCATGGACGCCTCGCAACTACAGAGTGCCGCGCTGAGCGCGCTCGATGGAGGCGACCTTTCCAAACTGGAGCAATTGATTGCGAACGTTGCGAAGCAAGGTGCCTCGAAGAAGGCGGCGCCGGGTGCACCGCAAGTTGAACTCACAACGCCCGCTGAGCTCGGCGACGATCTGATCTACAAGTTCACTGACGAGACTCTCGCTGCCGCTGCCGAACTGGGTCTGTCGCCGGTTCGCACTGAACCGCGTCGTCAGTTTGCTCATTTGGTCCCGCACGGTTGGCAGCCGTCGTTCCGCAAACAGGAAGTGAAGCAGTGGTCCCAGGACAAGCTGTCGCGGCTGACGTATCCATCATCAGTCACGACCGACAAAGCACGGGAGGCGATTGATTTCTATCTGCTGAACCCGTTCATTAACTCGGGCGGCACGCGGTACCACGCCTGTCTCGTTGCCGAAGATGTGCTACTGGAAGATTTTCCGGAACCGGAGGCGAAAGAAGAAGTCGACTCGAAACTCGTGGATCTGCTGCGACTCAACAGCCGTTGGGGTCTCTCGCGAAAAGACATCGAAACAGCGTTAGTGGAACGCGGAGCTGACGTGCTCAACAAACTCAAGCTCGATCCGGAGGCTTTCCGGTTGGTTGCGATACCCGCCGATCTCTACACGCATCTTGGACCACAGCGAGGTTGGGGTCAGAAGGAGATGTGGACGCACTACGACGGTTATCGGGTGCTGGAAGGTGGTAAGTTGCAGGCACTGGCCGGCGGCGACAAACGTTTCGGCGGCACTAGCGACGTAGTGAGCTTCAGTCCCGATTATTCGAGCAACAAGATCTTTGTCCGCTTTGCCGTGGTGCAAAGAAAGCGAATGGCGGACTGGCAGAAGTAAAGGCGCAAGAAACCTGGTAGAAATACGGGAAGCCCCTGAGGCTTTACGTAGTTTGTGGTAGTGTGCCTAAGTAACAACACGGATGTAACCGTCTCCTCGATCCCTCCATAATCCGATGAACTAAGCTCGTTCTGCCGTGAGGCTTTCCCTATGAACGCGGGTCTGGTCCGAATCCATGTCTTCGGAATCGCCCTAAGTGTCGGTTTGCTCTTCGCGACCGCGGTCTTAACCTGTGCACAATCAACGGCTTTCCTCGAAGGACAAGTAGTCGATCAGCAGCGGGCGGTGGTCCCCGGGGCGAGGATTACTCTTACAGACCCCGCAATCGGCATCGAACGTGAGGCGAAGTGCGACGAAGACGGCAGATATCAGTTCGCGGCCTTACCTGTCGGTGACTACATCATCGGCGCCAGCGCCGCTGGTTTTAAAAAACAGGTAGTGGAGAACCTCAGGATAGAGATTGGACGCAGGATCACTCAGGACTTTCAACTCGAAGTCGGCGACGTGTCAGAACAAGTTACAGTGTCATCAGAAAACGAATTGATCGAACGCTCGGCGCTTTCTTCCGGCCACGTGATCGATCGCCGTATGGTGCGCGAGATCCCGTTGAACGGCAGATATTTCCTGGATCTCGGACTACTGATGCCCGGTTCTGTTACTCCGCCTCAAGGCGCCTTTTCCGCGGCGCCGATGCGTGGCCTTGGTTCACTCGCGATCGTTACCACCGGCAATCGCGAAGAGACGATCAATTACATGATCAACGGCATCACGCTCAACAACCTCACTTTCAGCTCGATCAGCTTTCAACCGTCAATCAGCACCATCCAGGAGTTCAAGGCTGATACGTCCGCCTTCAGCGCCGAATTCGGCGAAAGCTCGGGCGCCGTAATCAACATCGCCACTCGCTCGGGCGCAAATGACGTTCACGGCGAAGTCTTTGAATTCTTTCGCAACGACGCTCTCGACGCACGCAATTTCTTCGAACTGACATCCGCAGAGCCTGCCCCGTTCAAACGAAACCAATTCGGTGGTAACGCCGGCGGGCCCATCGTGCGAGACAAACTGTTCTTCTTCGGCTCCTATGAAGGTCTTCGTCAACGCCAGGGACTCAATCTCAACAGTCTCGTGCTGACCGATGCAGAGCGAACGGCGACGAATGATCCCGTCATTGCGCGACTAATCGAGTTAATTCCTGGCGCCAATCTGATCGATTCTTCGGGTGCTCCACGATTTGTCAGCTCGGCCGGCGCCCCCGTGACCGTCGATCAGTGGACCGTAGACATAAATTACAACCTCGGCGAAAACGACCGCTTGCATGGCTATTACGCGCTGCAGGATTCGGAGATGAACGAACCCAACCGGGTTGGCAACACGATTCCCGGCTTCGGCCACGTGGCTCGCGCACTGCGACAGATATTCACCCTCAACGAAACACACACGTTCAGCCAAACGCTCGTCAACGAGCTGCGCCTGGGGTTCAATCGCTTCTCGTCGAGCAGCACGCCGCTCGCACAACTCAACCCGGCGGAGCTCGGCATTCGGAACGGCATCAATGAGCCTATCGGGATTCCGCAGATCAACATCGCGGGCGGCAGTCTCAACTTCGGTGGACCAGCAAACTTCCCCTCCGGACGCGGCGATACAACTTTCGTCGCCGCCGATACCGTGAACTGGTTGCGGGGGAAGCATTCACTGAGGCTGGGCGGCGAGTTCCGCCAGTTCCTCAACAATAATTTCCGCCAGACTACCGGCTCATTCAATTTCCCGAGCGTCGCCGCGTTCCTGGCGGGAACGTCCAATTCGTTCTCGATCACACTCGGCAATCAGTCGAGCAGCATCGCGCAGCCGGCGCTCGGTTTTTTCGCGCAGGACAGTTACAGATTTCACCCCACGCTCACGCTCGAGCTCGGTCTGCGTTATGAACGGAACATGACGCCGAGCGAACGCTACGATCGCTTTATCGTCTTCGATCCCGCCAGCGCCTCATTGCTGCGGGTCGGAAACGACCTCAACAAGGTTTATCGCGAGAACAACAAGAACATCCAGCCGCGCATCGGCTTTGCGTGGTCAGTCCTCGGCGATACCACCGTGGTCCGCGGTGCTTACGGTGTCTACGTAGACCAACCGATGACCAGTATTGTGACTGGTTTGAGCGGCAATCCTCCACTCGCCGTGCCACTCACGTTCAGCGGACCGATTCGTCTCAACGAAGCAATCGACGTCGCTGGTCCAGCAGGGCTGGCGCCGCAGTCGATAGACCACGACTTCCAAAATGCTTACATGCAGTCGTGGAACTTCAACGTCCAACGAGAGCTCTTTGAAACGGTTGTGATGGTTGGCTATCTGGGTTCAAAGGGCACGCACCTGATCACGCGCCGCAACCTGAACCAGCCGGTCAACGGAGTGCGTCCCTTCCTCGCACTTTCAGGATCAAGTCCCATACTGCCCAACACGCCGCTCGGCAACGTCACTGAAGTAGGAAGCTCCGGCAATTCGAGTTACAACGCTCTCTGGGTAACTGCCGCCCGCCGCCTGACTAGAGGTTGGCAGTTCAACGCTTCCTACACTTTCTCCAAATCGATCGACTTCACCTCGTTCAGCACGGGCGGAACCCTCGTGCAGGACAGCTTCAACTTACCCGGTGAACGTGGACCTTCCGACTTCGACGCCCGTCACCGTTTCGTTTTCAGCTCGATCTGTGAGTTGCCGTTTTCCAAAAATGAATTCGTTCGCGGCTGGCAACTCGGAGTGATCGTTCAATCGCAGAGCGGCAACCCGTTCAACGTGGTGACCAGCAACAGCACCGTGAACGGTGTCCCAAACACGGTACGGCCGGATGTCGATGGGCCCGTAACGATCCTCGGCGACGTGGACCAGTGGTTCGACACTTCAGCATTCGAGGCCGTACCGCGGTTCGGAAACCTGGGCCGTAACGTAATCGTCGGTCCAACCTTCAACAACGTGGATTTCTCACTAATGAAGACCACGAATCTCGGCGAACGCGTGCGCGTTCAATTTCGCGCTGAGGTTTTTGACCTGTTCAATCATGCGAACTTCGGCCGGCCCGGCAATACTGTCGGCACGCCCTCGTTCGGCCGCATCACGAGCACGCGCTTCCCCACGGGTGAATCGGGTTCGTCACGGCAGATCCAGTTTGCGCTCAAGTTGATGTACTAGGCGCAAGGGGAGGAAGCGCGTTTGGGAAGAGCTCGTGTAGTTCTCTTGATTATCGGAGCGGTGCTGTCTTTAACGGCGGCCGTGAACGTCGTCG
>DATANW010000346.1:0-20838 GCA_036266055.1 Pyrinomonadaceae bacterium | reverse complement strand
GCATTCAGCGAAGACCTGCGCTGATTGTTACGGTTCAGTAAAGCGCGATATGATCTTTCACGCGCTGAAGAGTTATCGGGGACTACAGGAGTATGCATGTCTAGTGAACAACCCAAGCTGAACAACAGCGAGGCTAACAATTCAACCTCCGGCGAGTCGCAGACTGCGCCGCAAAATACCGTTATGGCTTCTCAACCCGCACCTGCAACCCACACCCCCGACGTTGATGAATCGGATGAATCGCGCGCTGCCGGCGATGTTGATTTCGGGCAACTTCTCGATCAATTCGAACAAGAGCAAGCAACTCTCGAAGAAGGCGAAGTCGTTCGCGGCACCGTCGTCGGTTTGAGTGAACGAGGCGTCGTGATCGATTTCGGTTACAAATCGGAAGGCATCGTTAATCCGGCCGAGTTTACCGAGAACGGCCAATTAACCGTCAAAGCCGGCGATGAAGTCGAAGTGCTGGTGAAGAGCATGGAGACCGCCGATGGTCTACCCGTCCTTTCGCGCGCCGACGCAGTGCGCATGAAAGCGTGGGACGATCTCGAAAAAGC
The DNA here is from genome assembly GCA_036266055.1 of Pyrinomonadaceae bacterium. Taxonomy (GTDB): domain Bacteria; phylum Acidobacteriota; class Blastocatellia; order Pyrinomonadales; family Pyrinomonadaceae; genus PSRF01. The sequence continues at coordinate 20,284 of DATANW010000346.1, read as the reverse complement.
TTACCGCGACGGTTCAAACGTCAAAGGACGTGTCATCGATCGGATCAAGGGTGGCTTGCGCGTTGATATCGACGGTATAGCCGCGTTCCTGCCGGGCTCGCAAGTCGACGTGCGCCCCGTACGCAATCTCGACAGCCTGCGTAACCAGGTGATCGAAGCCAAGGTGATCAAGCTCAACCGCAAGCGCTCCAATGTGGTCCTGTCGCGCAAAGCGGTGATCGAACAGGAGAACACCGGGCGCAAAGATCAAACGCTGCAGCAGATCGAAGAAGACATCGTGGTCGAAGGTCAGATTAAGAACCTGACCGACTACGGCGCGTTTGTGGATCTCGGCGGCGTCGACGGCTTGCTGCACGTGACGGACATGTCATGGGGGCGTCTCCAGAACCCAAACGAGTTGTTCAGAGTTGGCGATAACATTCAGGTCAAGGTCCTTAAATTCGATCGCGACCGCGAGCGCGTTTCGCTGGGTTACAAGCAACTGCTGCCCGATCCGTGGTCGAGTGTCGAGGAGCGTTTTCCGGTCGGCAGCCGCGTGAATGGAAAGGTCGCGAGCGTGGCCGATTACGGCGCCTTCGTCGAGCTCGAGAACGGCGTCGAGGGTTTGGTCCACGTTTCCGAAATGAGCTGGTCCAAGCGCGTCAAGCATCCGAGCAAGGTCGTCAATCCCGGCGACAGCGTGGAAGTCGAAGTGCTCAGCGTTGACCCGCGCGCCCGGCGCATCAGTCTCGGCATGAAACAGGTGCAGGAGAACCCGTGGCAGACGTTGCACGAGCGCTATCACGTCGGCACTCGCGTTCATGGACGCGTCCGTAACCTGACGGACTTCGGCGCCTTCATCGAGATTGAAGACGGCGTTGATGGACTGGTCCACGTTTCCGATATCTCGTGGTCGCGACGCATCAAGCATCCGAGCGAAGTGTTGAAGAAGGGTCAGGAGATCGACGCGGTTATCACGAGCATCGACAGTGAGAACCGTCGTCTGTCGTTGTCGATCAAAGACCTCGAACCCAACGCCTGGGAGAAGTTCACTAACGAGCACAAACCCGGCGACGTGGTGCATGGCAAAGTGGCGCGGTTTGCGAACTTCGGCGCCTTTATCGAGCTCGACGACAATCTCGAAGGTCTTTGTCACATCTCCGAGCTTTCCGAAGAACGAATTGCCAAGCCCGAGGACGTGGTGCAGTTGGGACAGGAAATGGACTTCAAGATCCTGCGCATCGATCCCGATACCAAGAAGATCGGCCTTTCCGCGCGTGCGGTGGGCAAGGACGAACCGATCATCGACACGAAGATCTATTCTTCAGAGGCAGGCGGCGGAATGGCCTCACTGGGCGAACTTGCGGATTTCGGTCTGAGCAACAAGCCCGACAGCGGTGACGAGTAAGTAACCCGCTGGTCCATTTGTAATCAACCCGGTACTCTGTGCGGCTAAGTCTTGCCCGACGCGCTACGTTTCTGGTAGTGTACGGTTATCTTAACCTCGCCATTATCAAGACGTTACTTAAAACTTCTTTGTTTAAAACCGAGGTGATGCATGACAAAAGCAGAACTCGTCGAAGACGTCGCGCGGGCGGCAGAACTTACTAAAAAAGACGCCGAACGTTTAGTCGAAATTGTCTTTGAAAGCATCATTGAAACTCTGAATCAGGGTGAGAAGATCGAATTGCGCGGGTTTGGCAGTTTTCGTGTGCGCGAACGCGGCGCGCGCCGTGGCCGAAATCCGAAGACCGGCGATCCAGTCAGTATCCCCGCCAAGCGAGTGCCGTATTTCAAACCGGGCAAGGAGCTGAAAGAGCTCATCAACGACGACACTTCCGGATCCCCTGCGTCACGGCCCAGCTCGTCGCCGTCTTTCGGGGGAAACAATCGTCAGCCCCCCATCCTTTAAGCTGCAAACCGTCGAGGTGTTTTAGATTGGACAGATTGTGGAGTCCCTGGCGTGCCCGGTACATCGCGTCTGGGGTGGATTCACAAGCGGATGAGTGCGTCTTCTGTCGCATCGCGCGCGACGAGGCGCACGATGAAGAGAACCTCGTGCTTCATCGCGGTCAGCACGCGTACGTAGTTCTCAATCTCTATCCTTACATCAGCGGTCACCTCATGGTCGTCCCTTACCTGCACACCGCCGAGTTTGACTCGACCCCGAAAGAGATCACGGACGAGATGATGGATCTCACAAAACGCGCGCAGACGGCTTTGCGCGAAGTCTATTCACCGGCCGGATTTAATATCGGGATGAACCTTGGCGCTGCCGCCGGCGCGGGTGTTGCGGATCACATTCACATTCACGTGCTGCCGCGCTGGTCGGGCGACACAAACTTCATGACGACGATCGGCGAGACACGCGTCCTGCCCGAAGATCTCACGACCACCTACTCAAAACTACGACCGAAGTTTTAATCAGGAACAGGTTTAACCACAAAGGCACAAAAAACACAAAAGGCACAAGACGAAGAGGAAAAGAGAAAGAGAAAGGGATGCAGCCTCTTTTTCTTTCTCGTTCTACTTCCCGTCCCCTTTCTTCTTGCTTCCTTCTTCTTCCTTCGTCTTGTGCCTTTTGTGTTTTTTGTGCCTTTTGTGGTTAAAAGCTCGCTGCGGTTACCGATTACCGACTTTGCGCGGGATCGCTTCGTCTTCGATCTCGCCGCCGGGACTGATGGGTATTTCCGATGGCTTGCTGTAGGTGACGCCGCGCTCTTCACTGTCGATATCGGCGGCAGGCAATGCCGGCATTGGACCAGTGGGCGGCGGGTTGAAGCCCGGGTAATCGATGCGCGCGTGGTAGATCGCGGTCAGGGCGCTGATCATCGCTTCGCGGATCGTCGTCAACTCCTGCAACGTGATGTCGCATTCGTCGAGCTGACCATCGCTGATGATCGCGTCGACGATCTTGACGACGATCGCGCGAATGTTTTCCGGATCGGGACGGGCGAGCGAACGCGCGGCAGCTTCACACGAGTCGGCGAGCATCATGATCGCGGCTTCCTTGAACTGCGGCTTTGGGCCAGGATAACGAAAGTCTGCTTCGTCGATCTTTTCGTTGGGTTTGGCCTGCGCCTGCGCTTTACGGAGGAAGTAGTGCAACGTTCGCGTGCCGTGGTGCTGAGGAATGAAGTCGGCGATCTTCTGCGGCAGCCCGATCTCTTTCGCGAGCCGTGCACCGTACGTCACATGACTCGTGATGATCTTCGCGCTCTGATACGGCCGCAGACGATCGTGCGGATTGTTGCCCTGCTGGTTCTCGACAAAATACTCGGGCGCCGCGAGTTTCCCGATGTCGTGATACAGCGCGCCGATGCGTGCGAGCAGGGGATTGGCTCCTACGGCGCGACACGCGTCCTCCGCGAGTTGGCCCACGGCGTGGGAGTGCTGGTTGGTTCCGGGCGCACGCAGCGCGAGCTGGCCCAATACTGGCAGGTCGGCGTTGGATAACTCCAGCAGTTTGACGTCGGTGAGGATGCCGAAGAGCGACTCGTTAATCGGCAAACCACCTGCGGCAAACACCGCCGTCAACAGTCCACCGGCGATGCCGCAACCGATCGCCATCAACACCGTTTTCCAGCTCATCGGTTGTTGTGAATAGGCGATCAGCGCCAGCGCCATCACGATGTTCACGCCGCCCACCAGCAAACCCGCGAGCGTCACTGACTGCCGCTCTCGATAACGGCCGGTGCCGTAAACCGCCGCTGAGCACGAGACCATCGCGAACAGTGCTTTCCCCATTCCTGTAGGAGCGAGCAGGCCCGCGAAGAGCGCCGTGATCATTCCGGTGAGAAAAGCCAGTTGCGTATCTACGAGCATGGCGACCAGCAGCGCGGCGGCGGCGAACGGGATTCCAAAGTTCCAGATGACGGGATCGTTGAACGGCGGCTGCATTCGCGCGGCAACGCTCTCGCCAAAGATGAAGCCGATCTTCATCAACGCGGTTTGGACCAGAATTGCCGACCCCACGAGAGCGAAAGCTTTGTGTTTCTTGATCGCGAGAACACTGCCGCCGCTGCGATGCTCCGCAAATTTCCACGCCGCCCAGTAGACCGCGATGACGACGAGTAGCAAGCCAAAGAAGTTCTGCCACGGGCGACCGGTTTGCCCGGTGCTCTTGATGGCCGCGATTTGCGCGAGGATCTCGGGCGTGACCGTGTCGCCTTCACGCGCGAGAAACTGACCGCGCTTCAACGAGATGACGACCGATGGGACCTGGTTCGCGGCTGTTTCGCGCGCGAGGGTCGTGACGGCCGGGTCCAATACGACGTTCGGTTTGATTAACGTCGATAGAGCCGCGGCGAGTACGGACTTCTGTTGCGCGTTCCAGCCGCTGAGATTCGTTACGCGCGTTTCCAGGTTTCGGCGGGCGGTCGAGAGCGCGACCATCCTCGTGCGTGGCACCGACAGGATCAGCGGCGGCGAGGTATTGCGCACGTCAATGAGGACGATCTCGTTCTGTAGTCTTTCGGCATCGGCGTCGTCGTAGATATAGCCGTCGCCGACGCTGCGGATGATTGACGACAATCGCTCCAGCTCGGCTTCGTTGATGTCCTGGTTCGGCGCTACTTTTTGCTTCAGCTCTTCCCAGCCGGCTTTAAAGCTCTGCACGGACGTTTCAGTGCGACTCGAATCAAAGTTGAAGACCGGACGCGTACCTTCTCGCGCCGCGGTTTTCCGTCGTTCGGTTTCGGCGAGATCGATCGCGGTAATGTCGGCCGGAACGATGATCGTGCGCGTGAGAACGTCGCCCTCTTTGTAGTTCTCGTTGAGAATGGACGAGTGGGGATTGAGAAGCAGGAGCGTTGTCGCCAGGACCAGCACGCTGCACGCAATGAGAAATCGAGCGCGTGGTTGCACCAACATCAGCGGGCGCATCGCGTAGGCGATTAGCTTGTCGCGCGCCTGACTGAAAGGAGTTTTGAAACGTGGACGGAGTCCCATTATGCGATGCGAGACAAAGCCTCGGATCGGTGCTCCCCATTAATTTCCGGTTGAGCGTTCAGATTTCGCGCCAACACCGCGCCAGCCTTTTCGAGTAGAACGCCGAGCGTCGCTGGTTTGATGGCCGAGATCACCACAGTTTCACCGTTATCCAATTGACGGGCCTGGCGCACTGCCGCGTCCAATACGTCGGCGTCAACCAGGTCCGCTTTATTAAGCGCCAGAATCGAAGGTATTTCTGACAGCTTCAGTTCCGAGAGGATTCTTTTTACTGACTGGACCTGCTGCACCCAGCGAGGATTCGAGATGTCCACCGCGTGGATCAGCAGGTTGCTGTCGCCGATCTCTTCGAGCGTGGCGCGAAATGCGGAAAGCAAGTCCGGCGGCAGTGCTCGTATGAATCCGACCGTGTCGTTGATGATCACTTCCTGCTCGCGCGGTAGACGAAGCCGTCGCGACGTCGGATCGAGCGTGGCGAACATGCGTTGTTCGGCGTGCACTGCACTTTGAGTCAGCGCGTTGAGCAAAGTCGACTTGCCGGCGTTGGTGTAACCGACGATCGAGATGATCGGGAGACCTTGTCGCGTACGTCCTTTGCGACGTTCCTGCCGTCGCTGTCGCTGCGTCTCGATCTCACGTTCGAGCCGATTAATGCGGTCGCGAACGCGGCGACGATCCGTTTCGAGTTTTGTTTCGCCGGGGCCTCGTCCGCCGATGCCGCCGGCCAACCGCGAGAACGCGGAATCCTGACCGGCGATTAATCGCGGCAGCAGATACTTGAGTTGGGCCAGCTCGACCTGAATCTTTCCTTCTCGCGACTGTGCGCGTTGCGCGAAGATGTCGAGAATCAACTGCGATCGGTCGATGATTTTGAGATCCGTAGCTTCAGACAGCGAGCGGACTTGTGCCGGCGAGAGTTCGCTGTCGAACACGAGCATGTCGGCGCCGAGTTGCAGTGCGCGAATGATCAATTCGTCCAACTTGCCGCGGCCCAACACCGTGCGCGGATCGATCGCGGAGCGGCGTTGAATGATCTGGTCCTGAACGACAACGCCCGCGGAGTTTGCGAGCTCTGCGAGTTCGGCCATCGACTCTTCAGCGTCGGCGAGTGATCCGGTTGCGACCCCGACGAGAATCGTTCGGTCGCGCATCTCCGCACGTCGCGCGACCCGGCGGTTGCGCGCCATTTCCTCTTCGAGCGACTCGATCAACTCGAGGAAATCGGAATCGAGTTGCGACGCCATTTTCGGCTCGAGAAACGCGTACAGTTCGGGCGTCGCCGCATTATCGAGTTCACCTGCGTGCAACGGCAGCAAGTGCGCCGCGCGCACCATGCCCGGCAAACCTGAATCGGAGTCCACGTCGACTGCGGCCATCAAGTCGAGCCGCAGCAGCGCGAGGTCGGTCAAGTCGTCCTGTGTCAGGGCCTCGCCGCGAAGGTGCGTGTGCACGCAGCGCAGTCCGCGGAAGCGACCCGAAGCGACGCGCACGCGTTTGAAGTCCGGTAGCTCGATACCTTTGTTGTCGCCGACCATCACGTATTGAACGTGGCCTTTGCGATCGATGAGGGCGCCGATTTGCCGGCGTGTTTCGTGCGAGAGTTCGCTCAACTGCCGCGCGAATTCAGGTGTCACAATTTGATTGGGAGGTATGCGCCGGGTGTACAGCTTTTCGATGCGCCGCAACTGATTTGGTTTTAATCCGAGGGTGTTGCCCAGAACGCTGGTAATGGCTTTTTCCTTTCTACCGGGGGCGAATTATAACATAGCGGACTGCAAGGCAGAGCCAGGCCGCACATCAGGCGGCGGAGGAGATGCGTGATGGATTGCATTGTCCGACGTGAGTGTTCTTGTTGAGTCACACGTGTGCATCGTATGATGAACGGTTTTTATGGGTAACGCAGGCAGAATCAGGAAGATAGACCCGCCTTACGCGATTGCGGGCGGCGAGATCATGATCGAGTGCACGGGGTTTGACACGAGCGATGCGGCGTTGTGCGCCGTTCTCGTTGACGACCAGACGGCGCCGATCGTCGCGCTTGGCCCAAATCGCGTGCTGGCCGTCATTCCGGAAACTAAAGGCGGCGAGGTTGAAGTGCGGTTGCAGAACGGCAATCAACTGAGTGCGCCGGCGCAGATAAGTGTCGGCAAGAAACTCGCGAGCGATCTCCATCCAGTCGCTAATCCCGCATTCGATCCGGACGACGGCGCGCTATTCGTGACGCGTTCCGGATCGCGTGGCGAAGAGTTGCCGGTGACGCTGTTTCGCGTAGATATCAGCGGCGACGTTTCCGAGTACTCCGGCGACATTCCAAACCCGACCGGAATCGCCTTCGGTCCCGATGGCTCGATGTTCGTCACCAGCCGTCTCGAGGGTGTTGTTTACAAAGTAACGCCGTTCAAAGAAGCAGTTACATTTGCGAGGAACCTCGGCATCGCCACCGGCGTAGCTTTCGATAGCGACGGCTTGATGCACGTCGGCGATCGCACCGGCACGATCTTCAAAGTTAACGGCATCGGCGAAGAGCGGGCGTGGACGCAGATCGAGCCTTCTGTTTCCGCGTTTCACCTGGCCTTTGGGCCTGATGATTCGCTCTACGTTTCCGGCCCGACGGTGACGAGCTTTGACTGCGTCTGGAGAATCGATCGCGAAGGCGACGTCGACATCTTCTATAAAGGCCTGGGCCGGCCGCAGGGGCTGGCGTTTGACACTGAGGGAAATCTTTACGTTGCTGCTTCACTGCGAGGCCGGCGCGGGATCGTGCGCGTTTCGCCCGATGGTGAGGATGCGGAGTTGTTTGTGGCGGGAGTTAATCTGATCGGACTGGCTTTTAGCGCTGCGGGTGAAATGGCAGTCGTGTCGATCGATTCGGTTTACACTCTGCCGACGCAGATAAAAGGTACGCTTTTGCCGGCCTAACTGAAACTTATATAACGTTTTGACACGCAATGGGCGGAATGCTAAGTTGACCCGACCGTGAACCAGGCCGCCCTGCAACTTATTTGAACGAGTGATTCCTTGAATCCAGAAGAACTCATTCCCCGGCTCGTAATCTACATGGTGGTTCTGCTGCTGGCGATCTCGGCACACGAAGCAGGACACGCCTGGATGTCATGGAAGTTTGGCGACGACACGGCGCGGCTGCTCGGTCGCGTCACGCTAAACCCGGTGGCACACACCGATCCGATCGGCACGCTGCTGATCCCGATCGCGGGTTTCATTTTCGGCAGTGCGGGAGGCGTTTTCCCCCTTATTGGCTGGGGCAAGCCGACACCGGTTAATCCGCTGCGTTGGCGAAACAAGGATTTGGCGAACGTGATGGTTTCGCTCGCCGGGATCCTGGCGAACCTGTTTATCGCCACGATCGCGTTCGTGATCCTGAAAGTGATCATCATGAAGGGCGGTCCGCTGATTTTGCCCGAGTCGATCAGGGAACCGATTTGGCTGTTTCTGATGTACCTGCTGGTGATGAACGTTTCGCTCGCGGTCTTCAATCTCTTGCCGTTTCCTCCACTTGACGGCAGTAAAGTGCTCGAGACGTTCCTGCCCGCCAGCATGCAACCAATGCTGGAAATACTGGAGCAGTACGGCTACATCATCCTTTTGATTCTGGTCTACGTCGGGTTCACCAGCTTGATCATCAGTCCGGTGATCGACTTTGTCTTTTACTTACTCCAGCTGGGGGTTTAATAACACGCCGTTCCCCGCGGCCGTTGCAATAAATGACCAAGCGAATCTTTAGCGGTGCTCAACCAACCGGCAATCTGCACCTTGGTAACTACCTCGGTGCGCTGAAAAACTGGGTCGCACTGCAACACGAGTACGAGAGCTTTTTCTGCATCGTCAATCTTCACGCGCTTACCATTCCGCAGGATCCGAAACTCCTGCTCGAGAAAACGCGCGACCTCGCCCGAATCTATTTAGCGGTGGGGATCGATCCGCAGGTGTCAACGATCTTCGTTCAGTCGGACGTACCGGAACACGCGGAGCTCACCTGGGTTTTGAACTGCGTGGCGCGCGTGCCTGAACTCGAACGAATGACGCAGTACAAAGAGAAGGCAAAGAAACAACAAGAGAACGTGCTCGTCGGTCTACTCGATTATCCGGTGTTGATGGCGTCTGACATTCTGCTTTATCAAACCGACCTCGTACCGGTAGGCAACGATCAAAAGCAGCATCTGGAACTGACGCGAGACATCGCGATTCGGTTCAATCGCGACTACGGCGAAACGTTCAAAGTGCCGAATCCTTACATTCCGAAAGTCGGCGCGCGAATCATGTCGCTGTCAGACCCGCTGAAGAAGATGTCGAAGTCTGACGACGATCCAAACAGCCGCGTGTTGCTGATGGATGACGCGGACACCGTAGTTAAGAAGTTCAAACGAGCGGTGACTGATTCCGGGACCGAGATTCGATTCGACGAGTCGCGGCCGGCGATCAATAACCTGCTCGAGATTTATCACCTGGCTACCGGAAAATCGCAGGCTGAAGTTGAGGACCATTTCGCAGGCAAGGGATACGCGCAGCTAAAAGGCGAGCTTGCCGACGTAATTATTGAGTTTCTGCGGCCGTTTCAACAGCGAGTAAGTGAAATCACCGACGAAACCCTTAATCATTTACTTGATCAGGGCCGGGAAAAAGCCAGCAAGATCGCCAGTGCAACACTCACACAGGTGTATCAACGAATGGGTATCTCGGGTAAATGAACGAAGAAACACCGGAGACAATCGTGGAAACAGTCGACGGGCAGACTGCGCCGCTCAACGTAGCGGGCGCGACGCCGCACATCGTTTCCGACGATCTCACCGACGATCTGAAGATCCTGCTCGGCGAGTTTGAAGGCCCACTCGATCTGCTGCTCCACCTGATCCGGCACGAGCAAGTCAGCATCTACGACATTCCGGTCGCAAGAATCACTGACGAATACCTGCGCTATCTCCGCGTCATGCAGGAAATGGACATCGCCGTCGCGGGCGACTTCCTCGTAATGGCGGCAACGCTGATCGAGCTGAAGACCAAGATGCTGCTCCCGCGCGATCCGGCCGCGGTGCAGGAAGAAGAAGAGGATCCGCGCAGCGACCTGGTCAATCAATTACTCGAGTACCAGAAATACAAAGCGGCGGCGCAGATGCTCTGGTCACGCGCGACCGTCGAGCAGGCAGTCTTCAAACGCGCTGAACTGGAAACTGACAAGAACAATCCGGAAGTCGCAGTTGGATTGTTCGATCTGCTCAAGGTGTTTCAGGACATTCTCGCGCGTCACAAAGAAGAAGTGTTGATGGAGATCGAGCGTGAAGAAGTGTCGATGGCCGAGATGCTGGAGCGGTTGCGCAACATGGTGTTGTCGAGCGGCGAGCTCAACTTGCGCGTCTTTTTCGAACGGGCGAGATCCCGGCGCGAACTCGTCCTCGCATTTCTGTCGGTGCTGGAACTGGTGCGCACGACCGAAGTGAAGCTGTTTCAGCGTGAAACTTTCGGCGATATCATTGCCCGCGTGGCAACTTAAACAAATGGCGACAGAAGAAGAGAACGTAATCCCAAACGTAGAAGACGAAGCGGCGCTGAACGAAGAAGCGAGCCGTGAACTTGCGGCAATGGTCGCGGAAGAAGAGTCGGCGGCGGCGATGGATGCCGAGACTCCCGACGATGGCCCACTCGCTTCACCGCAGAGTCAAACCGAACGCGCCGCCGTGATCGAGGCGTTGATCTATGTTTCCGAAGACCCATTGAGCGCGAAGACGATCGCCGACGTGCTGAAGGAAGATCGTGAAGTCATCAATCAAACACTCGCCGCGCTGGCCGAGGAGTTCAATGCTCGCAGTGGCGGTTTGCAACTGCGCGAGGTTGCAGGCGGCTGGCAGTTTGCAACGCGTCCCGAGTATCACGAGCATGTGCGTGCTTTTTTGAAAACACGTCCGAGTGCGAAGCTCTCGATCGCGTCGTTGGAAACTTTGGCGGTGATTGCGTACCGGCAGCCGGTGACCGTTCCTGAGATCCTCGAGATTCGCGGGGTGCAATCGCCGTCCTCAATCAAGACCTTGCTCGATAAGAAACTGATCGTGGCGAAGGGGCGCAAGGAGACCGTGGGACGTCCGATGATGTACGGAACGTCAAAGGAGTTTCTGCTTCAGTTTGGTTTGAAAGATCTGTCAGAGTTGCCGAGCGTTGAAGACTTCCACGATCTAAGCGGCGGCTCGTAGTAGTGCCCGATCTTAAAAAAATCCGTGTTCTCCGTGTTTCTTGTGAACGCGAAATAGCTTATGGTCGACGAGCAACAGGAACACGGATAAAGAACATGGAAGAGCGTCTGCAAAAACTGATCGCGGCCGCGGGAGTGGCCTCACGCCGGCACGCCGAAGAACTCATCACCGCCGGTCGCGTTACGGTCAACGGCCAAGTCGTTAAGGAGTTGGGCACCAAAGCCGATCCTGAAAAAGACCACATCAAAGTCAACGGCAAGCTCATCAATCCTCAGCTCAAGTCGCGCGAAAAAGTTTACGTACTGCTGAACAAACCGAAAGGTTACCTGTCGAGCGTGTCCGATCCCGAGGGCCGCCCGCTCGTGACCGAGCTGTTGCCGCCTTCGCTCGGGCGCGTTTATCCAGTCGGTCGTCTCGACTTCAACACCGAAGGTCTACTGCTGCTGACTAACGACGGCGACTTCACGAACTTCGTCACGTCCGCGCGAAACCGCGTCGAAAAAGTTTACGAAGTCAAAGTGAAAGGCGTGCCGCCCGACGGTGCGATCGAGAGACTGCGACGCGGCGTGAAGCTCGAAGACGGAACGCGCACTGCCCCCGCGAAGATCAACAAGCTCAAGGAGACGAAGACCAACGCGTGGTACGAAGTCTTGCTGCACCAGGGCCGCAACCAACAGGTGCGACGCATGTTTGAATTGATTGGTCATTCTGTGTTGAAGTTGAGGCGGGTGCGAATTGGTTTTCTGATCGACGAGGATTTAAAACCGGGTTACTGGCGATTTTTGTCCCCCGTCGAGGTGAAGCGCCTTACTAAGCCGTCGAAGTCACCGCAGAACAAGAAACGGGTGTAACGGATATGCAATTTGAGTTAACCGAAGAGCAGCAACAGGTAAAGATGAGCGTGCGCGAGTTTGCGCAGTCGGAGATCGCGCCGCACGTGATGGAGTGGGACGAAGAGCAACACTTCCCGGTCGAGTTACAACCCAAACTCGCTGAGCTGGGATTGATGGGCGTCATCTTTCCGGAAGAGTACGGCGGCGCCGGAATGGGCTACGTCGAATACGCGACGATCATCGAGGAACTCTCGCGCGTGGACGGATCGGTTGGCATCTCGGTCGCGGCGCACAATTCGCTCTGCTCGAATCACATTTACAAGTACGGTACTGAAGAGCAGAAGCAGAAGTACCTCGTCCCGCTGGCGAGCGGTCAGTATCTCGGCGCGTGGGGATTGACCGAACCAAGCGCCGGCTCGGACGCGTCCGGAACCAAATCGACCGCGGTGCCGTCGGATGGTGGTTGGATGGTCAACGGTTCGAAGAACTTCATCACCCACGCGATTCACGCTGACGTATGCGTGGCGATGGCTGTCACTGACAAGAGCAAACGCAGCAAGGGAATCTCTGCCTTCATCTTCGAGAAAGGGATGCAGGGTTTTTCCCCTTCGAAGAAGGAGAACAAACTGGGACTGCGCGCTTCCGAAACGGCGAGCGTCGTCTTCGAAGATTGTTTCGTTCCCGAGGGCCAACTGCTCGGGCAAGAAGGCCAGGGTTTTGTAAACGCGATGGAGATACTCGACGGCGGCCGTATCTCGATCGCGGCGCTGGCGGTCGGCATCGCGCAGGGCGCGTTTGAATCGGCGGTGCGTTACTCGCAGGAGCGGCAGCAGTTTGGCAAACCGATCTCGGAGTTTCAGGCAATACAGTTCAAGTTGGCGAACATGGCGACGCAGATCGATGCGGCGAGGCTGTTGATGTATCGGGCGGCATGGATGAAGGACGCGGGTAAGAAGACGACGAAAGAGTCGTCGATGGCGAAACTGTTTGCGTCAGAGATCAGCGTCAACGTTTGTGAAGAAGCGATTCAGGTGCATGGCGGATACGGTTACACGAAAGACTATCCGCCTGAGAAGTACTGGCGCGATTCCAAACTCTGCACGATTGGCGAAGGCACATCTGAAATTCAGCGACTGATCATCGCGCGCGAGGTTTTAAAACAGATCTGATCGGCTGGGCAAGGCAAAGCCATGCCACACATCAGGCCGCAAAGCCGAAGCGAAGGGTCATGGTTCCTTCCACCAATAATCTAAGCGAAAGAGTCAGTAACGGCGACGCTGCGGCGGTGGCGCGTGCGATCTCGAGGATCGAAGACGGCACGGAGGGCGCGGCATCGTTGATGAAGGAGATCTACCAGCACTCGCGCGGTGGATTGGTGATCGGAATCACGGGCGCGCCCGGGGCGGGGAAGTCGTCGCTGGTCGATAAGCTCGCGCTGCTGTATCGCCAACGCGGCGAACGCGTCGGGATAGTTGCTGTCGATCCGTCGAGTCCGTTTTCCGGCGGCGCGATCCTCGGAGACCGCATTCGGATGCAGACGCTCGGTCTCGATCCCGGCGTCTTCATTCGCTCAATGGCCACGCGCGGCAATCTCGGCGGACTGGCGCGCGCCACGGTCGACGCAGTCGCGATTCTCGATGCTGCGGGTTACGCGAAAATCATTGTTGAAACGGTTGGCGTCGGACAGGACGAAGTCGAGATCGTGAAAGCCGCGGATGTGTCGGTCGTCGTTCTCGTGCCGGGAATGGGGGACGACATTCAGGCGATCAAAGCCGGAATCATGGAAATCGGCGACATCTTCGTCATTAATAAAGCCGATCGCGACGGAGTTTTCGCCACGGAGAAAGAGCTGGAACTGCTGTTGTCGCTTGCCTCGCGGGATGACAACTGGGACCCGCCGATCGTAAAAACGGTCGCAATCGAAAATCAGGGACTCGACGTCCTTGCCGACGCCATTGATCGTTTCCGCCAGACGCAAACCGATCCCGCGCGCGGCAGTGAGCGCCGTCGCGCCATTGCGCGTTGGCGCATCGTAGAACTTTTGCGGGAAAATCTGCTCGCCCGCGTTTTGGAGTCTGACGCCTCGGTTGCTATGCTTAATCGCCTCGCAGACGAAGTTGCAACCCGGCGACGAGACCCTTATTCTGCGGTGGAGGAGATTATTCAGGCTGCTAAAAGTTGATCACATCGGTATCGCCACTAACAGCATCGAAGAGGGTTTGACAGTTTGGCGCGATGCGCTGGGGTTGGAGCTTCACTCGACCGAGGAAGTGGCGGAACAAGGCGTGAAGGTCTGCATGCTCGCCGTCGGAGATACTCACGTCGAGTTGCTGGAACCGCTGGGTCCCGACACTTCAGTAGGGAAGTTTTTAGCGAAACGGGGTCCCGGCATGCATCACATTGCGATCGAGGTCAAGGACATTCGCGGATCTCTCGCGGAGTTGAAGAGCCGGGGAGCGCGCTTGATTGATGAAACACCGCGCGTAGGCGCCGGTGGTTGTCTCGTAGCGTTTATTCATCCGTCGTCTACAAATGGAGTGCTGCTCGAGTTAGTACAGCATCAATAGGAAAGGAAAGTATTTTGAACTCAACAAAGAAAGCGCTCATAGCAGCCGCTGTCGCGATCGTTTTTGCCGCTGGTTTGATCTTCTGGCAGGTGAAGGCGCGAAAAATGGGACCGGTGGAATTGACCGCCGACGACATGACCATGATCGCCGAAGAGACTCCGCCGCAACTCAGGGCGCGTCTCGCGACCGACGACCAGGCTCGCAAAGACTTCGCGCTCGACATGAAACGACTGCTGTCAGTGGCTGAGGATGCGCAGGCGCACGGCGTTGACAAAGAGCCGGAAGTGAAGCGCCAACTCGATTTTCAACGCGCCCAAATGCTCTCGCAGTTCTATGCGGAAGAGCAGGGTCAGAACGCGACGAATATCACCGACCAGGAAGTCGACGACTACTTCAACCAACCCGTCAACAAATACAAGTTCGATCAGTTACTCGCCGACGCCAAGAGTCAGGATCCTTCGATGGGTGACCTGCCTGAAGATCGGCTCAAGATGATCAAGCAGCGCGTGGGCCGCATCTACATTGCGGAGAAACGCGCGGTCGATCAGGGAATCGATAAAAAACCGAAAGTTCGATTGCAGTTGACGCTGCAGCATGCGCGTTTCCTCGTCCAGAAGTATGTGAATGACAGCTTGCAGGCGAAGATCAAGGCGAATGACGACGAGATCAAACGTTACATGGAAGCTCATCCGGAAGCTGACACCACTCAGGCGAACCGCGCCAAGGCGGAGGAGATCGTCAAACGTGCTCGCGCCGGTGAAGACTTCGCGAAACTTGCGCAAGAGTTTGGCACTGATGGAACCAAAGACAAGGGCGGTGATTTAGGTTGGTTCGGTCCGGGCCAGATGGACCCTGACTTCGAGAAAGCCGCGTACGCGTTGAAACCCGGCCAGATCAGCGACGTGGTCGAGACGAGCTTCGGTTTTCACATCATCAAGATGGAAGAGCGGAAGACCGAGACCGTCGACGGTAAGCCGAAAGAGATGGTCCACGCGCGTCACATTCTCGTGCGCGACATGAGCAATATGGGACGGCCGCCAGCGTCGCCGAAGGAAAAGGCCCGGCAGGCGATCGAAAAAGAAAAGGGCGAGAAGCTGCTCGAGGAGATCGTCAGTCGTTCACACGTGAAGGTTGCCGACAATTATTCGGTTAAGCCACCCGAACAGCAGCCGTCGCAGCAACTGCCGCCGGGGTTTGAACTGCCTGAGGGTGAGCCGGAACCACAACCCAAGCAGTCGCCCGCGAAACCGGGAACTAAGACTCCCGCTAAACCGGCAAGCAAGAGCGCTGCTAAACCGGGACAAAAGTGACGGCGGGTCGACCCACGCCTCACATCCACGGCGAAGCCGTGCGTGAGTCAAGTGGATCGGTGCAGAACGCACAATGCGAATTGGCGACTACTCCGTTGCGGTGATACAGGACGCCGAATTTCGTCTCGATGGAGGGGCGATGTTCGGCGTCGTTCCTCGTCAGCTTTGGTCGCAGGTTTGTCCGCCCGACGATGAAAACCGCATTCGCATGAACATGAATTGCGTTTTTGTCGACACGGGCAAGGAAAGGATCCTGATCGAAACGGGAATCGGAGATAAATGGCCGGAGAAGCACGCGTCGAGGTATGCGATCAATCGCGTGCGTCCACTGGCCGAGACGGTAAAGGCGCAAACCGGAGTTTCAGCAGAGGAGATCACGATCGTCGTAAATACTCATCTGCACTTCGATCACGCCGGCGGCAACACGACGCTGAACGAAACGAATAAAGCGGTTTCCGCGTTTCCCAACGCTCGTTACTTCGTCTCGCAGGCTGAGTTGGACCACGCGGAACAGCCGACGGAGCGCGATCGCGCGAGTTACTTGCCGGAGAACTGGCGCCCGCTCGTTGTATCGGGCCAGCTCGAAGGCAAGGACGAAACTTACGAGGTCGTTCCCGGTCTAACGATGAAGACCATCGCCGGGCACAATCGTTCCATGCAGTGCTGGCAGTTGGACCGTGGTGGCCAGACGATGTTCGGCTTCGCCGACCTAATACCGATGCGCGCGCACGTCCGCTTTCCGTGGATCATGGGTTACGATCTTTATCCGGTTGAGACTTTGGAGGCAAAGAAGCGATTGATACCGCAGGCTGCGAGAGAAGAATGGCTTTGCTTGTTCTATCACGAGGCTGACGAGCCGGTGTGCCGGTTAGTCGCGGACGAAAAAGGCTTCACCTCTGTTCCGTATCGCGAGGAGGAAACTGGTTCATGAGCAGCCTTCCGCGAGTGCAGATGGGAATCATCGGCGGCAGCGGGCTTTATCAGATGCCTGAGCTGACCGACGTCGAAGAAGTCAAAGTCGATACGCCTTTTGGCAGCCCGTCGGACGCGTTCATCGTCGGCACCCTTGAAGGACAGCGCGTCGCATTTCTGCCGCGGCATGGTCGTGGACACCGTCTCACGCCGACCGAAGTTCCGTTTCGCGCGAACATCTATGCGATGAAACTGCTGGGCGTCGAGCGGATCCTGTCAGCGTCGGCGGTTGGATCGTTGCAGGAGCAGTATGCGCCGCTCGACATGGTGATTCCGGATCAGTTCTTCGATCGCACGCGTGCGCGCGTGAGGGAGTCGACGTTCTTCGGCGAGGGCATTGTGGCCCACGTCTCATTTGCGCATCCGGTGTGTGGCGCGCTGGGCGACGTGCTTGAAGCTGCGTGTCGTGTCGCGGAGGTGAAGGTCCATCGCGGCGGGACTTACCTGTGCATGGAGGGACCGGCGTTTTCAACTGTCGCCGAGTCGAATGTCTATCGCTCGTGGGGCATGGACATAATCGGCATGACGAATCTTCAGGAAGCGAAGCTCGCGCGCGAAGCGGAGATCTGTTACGCGACGCTGGCGCTGGTGACGGATTACGATTGCTGGCATCCGGGCCACAATGCGGTGACGATCGAAACCGTGGTCGAGTATTTGAACAAGAACGTTCGTAACGCGCAGATCATTCTACGCGAGACTGTGAAGCGACTGCAGACCGGCGAGCGCGCCTGTAAATGCGGCTCGGCTTTGCAGCACGCGATCTTTACGGCCTCAAATCTTTGGCCGGAAGCTACAACAAAGAAGCTGGAAGCGATCATCAAAAAGTATCAACAATAGTGCGGCGCGAGGACGCGCCCAGCTTCTGAACGAGGTAATTATGAAACTCAACATTCTCTTGCTGCTGGCGCTGCTTTTTGTGGCAGTGCCTTCGACTTACGCGCAGGGTACGCGTCCTGGCCCCGATCCGGCGACGATGCGCGACCCTGACCTCGAACGCGACTCGCTGCACAACCTTGAAGTCGCCCGAAACTATTTCAAGTTGAAGAAAGCCTATGTCGCTTCGTTGAAGCGTTGCGAGGAGATCATCGCCGGCAACCCAAACTTCTCGAAGATCGAAGAGGTGCTGCTGATGGCGGGACAGAGCAGCGTTTGGCTTTCGCAGAACAAGGGTAAGCAGAAGCCGGACCTGTACGTCAGTTTTGAAGGCGGCGAGAAACGCACGCTTACGTCTGAACAGTTTCTCGACATGGGTAAGATGTACCTCAACAAGTTGATCACTGACTATCCGAACGGGTCGTTCACGAAACAGGCCCAGGAAGAGTTGCGCGCCCTGGAAACGGCCGCTAAGCAGTGACAAGATGTTTTTAGTGTTTTGTGCTTTGTACTTGGTTCGCTAGTCTTCCGTAGTTGAAAAAGTTCGGTCGGTTAGCAAGCTAACAAAGATCAAAGTACCAAGCACAAAGTTCAAGAACGCAAGACCGTAGACCAAAACCAAAGGCCCGTAACTCAAACATGTCCCTTTTAGTGGTCGGCTCTGTCGCTTATGACACGGTAGAAACTCCTTTTGGCAAAAACGAGAAGATGCTCGGCGGATCTGCGTCGCACTTCTCGATCGCAGCCCATTTTTTTACGGACGTGGGGATCGTCGGCGTGGTCGGTGGTGATTTCACCGAGCAGGAGGTCTTTGAGAGTCGCGGTATCGGCACGCGCGATCTGGAGCGCATCGAAGACGGCAAAACGTTTCGCTGGGGCGGTCGTTACGATTACGATCTCAACGTCGCGCACACACTCTTCACTGACTTGAACGTCTTCGCTGACTTCCAACCCAAGGTGTCGGAAGAATCGAAACGTTCGCGGTTGCTGTTTCTCGGCAACATTCAACCCGATCTTCAGCGTGGGGTGCGCGAACAGATGCCCGATGCCGAACTCGTGGCGCTCGACACGATGAACCTCTGGATCGAGCACACGCGTGATTCGCTGGTCCGCACGATCAAGGTCGTCGACGTAGTGATCATCAACGACGCCGAGGCGCGACAGTTAACGGGCATTCCGAATTTGATTAAAGCCGCGCGCGAGATTCTGAGTTGGGGACCTAAGGCGCTGATCATCAAGCGTGGCGAGTACGGTGCGGCGTTGTTTACGAAGGACAGTTATTTCGCGATTCCCGCGTATCCGCTCGAGTCCGTATTCGACCCGACCGGCGCAGGCGATACGTTCGCCGGCGGGTTCATGGGTTATCTGGCGAGCCAGGAGCAACTAAACGAAGACGCGATGCGCCGCGCGATGATCTTCGGTTCCGTGATGGCGTCGTTCAACGTTGAAGAGTTTGGCACTGAACGTGTGCGCCGTTTGACTCACGCCGAGATTAACGATCGATTCCGCGGATTCAAGCGCATGACGCATTTTGAAGAGATACCTTTTGAAGCAAAAATCAACTGAGGGAGTTCGCTATGTTCTGCACTGTTTGTGAAGCCGAGTACGAAGCGGGAATTACTCACTGTCCTGACGACAACACACCATTGGTCGAACGGCTTACGCCAGAGAACACGCTGCATGACCTCAGCGAGGCGCGCTTTGTCGAACTTCAGAAACTCGGTTCACCTGCGGAAGCCGAGATGGTGAACGACATTCTCAGCAAGAACGGAATCCGTTCCGTCATTAAATCAGGCGGCGCCGATATGCTGTCGCCGTTGTTGTCGTCGACGTTTGAAGGCGCGTCGATTTTCGTCGACGAACGCGACTACGATCGCGCTCGCGAGATGTACAATGCGTTCTTCGAAGGCGATGCGACGCCGCTTACCGGCGGTACACTGGAAGACGAAGAAGAATACGAAGAGGAGTAACCCCGTGTCTTCTGCTGCTGACGAGGCCATCGTAGTTTTCATGACGGCCGCGAACGGCGAAGAAGCCGCCCGCCTCGCTGACCTGCTGATCGGCGCCCATCTCGCCGCCTGCGTTCAAATACTTCCCGAAATGGAATCGGTCTATCGCTGGCAGGGAAAGATCGAGCGTCAGGCTGAGACTCTGTTGCTGGCCAAAACTGTCGCGTCGAAGTTTGAAGAGTTGGAGAGGGAAGTGCGCTCGTTGCACAGTTACGAGACGCCGGAGATCGTTGCGGTGCCGATCGTCGCCGGTTCCACGCCCTACCTCGAATGGCTCCAGGCGAGCGTCAAGCCGTCGTCAAGTTAACCGGGAATTCCGATATCGTCGGAAACGAGTTCGATGAGTGTGCTCTGGCTGCGCCTGACGATCTCGACGACTTCCGACGGCGAGTCTGTGACGTGGAACATGTTGAAGTCGAGCTCGCTGATTTTTCCTTCCGGCAGCAACACGTCGTGAATCCAGTTCAGTAAACCAGCCCAATAACGCGAATCGAACAGGACTACGGGGAAGTTGCGGATCTTCCTGGTCTGGATGAGTGTAAGCGCTTCGAACAGTTCGTCGAGCGTGCCGAAGCCGCCCGGAAAGATGAC
>DATANW010000345.1:0-31586 GCA_036266055.1 Pyrinomonadaceae bacterium | reverse complement strand
GCCCGTCATCGGATCGTAGCCGCGGACCGCCTTTGCTCCCGCGGTGATGATCTCCGCGCGCGTCTTGCCTTCGTAAACTGTCGGCGAGCCCCAGCCCGGAAGTTCTCCCGTGCGCGGCGTCTTCCAAATGAGTTTGCCGTTCTTGATGTCGTAAGCCGCGATGAAGGAGTCTTTCTGAATGTCGGCCTGGACGATCACCATGTTCTTGTAAATGATCGGCGAGCTGCCGTACTCCCACTGATAATCGACGTCGTAGAACCAACCAGCATCGAGTACGCCGATATCCTGTTTCCAAAGCAGCTTGCCGTTCAGGTCGTAGGCATAAAGGCCTTCGGAACCAAACAGCGCGATCAGGTATTTGCCGTCAGTGACGGGCGTCGAAGCCGCGTGTGTCGACTTCGGATGTCGTTTGACCTTGGGAATTCCTTCCCACGCAACGCGCTCCCACAGGATCGTGCCCTTCTGCTTGTCCAGCGCGTAAACCTTGTACGTGTGTTTCGGATCCTCTTTGACCGGCGCGGTGTCGCCATACAGACCATATCTTTTCTCGTCGACCCCGCTGCTGACGGCCGTCATCACGAACACCTTGTTCCCCCACACTACGGGACTGGAATGCGACAAGCCGGGAATCGCAGTCTTCCACCGGACATTCTGTTGGGTTGAAGCGTCCCACTTCACCGGTTGCGGCGAACCTTCGGCGACTCCGGTCGCGCTTGGACCACGAAATTGCGGCCAGTTCTGGGCCAGCGCGGTGCTGCACGTGAAAGCTAAAAGGGCGATGGATATTGTCAATCGTTTCATCAGTTTTTCCTCGGAATATCCGTGTTACGGCTTCGCTTCGACGACGCGTTTCATTTGAACCGGGCTCGGCCCCTGCTTGAAAACCAGACCGGTGACATTGCCGCCTTCGACATTGAACGTGATCGTGATGCCTTCAAACTCGAGCGGCCGGAAGGTTGTTTTATCGATCGCGATCATCCGGATAGTCTGGCCGGCGTTGACGAATAAATTACCGTCTTTGACCTCGACTGAGAATTCCGGACCAGGACCGGGATCGGCCTTGTACTTGCCGGCGTACGACTGCAACGTCGCCACGTCGATCTCCGGAGGAGGCAACGCCCCCGCTTTTTTCAACATCGCCACGAGGCTTGCGTTCTTTGCATCGCTACCCAACGACACTAATGCTGCGGTCAAGGTTTGCGGTTTTGCGCCGCCTTTGTCGAGCGCCGCTTTCACCAGGGCCTCGTTACCGTTGGTGACTGCAAACATCAGCACTTCATCGACCCCACTCGGATCCTTTTCAAACAGGAGCCGCACGACGTCAGAGTGATTGTTACTAATGGCCCAAAACCTCGCGGTCGAGTTGTAGAACGTGTCTTTGACAGTCGTATCAGCGCCGCGATCGAGCAGCACTTTGACAACGTTCGCATGTCCTCGCTCACAGGCTTTGAACAAGGCGGTCTGGCCGTAACGAAACTTCGCGTTGACGTCGGCGCCTTTGTCCAACAACGCTGTGACCGCCGCCGCGTCGCCCTTGCGCACGGCCTCAAAGAGTTGATCGTTTAGTTCCTGCTTCGTATTTTGCGTGAGCAGCAGAGCAAGCAGCGAAAAGAGGAAGAACTTTTGTAGCCCGAGCATCGTCTTTTCCTCGACTTGTTGGATTGCTTCTAATCCGCCTGCAATAGCGGATTAACGGATCAGTCGGAACCTGTTAGAATCCACAGAAAATATGTAACCGCAGCAACGTGAGCTTACGTAATATACATCGTCAGGGTTGCAAAGCGGAACATCGTTATCTAAATCTAAACGAGCCTTCAAAATGACTAAGCTAATCTTCATTATTTTGAACATCTGTCTGGCATTCACGCTCGTTGCGGCGGGCGATTGGGCCGAATGGCGTGGGCCAGCGCGCGACGGCATCTCCAACGAAAAGAACCTCCCGGTGAAATGGTCGCCAACCGGCGACAATCTCGCCTGGAAAGCTCCGTTCGGCGGGCGTTCAGCGCCGATCGTTATGGGCGATCGCGTCTACTTGCAAAACACCGCGGGCCAGGGCGAGACGGAGCAGGAGCGCGTGATGTGTTTCAACGCCGATACCGGCAAAGTCATGTGGGAACATCGCTTCAACATTTACCTGAGCGATGTGCCTCCGCATCGGGTCGGTTGGGCATCTCCGGTCGGCGATCCGGCGACTGGAAACGTCTACGCGCTCGGCGTAGGCGGCCATTTCATCGCGCTCAGTCGTGACGGCAAGGTGCTTTGGGAAAGATCGCTCAGTGAAGATTTTGGATTATTGACTACACACGGCGGACGCACCGTGTCGCCCATCATCGACGGCGACCTCGTGATCATCAGCGGCGTCACGTTCATGTGGGGAACGAACGGACGCGGCGGTCACCGCTTCATGGCCTTCGATAAAAAAACGGGCGAGACGATGTGGATCAGCTCTCCCGGCCAGCGGCCGTACGACACCACCTACGCGCCGCCAATCATCGCCAACATCAACGGCACGCGACTGCTCATCCAGGGCTCGAGTGACGGGTTCGTGCACGCGATCAAGCCGCAAACCGGCGAGCCGGTCTGGCGCTATGAGATCAGCAAACGCGGACTCAACACCGGCGTCGTAGTCCGCGGCACTACCGCCATTCTCACGCACAGCGAGGAGAACCTCGATTCCAGCGAGATGGGCCGCATGGTCGCCGTCGATGCAACCGCGAAAGGCGACATCAAACCGGAGCAGATCAAGTGGACCATCAAAGGCTGGCAGGGCGGCTTCTCGTCGCCGGTGCTCGACGGCGATCGTCTTTATCAGGTCGACAACGGGGCCAACCTCGCGGCGTTTGACGTCAACACCGGAAAACAGCTCTGGCTGCAAAACCTGGGAACGATTCAGAAGGCGTCGCCGGTGTTTGCAGACGGCAAGTTGTACGTCGGCACTGAGAACGGAAAGTTTTTCATTCTGAAACCATCGGCCACCGGCTGCGAGATTCTCGATCAGGATCAACTCGGCACTGAAGTGCATCCGGAAGCAATCATCGGTTCGGTCGCGATATCGAACGGACGCGTTTACGTCGTCAGCGACTCCGGGCTCTACGCGATCGGCAAGAAAGCGCACACCAGCAATTCAGGACATGCGCCGGGTTCATCGCAGTCGGCAGTGGGCAGCAACGTCAGTTCTGGTCCGGTAACGCATGTGCAGGTCGTCCCGACCGAATTGATTCTCAAACCGGGCGACAAGGTCAACTTCCGCGCGCGGCTTTTCGATGTGCAGGGAAACTTCATCCGCGAAGAACCGGCGGCGACGTGGTCGTTGGACCAACTAAAAGGTACTGTAACGAACGGCCAGTTGACGGTTGCCGGCGATGCGATCAATCAGGCGGGTTGGGTAAAAGCGACTGTCGACGGAGTTACTGGAACCGCGAATGTGCGCGTGTTTCCACCGTTGCCGTGGAACGAGACGTTCGATTCGATCGCCGTTAACGCCGCGCCTGCATCGTGGGTCAGCATGACGATGAAATTCGCCGTGCGCGATCTGAACGGCAACAAGGTGCTGGCGAAGTTGACGGAGGGTTCTTCCCTGCTCAGTCGTTCACGCGCTTACATTGGACCATCCGACTGGTCAAACTACACGGTCGAATCCGACATCATGGCGACGACGAAGCGACGCCAGCAAGGCGACGCCGGCGTCATCGCTCAACGTTATGTCTTAACACTCTACGGCAACAGCCAGATGCTCCATCTCGAGCCCTGGCAGCCGGAGATCAAACGCACGCAAACCAAGCCGTTCGCCTGGAAGCCCGATACGTGGTATCGCATGAAGCTTCAGGTGGAAAATTTGCCTGACGGTAAAACGCGTGCGCGTGGCAAAGTGTGGGCGGTTGGTGAAAACGAACCGGACGCGTGGATGATCGAACGCATCGACCCGATCCCAAATCGCCAGGGTGCTCCCGGAATCTTCGGAAACGGTCTGGCTGAACTTTATTTCGACAACGTAAAGGTGTATGCGAACAAATGAGAGTTAAAAATCTGTTCCTACTCAGCGCCATCATTCTTTGTGCCGGCATTTACTTTCTGGCGCCCGCAACTTCAGCATCGGATCCGGGGACGAACGATTGGCCCATGTGGGGTGGCACTCCGGATCGCAACATGGTCTCGAACATGAAAGGGCTGCCGACCACCTGGGACGTCAAGACGAAGAAGAACGTCAAGTGGGTCGCGACCCTGGGATCGCAAACCTACGGTAACGCCGTGGTATCGGGCGGCATGATCTTCGTCGGCACCAACAACGAAGGCTTACGCGACCCGAAAGTCACCGGCGACAAGGGCGTTTTGATGGCGTTTCGGGAATCTGACGGCGCGTTCATGTGGCAGATGGTCCATGACAAACTCGTCGCCGGACGCGTCAACGACTGGCCGTATCAGGGTGTCGCTTCGTCGCCCATGGTCGAAGGCGATCGCGTCTACTACGTCTCGAATCGCGCCGAGCTCACGTGTCTCGACACGCAGGGTTTTCGCGACAAGGAGAACGATGGACCGTTCACGGATGAAAAGTTGAAGGGCGAAGGCGACGCCGACGTCGTTTGGAAGTTTGACATGATCGAGGAAGTCGGTTCGTTGCCGCACAACCTCGCAAACTCGTCGCCCGTGTCGTGGGGCGATCTGATCTTCGTCAGCACTTCGAACGGCCAGGACGAGAGTCACGTGAACATTCCCTCGCCGAAGGCCCCGTCAATCATCGCCGTCAACAAGAAGACCGGCAAACTGGTTTGGGAAGACAACTCGGTTGAGGACCGCATCCTGCACGGGCAGTGGTCGTCGCCCACGGTCGGAACGATCGGAGGCGTTGTTCAAGTGGTTCATGGTCAGGGCGACGGCTGGATTCGCGGTTACGAAGCAGCAACCGGAAAGAAGCTCTGGGAGTTTGATACCAACCCGAAAGAGTCAGTTTGGCCCAAGACCCGCAACGAGCTGATCAGCACACCGGTCGTTTACCAGGACCACGTCTACATCTCGAACGGTCAGGATCCGGAACACGGCGAAGGGGTCGGTCACATGTACTGCATCGACGCTACTAAGCGCGGCGATATAACGAAGACCGGCGTGGTCTGGCATTACGACAAGATTCGGCGCTCGATCTCGACGCCGGCAATCAAAGACGGAATCCTCTACCAAGCGGACTTCAGCGGCTTCCTGCACGCGCTCGATGCGAAGACGGGCCAGGTCTACTGGACGCACGATCTCTTCGCCGCAGTTTGGGGATCGCCCATGCTGATCGACGGCAAGATCTATCTCGGCGACGAGGATGGCGACGTGGTGATCATGCAGGAAGGGAAAGTGAAGAAGGTCCTGGGCGAGATGAACATGGGTAGCTCGGTCTATTCGACGCCGGTGCCGGCGAATGGAGTGCTGTACATCTCGAATCGCAACGAGCTCTATGCGCTCCAGGACGGTATACCGGCGAAACCGGCGAGCACATCCCTTAACGGAGCGGCTAAGAACAATAAGAACTAAAAATCCGTGTTAGATCTGAAGCCGTTCGACTTTCAACCTCGTACTCGAATGATTTTCGGCGCCGGAACGATCGGCCGCCTGGGCGACGTGGCCCGGGAGCTGGGGTTCCGGCGCACGTTGCTTGTGGCCGATCATGGCATGGTCGCGTCCGGCCATGTCGATGAAGCCGTCGAGCCACTTCGCGCCGTGGGAGTTGAAGTCGTGCGCTTTCACGACTTCGAAGTCAACCCCGACACGAGCATGGTCGATACGGGCACCGAGTTCGCGGCGCAGGAAAAGATTGATTCGATAATTGGCCTCGGCGGCGGCAGTTCGATGGACTGCGCGAAGGGCATCAATTTCATTCTCACCAACGGCGGCCGCATGCCTGACTATCGCGGTTACGGCAAAGCAACAAAACCGATGCTGCCGATGATCGCGATTCCAACCACCGCGGGCACCGGAAGCGAAGCGCAAAGTTACGCGCTGATTTCGACGACAGACAGTCACGTCAAAATGGCGTGCGGCGATCCGCAGGCAGCGTTTCGCGTGGCGATACTCGATCCGGCGCTGACGGTTTCGCAACCGCGCAGCATCACCGCTATCTCAGGTTTCGACGCGATCGCGCATGCGGTCGAGACGTACGTCACGACTAAGCGCAATCCCGTCTCGGAGATTTTTTCGCGCGAGGCGTGGCGACTGCTCGAGCCAAACTACGAACGCGTGCTAGGTCAACCACACGATCTGGAAGCGCGCGGCGCGATGCAGTTGGGCGCATTCTATGCGGGAATGGCAATCGAGAATTCTATGCTCGGCGCAACCCACGCCTGTGCGAACCCGCTGACGGCGCACTACGGAACTGCGCACGGGGCGGCCATCGCGATGCTGCTGCCGTCAGTCGTGCGCTGGAATGAACGCGCCGTGGCCCAACGTTATGAGTCGTTGTTTACGGGGACTGAAGCACTCGCACGGCGACTCGAACAGCTTGCGGAAGCCGGTGGCTTGCGAGTTAGTTTGAGCGCGTCAGGCGTTGCAAAGAATGAACTGCCCGCGCTCGCGGCGGAAGCTGCCGAACAATGGACCGGAACGTTCAATCCGCGTCCGTTCGATCAGAAAGGCGCGATGGAGGTTTACGAGTGGGCTTACTGAAACAGAAACACAGATTTTTCGGATTGGTGTTTTTGATCTTGTCCGTCTTTTCTATCGCGCGCGCGCAGGAGACACCCGCCGACAACTGGGCGCAGTTCCGCGGTAACCATCAGTTGACCGGCGTCTCCCAATCACAAGTCCCGGCGACACTGAAACAACTGTGGACGTACGAAGCCGGCGAATCGATCGAATCATCGGCCGCAATCGTTGGCAGTACGGTCTTCATCGGCTCGCAAAAAGGCGAGCTCGTGGCGCTGAGTCTCGACAACGGTTCGGTGTACTGGAAGTACTCGACAGGAAATCCGATCGGCGAATCGTCACCGGCGTACAGCGACGGCGCGGTGTTCATCGGCGATCTCGGCGGGATGCTTCATGCAGTGAACGCACGCGACGGCAAGCGCTTTTGGAGCGTCAGACTGGGTAGCGAGATCAAATCGTCGCCCGTAGTTTATGGTGATCGGATCTTGATCGGTTCGTATGACGAGCATCTCTACTGCGTCTCGACTCGCGATGGATCGGTGATCTGGAAGTTCAAGACGAATGGTCCAGTCCATTCAACGCCCGGAATCGCGAGCGGTATGGCGTTCATCGCCGGCTGCGACGAAATGTTTCGCGCGATTCGCATTTCCGACGGTAAAGAAATGTTCGAGGTCTCTTCGGGAGCGTACACCGGCGCCTCACCGGCGCTTCGCGCGGGGATGGCCTATTACGGAACGTTCGATAACGAAGTGCTGGGCGTCAGCCTCGCACAAAAGTCGGTAGCGTGGCGTTACGAACATCCGCAACGCAAGTTTCCGTTCTATTCGTCGGCAGCAGTTACTGCTTCACGCGTCGTGATCGGCGGTCGCGACAAGCTGGTCCATGGATTGAATTTGAATGGCAAAGTGGCGTGGACGTTTACGACTCGCGCGCGCGTTGAATCGTCGCCGGCAATCGCCAGCGGACGCGTCTACGTCGGTTCGAATGACGGTCGGTTCTACGTTTTGGCGTTGACGAGCGGCGCCAAGCTGTGGGAGTTCAACGCCGGCGCGCCACTCTCAGCTTCACCGGCGATTGCGAATGGACGGATTGTTATTGGATCCCAGGACGGTCGGCTCTACTGCTTCGGGTAACACGGCTTGAGAATCCGTGTTTCTTACTTCACCACCGCAACAGCTTCGATCTCGATGCGGGCCCCGCGTGGCAAGGCAGCGACCTGCACGGTCGTGCGCGCCGGCGGATCGCTTTTGAACTTCGCGCGATAGAGCTCATTCATTTTGTTGTAATCGTTCATGTCGGCGAGGAACACCGTCGCTTTCACCATGTTATCGACGCTGCTTCCGGATGCTTCCAACACCGCCGCGAGGTTGCGAAAAACCTGCTCGAACTGCGCTTCAAACCCTTCGACAAGTTGTCCCGTTTTCGAGTCGAGCCCGATCTGTCCGGACGTGAAAACAAGATCGCCGACGACGATCGCCGGCGTGTAGATACCGTTTGGAGGACCAGTCTTCACTGCGCGCCGCTTCGCCGTTTGCGCGTCGACGACAACGGACATGCAAGCAACAGCCATGATGACGAGAAGTAATCGTTTCATGATTGGCGACCTCCTCCAAAGTATTTAGCAATCGTCGACGCCGCCGGTTTCTTCGTGGCCAGCGAAACCAGCCACATCAACAACGCCGACACGATCACCATCGGCACCACCGGCATGAATCCGAAAACAGCAGTACCACCCGGCGTTCGCGACAACACTTCCGTTCCACCGAGCGTCCAGAAAACTGTCGCTGGACCAGGCGCGGGCGCCGGCACAGTCGACTGAAACACCGCGACGGCAATAACGGACGCTGCCGTCCAAAGCGTTACCGCCAACGCGCCCCACTTCGTGCTGCCTCTCCAGAACAGCGCGGCGATCAAAAGCGGCGACAAAGCAGCGAAACCTGAAAAGGCATATTGAATCGCGAGCTCGAAGATCGTCTCCGGCGCCTGCAACGCGACGGCGTAGGCGAAGATTGTTATCAGGATGATGAAGATGCGGCCGGTCTGCACTTGCACGGATTCCCCGAATCGCGTCTTGCCGCCGTAGAAGGCGAACACGTCCTCCGTGAACATAGTCGATAGAGCCAGGATTTGTGAGTCGCTCGCCATCACCGCCGCCATGATTCCCGCGCCGAGCAAACCCGCGAGCCAGAGCGGCGCGTAGCGTTGCAGCAGCAGCATGATCACGTCGTCGCCCGCGGACTTCTCGCGCAAGTCGTCACGCTGCTCGGGCTCCATCGTGCGTCCCTGCGTCGCCAGCACTCGTCGCGCTTCCTGCTTCTCGCGAATCTGCGGAATGTCCGTCACGCGGTTCGCCATGACGCCGAGAAACACGCACGGCAACCAGATCGCGAGAATGCAAATCGGGTAGAAGATGACTGTCTTCTTGAACTGTGTGATCTTGCGCGCGGTGAGACAGAAGATCAGGATGTGGGGAAACGCAATCGCCGACAGCGGGATGAACGTGTAGCTGAAAAAGTAATACGGCGAGATGCGTTCGCGCGTCAGCAGCGGCGCCAGCGGCGACGTCTGCATCGCCTGCGCGGCGGTGCGAAAACCACCCATGCCGACGCCGATCACGATCAGCGCGATCGCGCCGAAGCAGAGAAACAGCACGGTCTGAAACGTGTTCACCCACGCAGTGCCGCGCATGCCGCCGAAGAACACGTAACTCATCACTACCATCGCGACGATCGCGCCGCCAAACCAGAACGGCACGGTGCCGCCGCTGATCGTGTAAAGCGTCGTGCCGCCGCCCATGATGCCGATGATGATATACGGCACGAGCATTGCCGCCTGCACCACGAAGATCGCCGTTCCGATGTGAGTGCACTCCCAGCGATCGCGAAACATCTGCACCGGCGTCATAAAGCCGTACTTCTTACCGAGCGCCCAAACACGCGTGCCGATCAGAAAGATCGTCAACGGAATCACGAGTCCGGACGACGACGCCATCAAGCCAAACGTGACGATGCCGTTGTTGAAAGCGTGGCCCGACGATCCGAGGATCGCGAAGGCCGTCATGTTTGTGCCGAACAGTGAAAACAGAAATACGAAGGGACCGAGCGAACGACTGGCGAGAAAGTAATCTTCAGCTTCTTCTTTCCCCCTTGCGCGCCGGAAAGCGAAGATGCCGATGTACAGGACGGCAGCGAGATACAGGAAAACTACGATTGCGGGGATCAAGCGGCGCGGCCCTCCTCATGCTCTGCTTCTTCGACCTCATGTTCAAGGTGCGATGGCCATGCAAAGGTCACGAGCAGCCACATCAGCAACGCTGCGGCCACGGAAAACAGTCCGTGATAGAAGAGACCAATGGGGATGAAACCGAAAACGAGATACGAGGAGCGCCAGAACCAAATGTCCTGATGCAAAACGTAGAGTGCAACGACAGCAGCGACGAGCAGGATTCGTTTCATTCTGCGGTGGCGCTGACCCTAACACAGATTACACGGATCAATCAAGAATCCGTGTATCTGACGGTTTCACTCAGTGGTGTGTCATGGAGTTAGCGGCGGCAGCGGGAGGTCTGGACCGCGAGCGTAACGAGTTGGTCTCGATGTGATGTCGTTTGATCATACGATCGAGCGTTTTGCGATCGACGCCGAGTAATCGAGCGGCGGCTTGCTTGTTCCCCCGCGTGTGCTCCAGCACTCTCGTAACGTACCGGCCCTCGATCCGTGACAACGGAACCAACTCGTCATGCTCAAGCTGGTACCCGGAGCCGTTCGTCCGATTGATTTCCGAAACTGCATATTGACGCACACGCTCAGGCAGATCGTTGACGCGGACCGTTCCGTCGCACCTTGCCACTGCCTGCACCATTGCGTTTTCGAGTTCGCGAATATTGCCCGGCCAGTTGTAACGTTCCAGCGCTGTCAGCACTTCCACACTCACCTTCACCGGCGGACTCAACGAGTAAACGCGATCGGCAAAACTCTGCGCCAATGGCGGAATGTCTTCCCGCCGTTCTCGCAACGGCGGCAAAGCGATCGACGCACCGTTCAAACGCTGAAACAGATCGTTGCGAAATCTTCCCGCTGCAACTTCCCGTTCTACGTTACGATTGCTCGCGGCGATAACGCGAACGTCGACAAGCGTCGTGTGCTTCGAACCAACGGATCGAATCTCGTCCATTCGCATTGCGCGCAACAGCGTCGTCTGAAACGACAAGGTCGTTTCAGTGACATCGTCGAGAAAGAGTGTGCCGCCGTCTGCTTGTTCCCACAGCTTCGCCTCGATCAGATCAGCTGTCACCGAGGCACAGTTGACGACGATGAACGGATGATCCGCACGCGCACTGCGATTGTGAATCGCTGAAGCCACCAATTCCTTACCCGTGCCGGACTCGCCCGTGATCAGCACGGGAACATTTGTGCTCGACACGCGTCGTACTTGTTTCATCACCTCGATAAACGCCTGGCTGCGTCCCACCAGCTCAAGGTCTGAGTGGCACGCAGCCGTGCGTCGCGTGGGTGAGGTTCTGTTGGTACGACCGCTCAATTGCTGTCGCAGCGCTTGCGACAGCAAGTGCAACTCTTCGGTGCCGAAACGTTGGAGCCAATAGTCGTAGACGCCAAACGCTGTCGCGTCGAGTGCGCCGGCGATGTTCCCGTGACCCGTCATTAGCACGACCGTGCTGTCCGGTAACTTCTCCTTGAATTTATGGAGCGCGTTGTAGCCATTGGCGCCGGCGAGTTGCAGATCGCAGAAGACGACCGGCCACTGCATTTCAGGAATCTGGTCAAACGCGTCTTCGGTCGACGCCGACTGTGATACGGTCCAGCCGTCTTCACGCAAGACGTCGGACACAAACTCGCGCACATGATTGTCATCGTCGATTACCAGGACCTTGAAGGTTCGTTCTGTTGGTGAGTTGGACATTTAGTAAGAACTCCTCCCACTGAATTCGTTACGAAGGTAGGGGGACGACGACCTCGCCCTGGCCGACGTCCCCCATCTACGCGCGAGGACTTTTACCCCTTAGACCACTGCGCGCGTCTCTTGGATTTCAATCAACCACTGGCACACTCGGAGGTTCAGTGTGTTCGTACTCCTGTCTTGTCCATGCGTGCGATAGAAAAGATGTGTCTGGTCGCGTTCCTAAACAGACACCGCACGGATCGATCCTTGTGGGTCACCGCCTTGCCCCGAATGATATGAGGTGCGAAAGAAATGGCGTTCGGGAACACGCTCAAAGCGGGCATGCGGCCATGGAACCAATTCGCGCGGCTAGGCTAAAGCGCTCTGTTGAGTGTGCGCAATGAGGAGTTTCCTGAACACGCCTCAGATAATTCCTGAGCAGTTTGCAAGCACAAAATATTTAACTGTTTCGCAGTGAAAAATAGTAGCCGCGCGAGTGCAACAAGACTTATTCTCCACCCCTGTCACCGGCGACGAAAGACGTCAGCCGAACAGCAGGTTTTGACCATATTCGCGAATTGGTCACACTCAGGTAATTCCTGATTGTTGGATCAGGAGCTTCCTGCAATTATGCCACCTGCAAGCGGGCGCCCATTTTCTGCTTACGCTCTTTACTCAAGCTCCAAAAGCGCTCGGCTGTAGCCTTTACCACTAGCGAATGTATTGGCCGCTAACAGATACGCAGCAGGGCACCACTGCGACATGAAATCGATACGTGTGCTAATAGCTGACGACCACGCTCTGGTGCGGGCAGGAATCAGGGCCCTCGTCGAGAGAATCAAAGGTGTCGACGTAGTGGCCGAAGCCGGCAAAGGAAGCGAAGCACTCAGACTAATCGACGAGCTGCAACCGAACCTGATCTTGTTGGACATCACGATGCCCGACGGCAGCGGTTTCGATGTGCTCGAGCACGTGGCGAAGAAGTTACCCGGCATCCGCGTCATCGTGTTGACGGTGCATGAGGCAGGTGAATACGCCATCCGCGCGTTGCGTGAGGGAGCAGCAGGATTTCTGCCGAAGAGCGCGGCGAGCACCGAACTCGAACAAGCGATCCAGACGGTGATGAAGGGCGATGTTTATATTTCGCCCGAGACGTCGCGGAAGACGCTCATCGAGTATGGCAGGGGCGTTTCGAAACGCGATTTACTGGCGACGTTGAGTCCGCGACAGCGCGAGGTGCTGCAACTGATCGCCGAAGGGCGGACCACAAAACAGATCGCCCAATTGCTCGACATAAGCGTCAAAACTGTCGAGACGCACCGCGCGCAGTTGATGGAACGGTTGAATATTCACGACGTCGCGGGCCTGGTGCGCTACGCGATCATAGTCGGCTTGATTCAAGTGGAATGAACGGGGACGATTTCCCCGTGCGGGAATTGGTGGATGGGTTCATGTCCGGTCTGCGAGAGAGACCACCCCACGCGCTCTAGCGCGATCACCTCAGACTGGTGATCGTTTTCAAGTCCCGAGGACTTGTGCTGGACCGGGCATGAACCGATCCACCATTTTTCTGTCTTGTCATTTTTGCTTCTGTGCCTCTTGCGCTTTTTTGTGCCTTTTGGGGTTAAGCCTTCGCCGCGAACTCGATCGTCTTCGAGTCTGCGTCGCGACGCTTCTCACCCTTCATCGGAAAGCGTGCGCAGATCTCGGTGCCGAGTGCGGGTGCTGAGTCGATCGTGATCGTGCCCCCGACCGCCTGCGCTCTCTCTTCCATTCCGCGCAACCCGAGTGTCGCCGTTCCGCTGCCGCTCCGAAGCATACGCGAATCGAAACCGGCGCCGTCGTCGGTAATCAAGAGGATCAGATCGGAAACTACTCGCTCCAACCGCACTGAGATTCGCGTCGCTCGCGCGTGACGAACGATATTGGTGACGCCCTCCTGCACGATCCGGAAACACGCCGTCTCCAACTCTGAAGAAAAGCGATCGTCCTCATCAAGCGAGCCGCTGACAAACTTGGCGGGGATGCCAAGGTTTCGTGTCTGGCGCTCGAGGTACCAACGCAAGGCGACGACGAGACCGAGGTCGTCCAAAAGCAGCGGCCGCAGATCGACGGAGAGATCTCGTATCTGATCGACTGCTTCGTCAATCACTTTGAGGTTCTCGTTGATCGATACGAGTATCTCCGGCTGTGTGCACTTATGCTGCAAAGCGTGAAGGTTCATCTTGACGGCCGTTAGAATCTGGCCCACCTGGTCGTGCAGTTCACGCGAGATCCGCCGCCGTTCAGCCTCTTGTGCTTCGATCACGCGACGCGAGTAGTTGCGCTCGGCTTCCTGCGCCTTCCGCTTCTCTGAGATGTCGCGAATGCATCCCTGGACGCCGACGGGAACGCCCGCCTCGAGAATCAACCGGCTGCTGATCTCGATCGGTACGCTTCTTCCCTTCTTCGTGATCATCTCGATCTCGTACGTCGTTTCGCCGGCTGATTCGAGTTTCTTTTGCAGTTGCCGTTGGACGTGTTGCGCGTGCTGCGACGTCATGAACTCCGAAAAATGTTTGCCCACGATTTGTTCGCGGCTGTAGCCACTGAGTTTCTCTGCGGCGCGGTTAACGGACGTGTAAATGCCGTTCATGTCGTGAACGTAGATAGGATCTTTCGAGTTTTCGAACAGCTCGCGGTAACGTTCCTCGCTTTCGCGTAGCGCTTGCTCGGCCTTGCGCGTTTCGGTGATGTCGCGAGCGATGCCGCGAACGATCGGCGCGGCGACTCCTTCGGTGCGCAGCGAGTTGTAGTACTCGAGCACGCGATGGTCGCCCGACCGTGTTTGTATCAACATCGTTCCGCTCGTAGCGCCTTCGTTGAGTATCCGCTGCATGTACATGTTGAACTCGTCGCGCACCTCGGGCTCGAGGATGTCGCGAATGTTCATTAGGCCGACAAATTCATGAAGCTCGTAGCCGAACAGCGTTCGTGCGGATCGGTTTACTGAAAGGATTGTGCCGTCGAGATCGTGCGTGCAGATCAGTTCGCGGCTGTTCTCGACAAGATCGCGATAACGTTCTTCGCTTTCTCGTAACGCTTGTTCGGCGCGTTTGCGTTCGGTGATGTCCTGGGCGGTGCCTTCGTAGTAAAGAATGCTGCCGGCGTCGTCTCGTATAGCATGGGCGTTCACCGAGATCCAGATCTTGACGCCGTCTTTGCGTATCGTCTCGTGTTCGAAACCCTGGACGCTGCGGTGTTCTTCTAACAGCCGCTTGAACTCCTCACGTTGCGTGGGCTCGACATAGATTTCGCGCGAGATGTCCTGGCGAGAGTCGATCAACTCGGCGGGCGAGTCGAAGCCATGCATTCGCGCGAGCGCAGGGTTTGCCGTTAGGTAGCGACCTTCGGGTGTCGATTGAAAAATACCCTCGCCGGCGTTTTCGAAGATCTGTTGATACTTCTGTTCGGCGGCGTTTCGCGCGGTCCTGCTTTCTTCCAACGCGGCCAGCGAATCTTGCGCACGTTTACGTTCGGAGATGTCCTGAGTGAGCCACGCGATGCTTGCAGGTTGGCCGGCCTTGTTTCGAATCAGAGAGACATTGTTCTGCACCCAGGCTATCGAACCGTCCTGCTTGAGATAGCGCTGCTCGACGATGAAGGCGGGGATCTCGCCGGCGACGAGTGCGCGCATCTTTTCGAGGGCGTTCGGCAGATCCGCAGGATGAATCAGAGTTTGGAGGTTGACACGCTGCCGTAGCTCGCTTTCGGTATAGCCCGTCATCGAACAATAAGCGGCGTTGACGTCGAGCAGGCGGCCTTCAAGATCGGTAACGGATAATCCGAGTGCGGCGTATTCGAAACATTGGCTGAAAGTGTTGACGATGCTCGCCGGAATCTCAGTACGGCGAGGCCGGCGTTTGCCGGCGGATGACGTTTTACTGTCCGGGCGCGTGGCTTTGCGTTCGTGTTGCCTGTCTCTCATAGTTGGAACCCCCAGGAGGCTTAAGGCCCGATCAAGAGAAGGTCTTCGCGGCGACGAATGCCAAGGCAACTGGACTTTGCGATGGAGTAACGTCGCGACTGATTCAAAGGGCTGTAAAACGATTGGTCAGAAACGGTAGGTGTAGCGTGGCACGGTTCACGGGGCGATCGTGGGAAACCCAAGCCAAGCGGTCATGGCGACCTCCGTTTGCCTGGATTCTAATGCGCGACCCCAACCCCACGCAAGGACACGTCTCTTCAAGTATGACCGTTACGGATACCAACTATTCCTCCGCAAAGTAGCTACGACTTTTCCGTCACAAATCTTCGGGCGTGGGTGTTATGAATTTGAAAGAAGATTCAGTTCGTCGGGAGGTTGAGCATGTCGAAGATGATGCGCTTGGGACTCGCTTTTGCTCTGGTCGTGGGATTCGTGGCGGCGTTTTGGCCAATCACACCGAACATGCCGCAGGTGCTGGCGCAAAGCGCGACCACAGGCGAGTGGAAGGCTTCGCTCCAAAAAGATAATTCCAAAGTAAATCTCAGTCTCGAGCGGCGCACCGAACGCGGCGGACACAGTCAGCATGGCCAAACGTACGAGTTTTCAGATTTTCAGGGACTGAGCCGCGAGTCGGCACTTAACGGCGGCCCCGTGAGATTCAGCCTGGTCCGCGAGGCCGGACGCATCGACCTCGAAGGCAGTTTCGAAAACGGCAAAGGCGCCGGCACTTTCAATTTCAGCGGCAATCCCAACTTCGTCTCGGCCATGAAAAACCGCGGCTTCGACTTTGAAGAGCGCGGCGAAAACCGTCGCGACAACGACGAAGAACGTCTCTTCGCCGCGACGACGCTCAACGTCACCACTGCCCTCGCCGACGATCTAAACTCGCTCGGCTTCGGCAAACTCGGCGTCGAGGATCTCTTCAAAGCGGCCATCTTCAAGATCGACTCGACGTTCGCGCGCGAAATGAAGGCGAGCGGCTTCGAAAACCTCGGCATGGAAGAACTCGTCAAGGCCCGCATTTTCAAAATCGATCCCGCTTTCGTCCGCCAGGTCGCGCAGATGGGATTCGAGAAGGAACCCTTCGAAAGCCTCGTCAAAATGCAGATATTCAAAGTGACTCCGGAGTTCATTTCCGAAGTGCGCAACGAAGGTCTGACAAACGTTCAAGTTGAAGACTTAGTCAAACTGCGAATCTTCAAGATCGACGCGCAATACATTCGCGACGCAAAAGCCGACGGCGTTCCCCTGGAAGTCGAGCGGTTGGTCCAAAGAAAAATCGGCGTAGGCCGGCGCTAGTTCCCCTCCCAAATCAAATCCGTAAAATCCGTGTAACTGAGAAACACGGATTTTACGGATCCCACCAACAACCCCGCTGCCTCACAAGAATATTGCACAAAAACCGAAGAAGTGAGACGCTACTCAAACTCAAGATCACCTCAACGCGGATCCATCACGCATAACTTCGAGGAAAGAGAAAAATGACCGACATCAGCACTGGCCCAGTCACTCCCGAAAGCAGTCAACCTGTCAGTGGCGCTGGTCCCGAAAGCGCCGCTGGTCCAAAACCCGGTATCGCACTGTGTCTCTCAGGCGGTGGCTACCGCGCAATGATCTTCCATCTCGGCGCTCTGTGGCGGATGAACCAACTCGGATTCCTAAAGAAGCTCGCTCGCGTCTCGAGCGTCTCAGGTGGTTCGATCACCGCCGGCGTACTCGCACTCGCCTGGAAAGATCTGCGATTCAACGCAAGCGGCGTCGCCGAGAATCTCGAAGAGCTGGTGATCAAGCGCCTGCGCCGGTTCGCCAACAACACGATCGATCAAGGCTCGATCATCAAAGGCATACTGATGCCGCGTCACAGCATCTCCGACGAGGTAACCGAAGCCTACAAAGATCACCTCTTCGGAAACGCAACCCTCCGCGACCTGCCTGCCGATAACGAAGGACCACGCTTCATCATCAATGCCACCAACGTACAGTCGAAAGTATTGTGGCGCTTCAGCCGGCCGTACATGGGCGACTATCGCGTCGGGCTGGTGAACAATCCAACGACCGAACTGGCACTCGCAGTCGCAGCCTCGTCGGCGTTTCCACCGTTCCTTTCGCCTGCGCAACTCGAGTTGCATCCGTCAGACTTCGATCCGAACATCCCCGCGGTCTTGAAAGACGATGCCTATCGCACCACTGTCGTGCTTACCGACGGCGGCGTTTACGACAACCTCGGTTTGGAAACAGCGTGGAAGAGTTACGACACCATTCTGGTGAGCGACGGCGGTGGAGCGTGCGACGACGAGCCGGATCCGGAGCGCGACTGGGCGCGCCACTCTTATCGCATTCTCAGCCTGATTGATAATCAAGTCCGCAGTCTGCGCAAACGACAAGTGATCGACTCCTACAAGCAAGGAGTGCGCAAAGGCACGTACTGGGGCATTCGCACCAACATCGCCGACTATGCACTGCCTGACGCAATGAACTGCCCGTTCACTGAAACACTGAAGCTCGCAAACACCGCCACTCGCTTGAAAGCACTCGACGCAGTGTTGCAAGAGAAGATCATCAACTGGGGTTACGCAGTCTGCGACGCTGGGTTGCGGAAGCACGTTGACGGAACTCTGCCGCCGCCAGTCGGGTTTCCATATCCGGCCTCAGGCGTTTAAGCCCACAAGGAGAAACAATCAATGGCGACGAAGAAACGCCGCACCCCGACTCCGCAATCCATCACCCGAGAAGAATTAGAAGACTTAATCTACCGGCAAAACGGCCTCACCCGCTTCACTCAGGACTCGCCTGTACTTCCAGACGTTTGGTTCGAGTTCGGGCAAAACCCAAACGCCAAAATCGACCTGCTGCTTAACCCACACTACGAGGCAACACCCGGACGCGTGGCCCAGGTCGTCGAGCAACGACTGGCGGTCGAACAGAATTCCAAGGCGGCGAGCAAATTCAAATGCAGCGATGGCCGCGGCTCGGACATCGCCTACAACCAGTCGACCGTAGTCGTCAGACTTTGCTTTCACGAACTGGTTCGCGTGGTCCTGCCATTGACGCCGTGGTGGAACAAATACGTTTGGACCGACGACGGCCGCTTCCTACAGCAGTTTCTTTCCGATACGAAAACGCGTCGGGCACTGGCCCGCGCCATCGACGGCGACATGTCGGATCCGATGATGCGCTTGATCGATCCACAAGTGATCTGGATGATGCGCGTCATCGGCACGATCGGCGCGCGAGCCGTCAGCACGAGCAAGGGACGGGCGATAACTTCCACTGCGATTGTCGCTGCTTGCGCCGATCTGGTGCGAGATATTCAACCGGCGACTGACGAGGCAAACGGGCTCGTCTGGTCGGTGACGAGAAACCGGCCGGCCGAAGTCGCGATTTGGCGATCGACGATGGCCGTGAAGGCCGACGCCGCCCGCCGCCTCTTCGAGATAAGTTGCAAGCACCTGACCTGGGCCATCATCGACAGCGGCATCGACGCGACGCATCCGGCGTTTCGCAGTCGTGACGCCAACAACAAAGTCGACGAGAAAAATCATTTCAACTCGCGCGTCATCGCGACCTACGACTTCACTCTGATTCGTTATCTGCTCCGCTCGGAACAATCTCCCGAAGACGCCGCCGAGATCGCCAAGCGGCCGCGCCTCGCAAAGGCGGTCAAACGAATGCAGCAGCGTCCGGAAGAGGCGAAACAGTTGCGACAGAGTTTGCAAAGCGGCCGCGAAGTCGATTGGGAGATGCTCAAACCGCTGATCGAAGTGCCGCACAACGACGACGAGTACGTCGTGCCGCAGCACTTGCACGGAACACACGTCGCGGGAATAGTCGCAGCCGACTGGCGACGGGAAGATCCCGTACCGTCCGGCGACAACGACATCAAGGGCGTTTGCCCGGACATGAAGCTTTACGATCTCCGCGTACTCGACGATCAGGGACAGGGTGATGAGTTTTCCTGCATCGCGGCGATGCAGTTTGTGCGTTACCTGAATGCGCACAAAGACCTGATGATGATCCACGGCGTCAATGTCAGTCTCTCGATCAAACATGACGTCGCCAACTTCGCCTGTGGCAGCACTCCGGTGTGCGAAGAAGCAAATCGACTGGTAGGTGCCGGAATCGTGGTGGTCGCCGCCGCGGGGAACAACGGTTATCTCCAGTTCGTCACCACCCGCGGACCGCAGGAAGGTTATCAGAGCATCAGTATCACCGACCCGGGAAATACTGAGAGCGTGATCACCGTGGGCGCGACGCACCGCGACAGCGCGCACCTGTATGGCGTAAGTTACTTCTCGAGTCGTGGTCCAACCGGTGATGGACGGCTCAAACCTGATCTCGTTGCGCCGGGAGAAAAGATCGTCAGCACCATTCCCGCCGGAGAAACAAAACGCATGGACGGTACGAGCATGGCCGCGCCACACGTGAGCGGCGCGGCTGCCTTGTTGCTTGCGCGCTACGGCGAATTAATCGGCCGGCCCGCGCGGATCAAGGAGATTCTCTGCACGACCGCAACCGACCTTGGCCGCGAGCGTTACTTCCAGGGCGCGGGCATGGTCGACGCTCTGCGCGCGCTTCAATCCGTTTAACTTCACCCCGAGGAGAACCCGATGCTATTCACACTCGAAGCCCTGCAAGCGAAACACGGCGATTCCCTGCTCCTGCACTACGGCAACCCGAACGCTCCGAAACTGATCGTGATCGACGGTGGTCCAGCCGGTGTCTACAAGGCCAGCCTGCGTCCGCGACTCGCCGAGATCAAGGAATCACGCAGTCCGAATGGTCCAATGACGATCCGCATGTTGATGGTCAGCCACCTCGACGACGATCACGTCAATGGCGTCCTCGCCTTTCTCGACGACCTCGTCGACAAGAAAGACAACAACGAAGAGTTGCCGTACGACGTACTCACGATTTGGAACAACACGTTCGACGACATCGTCGGAAACGACACTCAGGAGCTGCTCAAAGCGCTGAGCGCAGCCATTGATTCACATAATTCCGGGAACGCGGCCTCGCTGGACATTCCCATGAGCAGATCGGGAACCGCGCTGGCCGCGAGTGTGACGCAGGGCCGCGACGTAAGGAACAACGCGACCTTGCTGGCGATTGGTAAGAACGATCCTTTCAACGGCCTCGTCGCCACACCGGCGAAAGGAAAGAAGACGGTTACACTCGGTGACGGGTTGAAGTTCACGGTGCTTGCGCCAGTGAAGGAACGCGTCGAGAAACTTCAGGAAGAATGGAATGAAGTCCTGAAGAAAAAAGGGCTTGCTACGGACAAGAACGGAAAGTCGCTGGCGGCGGCATTTGTCGACGAATCGGTTTTTAATCTTTCGAGTATTGTCGTGCTTGCAGAGGCGGGAAACAAACGAATGTTGCTGACAGGTGACTCGCGCGGCGACGACGTAATGAATGCTATGAAGTCGTCGGGGTTGATGAAGGCAGGCAAGGTTCACGTCGACCTTTTGAAGCTGCCGCATCACGGAAGCGACCGCAACGTCGCGACGGAATTCTTCCGCTCTATCACCGCCGACCACTATGTCGTCTCGGCTGACGGCCGGTTCGGCAATCCGGAAATCTCGACGTTGCAGATGATCTCGGAGGCGCGCGGCAAGGACAAGTTCACGATTCACCTGACGAACCGCGAGAAACGACTCGACGCGTTCTTCGCCGCTGAAAAGAAGAAGGGCAAGAAGTACAGCGTGGCCTACCGTGATCCGAAAGAGTTGTCGCTGTGGGTCGATCTCGGGGACGACGCGTTAGAAGACTAAGTTCTGAACGACTCATCACTCTCACGATATTATTCCTCGGCTTCGCCGCCTGATGTGCGGCGGGGCTGTGCTCGTCGTCGCGTGCGCCTTCGCCGCGGCTTTGCCGCCTGATGTGCGGCGAAGGCTACGCCTCGCCGGAAAGATTCTTTTGCTTTGCGGCTGTGCCGCTGGTTCGGCCTAAGGCCTCGGGGCGAAGCCCGAACCGGGGGCGTAGCCCCATTTATTTCCCAACGTAACGGCGAGGCATAGCCTCGCCTCACATCAGGCGGCGAAGCCGCGGCGAAAGGGACGCTGACGACGGGCGCGCCTCACATCAGGCGGCGAAGCCGCGAACCACACTACGTGCAAGAGCGCGAACACATCCGTGGCGAAAGCAAGAGGGCCTTACGGAATCACGACAAACGACCCTTCCTGTTTTACGAGCTTCTTCGAGACCATGTCTTTCGACTCGATCGTCACGGTGTAGTTTCCCGGCGCGAGGCCCGTGAGCTTGATGTACTCGGCGAACGTAAGATGCGGAACGGGTTCGTTCTCGACCTCCATCAGCACGAAATCGAACGGCTTCGTTGCCGGTTGTCCATCTTTCATTAGGCGCGCCGTAACGCGGACCATCGGCTTACCCGTGTCGGGGCTATTCGCCGCGTTGTAAACGTCGAAGTACATGACGAGGTTGTCACTCGCGCGAAACTGTCGCGCTGCCGACGGGCGAATCGTCGTGTTGCGCGTCGTGAATACATCGCGCTCAGTCGCTAGCGCGTTCGCCGCTTCGACGTAACGACTCAGCACCACGCCGGTCGTCGCGAACTCTGTGTTGACATCCGGCAACACGAATTGCTCCCGGCGCGCGCTCATCTTGCCCGATTGACGATCCTTGACCACCAGTTCGATCGTGTATTCACCCGGCGTGAGCAGCATATCCTGCCGGTAGTAAATGTTGTTGCTGACGATCGACTGGTACTCGCTATCAGTGAGACTCACGTCGAAGTTGCCGCCGAGCCGCGACAGCGTCGATCCCGCCGCCTTCAAAACGCCGAGCACCTCCAACTGCATCGAGCGCTTCTCGCCTTTGCGCTCGAACTGCACGCCTGCGGGCGGAAGCTCAATCGCGAGCGGAACAACGTAAAGACCATCTCGCGCTCTGAAGTGACTCAACGAAACAGACACGGGCATCGACGGATCTGACTGAATCGCGCCGAGGTTGTCGAACATCTTCTTGTCGGCAGGCGAGAGCAGGACGATCTCTTCGGGTGGTATCGCATAGTAACCCGAGCGCGAAATGATCTGCGTGTCCGGCCGGCGCACCTCTATCTTGACCTTGCGGAACGAGCCGTCGAACGTCTGGTTCGTGCTCCGATAAGCGAGGGTGTAACGCGCCTGGATCTCCTGGTTGATTCGTTCGAGCCCCTGACCTATGTCGTTGTTGCCTTTCAGAAAGCGCCCGCCAGTGTCGCCGGAGATCCGATAAAGAATGTCGTACTCGCGGCCCAGTCCTTCCTGTCGCGCGTTGTCGAAAACAGTTTCGCCGCCGACCGCGCGGATGCGTTGCTCTTGCGACGTCGCCGCAGAGATGCCGGCCAGCGGAGAGTTCGTGCCCAACGCGGTCGTGTTTGGCGCACTCGCTCTCAATCCCGCGGAGTCGATGATGTAGACCGCAACGTTCGCCCGATTCGCGATGTCGATCGTGCTTTGCACTTGCCAGTCGAGCACGGCGGGCGTAACGAATCCCTGCGAGAACAGGACCAATGTCTTCTTGC
This sequence comes from Pyrinomonadaceae bacterium, assembly GCA_036266055.1. Taxonomy (GTDB): domain Bacteria; phylum Acidobacteriota; class Blastocatellia; order Pyrinomonadales; family Pyrinomonadaceae; genus PSRF01. The sequence goes on along the minus strand of DATANW010000345.1, from coordinate 8,577 downwards.
CGGGGATCGGACGCAGTCCTTCACAGATGGCGGCAATCGCGGCGAGTATTGGTCGCGACTGTTGCAAGCTCAAGGCTGTGCGCAACTTGATGAATTGCGCGAGCACGGTCTTGAGGATCATGATGCGCGCGGCATTGGAACCTGCTGCCGTACTCTGGATCGAGGTCGGCGCCTCATTCTGTAACTCGCCTCGGATCGAGTTGATGTTGTCGGCAATATCTTTTTGTTCGAACGTTTTCGAAGTAGAGCGGAGGCCGATGTTTTCTAGGGCGGCGATCAGTTTAGCTTTGTCCTGGGTGAACGGCTGAAGCAGTTGCAGACCGTTAGTGACAGACAGCAGGGCCACGACGTCGCCGTCGGTTATCTGCTCCCGCACGTATTTGATCGTGCCTTCGCGGACCTGTTTTAGGTTCGTGATGTCGGTGGTCTGCGAATCGAGTACGAGCGTTATGTAATTGCGCGGAGCGCCTGCCGGCTCAGCAGGTTGGGCTGTCGCGCGGCCACCGGCCGGTGTCGAAGGTTTGTTGGTGGAACCGACGAGGGGTGCGTCAAAGAACTCGATCTTCTGCGCCACACCGTTTTCGAAGATCGTGAAGTCCTCCGGTTTTAGATCGGCGACGTACTTCCCTTTCTTGTCTTTAACCATCACGTCGATGTTGACCAGGTTCGACTTCACTCGCACCACATCGTCATCCTGGGCCACGCAGGGCGCGGCAAGTAGCAGCACGAACAGTCCGATCAGAAAGTACTTCGCTTTCACCTCAGTCTCCCCTGCCAACTCCCAAAGCGTCGGCGACGCGGTTGATGTAGTTAAACCATGACGCAATCAACGTGATCTGAAGTATTCCGCGGTCGTCAAAACCAACGGAACGCAGCCGGTCGTGATCGGCCGGCGAGATTCGCGTGGCATCGCGGGTTATTTGTACGACGTAATCGAGCATCACCCGCTCCTGTTCGGAGATCGGCGCGGTGCGGTAGTCAGCCTCGAGAGCGTCTACCAAAGCTGGATCCAATGTCACGCGACGCAGAAACTCTGCGTGAGACTCGATTCAATAATGACACCGATTGGTGACGGAAACCACCGTCGTAATCATCTCGTGCTGTCTGCGGTTCAGGGGTAGATCCGGAGACATCAACGAACCGAAAGTCGCAAACGCGTGAAAGAGTGCCTGCGGAATTAAACTATGCGAAGCGACGATGCCCGCAGTTTCGCCATCGCTGGTCGGATGGACCGGCGTCGCGTACTCCAGCGGATAGAAATCGCGTTGAGCTTCGACTACCTTGCGGACCTCCTCGTCTTCGGCAGGGGGTACGGTCTTGATCCAGGTCATCTAAAGTTGTCCTTCCTTTTCAACCAATCGCTTGCCACGAAACAGAAAGAGATAAACGGGATAGCCCAAAGATACTACGGCGACGCCCCAAAACGCTTGCATTGGCCTCTCGCCGCCAATCAAAACGAGCATGACCAGCAACAACGCAAGAAAGATCGCGGGTGTTACCGGATAACCGGGAGTGCGAAATCCGGCGTTCTGCGCGCCACTGCGACGAAGCTTGAAAAGCGCGATCACCGTCAACGCCAGAAACACGATCACCACGAAGACGAAGTACGACATGATCGCGTTGAAGCTGCCGGCGATCACCAGTATCGAAGCCAGCACCGCCTGGAGTGCGATCGCGAATGCGGGCGTTTCGTAGCGCGGATGCAGCGAGGCGACTGACGGAATAAACAAACGATCGCGAGCCATCGCGAAATAAACACGCGGCGCCGACATCACAACGAACGTGAGACTGCCCAACACAGCCACGACCACACCGAGCGAAAACACGACGCCGCCCGCGCGTCCGAACAATACTTTGCCCGCTTGCGCCGCGAAAGTCTCGCCGGTGGTAACCTGGTCCATCGGCACGAGGTAGACAAAAACCAGACTCGTCAGGATGTAAACGATTGTTACTCCTACGACGCCGAAGCCGAGTGCTCGCGGCAACGTGCGCTCGGGATTGTTGACTTCACCGGCGAGCTTCCCTAAGTCCCACCATCCGGCGAAAGAAAAGAACGCGCCGACGAGTGCGCCTGCGAATGCACCGATTAGATCCGGCGGCGAATTAGCGCGCCGGGCTGCGAACGGCGTGAAGTTGGACCAATCGCCGAGTTGGAAACCGATGGCCCACAGAAAGATGAACGCCAGCAGCCCGAGTTTCAAGAACATCAGGGCGCGCATAAACCACGCGCCGGGCTTCACGCCGCGGATGTTTACGAGCGCAACAATCATGATCGCCGCGATCGCCAGCGCCTTCGTGCCCCACGGCGAGAGACTCACGACTTGTCCAGCGTAAGTTGCAAGACCGACGGCCAGCACGGCCGTGAGTCCCGGGTCCATCACCAGAAAAGCCATCCAGCCGTACATGAACGCCACCGCTGGACCATACGCCTCGCGCAGGTAAACGTAGCCGCCGCCGGCTTCAGGATATCGCGCAGACAACTCACCGTAACAGAGCGCGCCACACAACGCGGTCACACCCATTACCAGCCACACGATCAGCAGCCACATCGGCGAACCAAGCGACTTCGCCATCCCGGCTGGTGTTAGAAAAATCCCGACGCCGATCACGCCGCCGATTACGAACGCAGTCGCCGTGCGACTACCGATACGCCTTTTGAGCTCAGTCGACACGGATCAAAACGTAACCCGCGCCGCGAATTGAAATGCGCGTGGACCACCAGAACCAAACACGCCGCCGGCAGTCGTAACCGGCTGTCCGAAACTCGACGAGCGATTGAAGCCCGCGCTGCTCGGGTCGCTGCTGTCGCGCACCAGCACGTTACTGAAACCCGAGTAGTTGACGTTGGAAACTCCGAGCACGTTCGTGACGTTGAAAAGATTGAACACCTCGGCAATCGGTTCGATCCTCACGCGCTCACTTAGTTTGAAAACTTTCGATACTCGCAGATCGAGCGACGAGAAACTGTCACCAAACTCCAGCTCATCACGCACCAGCGGCAACGGCACGCGCGGTTTGAACCCCGTGCTCGGATCGGCGTTCGGACAAAGCGAACCACCCGCGGCATTGATCTGTCTCAGTGCCGCGTTCAGCTCTGCGCCAGTGTGAAACTCACGCGCGCCCGCGTTGCGGCCCAACTCACAAACGCGAGAACTTCCGTCAGGCAACAAAACGTCTAGCGGCACCGACGACGCGAGCGTCAGTATCGGCGAAACGCGCACGTCCCACGGCATTTCAAAAACGCCGGAAAAACTGAAACGGTGACGCTGATCGTTCGGCGTTGGACCATACTCCAACTGCAGATTGCTCGAATCGATCGGCCCGTTCGAAAACGGGATCTGATCGTCGTTAGCGAAGTTAAATGTCTTCGACAAAGTGTACGACGCGCGGAACTGGTAATGTTTAGCGAACCGCTTTTCGAGACTCAGCAGCAGGCCGTTGTATTTGGTCCTGACACTCGATTCCAGGTTCTTTACGATGTCCGGTCCGCCGACAACGGGATTGAAGGGGACCGTGCCAATCACGCGTCCTATGATGAAGTGTGTGCCGACGTTGCGAACGTAGTCGGCGCGCAGGACCAACTTGTCGCTGAGCTCCTGCTGAACGCCGATGCTCATCTGGTGGACCATCGGGTTCTGGAGATCGTTGTCGATGATGTTGATGCCACCCGCACCTGCGCCTGGCAGCACGAAACCGGTGAACGGATTCGCAAGCGTCGGCGCGCCCGGCGGAAACACGCCGTTCACGGGATCAAAAAGAAACGGCGGTGGAATGAAGAACAGGTTTCCGGCACGCACCTCGACCGGTAACGCGCGCCCATCGAGTCCGCGCTCGAGTGTTTGGATCTCCAGCGTTACCCGGTCGTAGTAAATGCCGTAACCGCCGTGAATGCTGGTGCGCATGTCTTTCGTGGAGAAGTTGAAACCGACGCGTGGTGCGAAGTTGTCCTTGTCTCTCGTCCGCTTGCCGTGGAGGAACGGCAGGATCAGCGGATTGAGTTCATCGACGCGACTGACGTTCTTGACGTCGGTGTCGAGTTCGTAACGCAGCCCGAGATTCAATATCAGTTGCGGATGAACGCGCCAGTCGTCATGAAAGAACGCGGCGATATACGTGTTGTCCGTGTCGGGAAGCACTAGCGCCCGATCCGGAACGCCGCTGCGCAAGGTCACGGCAAACAAGAGATCGTTGTCGTCGACACGCCCGTCACCATTCCGATCGAAATCGGGAAAGTCTTCGATCATTTCGATGCGGCCTTGCTGAAACACTTTCAAATCGAGGTCGGATTGAACGCGTTGAATTTCACCGCCGGCGTAAAACGTGTGCTCGCCACGAAGGAAGGTGTACGTATCACTGAACTGAAACCGGCGCTGCTTCGTCTGTTGCGGAACTCGAAACGAAGCGCCGTCCTGCACGCTCGGAAACGTAAGTTGTGGTCCCGGAGTCACCGGCAGTGTGTCGTTGATGAAGTCGCTGAAACTGAAGTTAAAAGTGTTGATATCGGTGGGTGAAATGTTGCGACTGTAGTTTGCGAGGAACGAGTGGGTCTTGTTCAGACTCGATTGTCTCTGCGACGCTGAACCGATCGACCGAATCAGTGTGCTCGCGTTGATGCCGTCCTCGTGCTGAAACGAGTAACGAAAACTCAGCGTGTCTTTCTTGCTGGCCGCCCAATCAATCCGCTCAGTCGTCAGGAAATCGTCCAATGGCGAAGGCGCGAAGCCACGCACGATCGATCGCGTCGCCAGATTGCGCTCGCCGACGAGCACGACGCCGTCCTGGTTGCGATACTCAAACGAACCAAAGAACCACGCCTTGTCCGTTTTGATTGGACCACCAAGAGCGAACGCATACTGCTGCCGATCGAAGGGCGGTATTTGTCCAAGACCGCGATCGAACGTCGCCGGCAGACCCTGTAAATCCTGGTTGCGAAAGTAAACAGAGCCCGATCCGTGTACCTCATTGCCACCGGCTTTCGTGATCACGTTGATCACGCTGGAGCCGGAGCGCCCTTGTTGGGCCGAGAAACGATTCGTGGCGATCTGAAACTCGCGTATCGCTTCCTGAGAAATATTTTGCACCGGACCACCGACCACGTCGTCGTTGTTATCCGCGCCATCTACAGTCACGTTGCCGCCGCGTCCGAGTTGACCCGCCGAAGACACGACGAAAGTATTCGCCTTAGTCGGATCGAAGTTCGGCGCCGGAGCATTGCCGGGAACGAGCAACGCGAGCTCCAGGAAGTTACGGCCGTTCAGCGGCAGACTCTCGACTTCGCGTGACTCAACCAGGCCCTGGACCAGCGAGTCGACGTTATTGACTAAAGGCAGGTCCGTGTAGAGTGCGGTTTTTTCTGTAACGGCTTTGAGTTCGAGCTGGTTGTTCAAAGTGATGGTCTGACCCACCTGGAGTAACAGGTTTGTAGTGATGCGCGCGGCAAAGCCCTTGAACTCGGCGCGCACTTCATACTCGCCTGGCGCAAGATCCGTCAGCACGTAAAGACCGTCATCATTAGTAACGGTTTCGCGTCGGATGCCGGTTGAAGTTTGCGTTGCACTGACGGTCGCTCCGGGTAACACGTCGCCGTTCGGATCTGTGACCGTCCCGGTGAGTGTTGCTTTCGCACCCTGTTGGCCCAGCGCACTCGTCGATAGAGCAAGCAACAACAGTAAGACGGTCCATACAGATCTCATGGGCGATTCCTTTCGGGTTAGGGGAGTCAGAATAATTTGGATTAAGCCGCGACCCAGCTTGTTACCTGATCGTAAACATCTGAAACCATCCGGCGTGCGTTCTCTTCCGATCGCGACTCGGCGACGATGCGAACGATGGGTTCCGTGTTCGAACCCCGCACCAAAAACCAACCATCAGGCATGATGACCTTGACGCCGTCGCGCGTGTCGATCGGAAACTTTGCGTACTCCTGCCGCAACCTTCTCAGCACGCCGGGAATGCGTTGCGAAGAACATTCCAGCTTCTCTTTGACGATGCTGTAGCGCGGGAACGTCTCGAGCAGTTGGCTGACGCTCTTGCCCGATGACGCCAGCAAATGAAGCACGAGCGACATGCCAACGAGACTATCGCGGCCGAAGTTTATTCGCGGATAAATGACGCCGCCGTTTCCCTCGCCGCCGATCACCGCGTTGTGTTGGCGCATGCCGTCGGTGACATTAACCTCGCCGATCTTCGTGCGAAACACGGGACAACCGAATTGTTGGGCGATGTCGTCGAGGGCAGACGTCGTCGAGAGATTCGCCACGATTGGACCGCGTTCTCTTTCCAGCACGTAAAGCGCGGCGAGCGCCAGTGTGTTGTCTTCGCCAATCGGATCGCCATTCTCGTCGACAATCGCGAGCCGATCGGCGTCCATGTCCTGCGCAAAGCCGATGTCTGCATTGTTTTCCCTGACAGCGTTGGAAAGGTCGATCAGGTTTTCCGGGATGGGTTCTGCCGGACGCGGAAACGATCCGTCGGGCGTGACGTTGATCGGAAACACACTCGCACCCAGCGTTTCCAGCAACCTTGGACCAACGATCGATCCCGCGCCGTTACACGAATCAAGCACCACGCGCAACGGTTTCGCGGTCTGGGGCAATGGACCAACAGTGTCCAGGATCGCCTTGATGTGCGCGTCCGTTGCGCCTTCAACTTCTTCAACGATCCTGATCTCGGATCCGGCGACCTTCGTGTACTCACCTTGATGGTAGATATCGAGCAGCTCGCGCGCCTGGCCTGCGTCGAGAAACAGGCCGGCTGGTCCAATGAACTTCAGCGCGTTCCATTCGGCCGGGTTATGACTCGCCGTAATTGCGATTCCTCCGTGCGCGTGACGTTGCCGCACCTGCAACTGCACGGTCGGCACCGGGCACATGCCGATGTCGACAACGCGGCTGCCGCTCGACAAGATGCCCGCGATCACAGCGTGCTTGACCATCTCGCCGGACGTTCGCGGATCGCGCCCGATCACAATGGTTCCAGCCCCGGTGTGCGTGCCAAACGCTTGCGCAAAACGAGTCAGCAGTGCCGGCGTCAACGAATCGCCGATCACACCGCGGACTCCGGAGATACTGATTTTGAGAGTTGGAATAGCCCTCATAGAGTTCGTTCCGGACAGAATTTCACCAATGCCAGCGGGTTGAAGGTCAAAATGTGTGACCCTTCATAACGCTTACCGCCTATTTAAACCACCAACCAAAGTTGGATCTTTAGTTCCAACCTTCACTTTTTGTTTTTGCTGTAAGCCGGCAGTTACTGCAATCCTATGGTTTCCATTTGAAGGGGAATAACTTTCCTGCTCCGCCGCCGGAGACAAAGGATTACTACGTCGTCAGGCGATCGCGCACCCAGTCCAGCAGGTGCGGCGCCTCATCTGAATTCTCGCTTTCCACGATCAACCGAATGATCGATTCCGTGTTTGAGGCCCGCACGTGGACCCAACCATTCGGCATCGTTACCTTGAGCCCGTCTGTTGTGTCGTACTGAAGATTCTCGCGTTCGACCGAGGCGCGAAAGTCCTGCAAGATCGAGTAAAGACGATTTGGTTCGACCGCGACGTTATGTTTCAGCATCGTGAGCCGCGGGAGTTGCTCCACCAACTCGGAAACTCGTTTTCCGCTGCGCGAAAGGTGACTGAGTATGAGTCCGATTGCCGCGGCGCTGTCGTGTGAAAGCTGGACCTCGGGAACTGTCACGCCACCACTGCCCTCGCCGCCGAGCAGAGCATTGTGTTCGATCATCGCTTCGGAAATGTAAGCCTGGCCCACCGGAGTGCGCACGACCGAACCGCCAAAACGATCCGCGATGATATCGATCGCGCCGGTCGTAGAGATGTTGGTGACTATCGTGCCGGTTGTCTCTTTGAGACGGACGAGTGCCGCCAGTGCGAGTGTGGTTTCTTCGGAGAGTCGTTCACCACTTTCGGTAACGATGCCGAGTCGCTCGCCGTCCGCGTCCTGTGCGAAGCCGATGTCGGCGCGGCCCGCTTTGACGACGGCGCTGAGTTGGGCCATCGTCGACGGCTTTGGTTCCGGTTCGTGCGGAAAAACACCGGTCGGATCGTCGTTCACCGCGAGCACTTCGCAACCGAGTGATTCGAGCCATTGCGGAGTCATTAACGAACACGCGCCGTTACAACAGTCAACCGCGACGACGAGCCGCTTCAACTTCGCCGACTCGAGGGCGAAGGCGTTGTTCAGTACTTCGATGTGATGCGGGATCGGGTTTTCCTGCCGGACGGTTTGCTTGATCGTCTCCCAGGTCGCCTTCGCAAACTCGCCTTGATGATAGATGTCGAGTAACTCTTCGGCCTGCGTGGGGTTGAGATAAACGCCATCGCCGCGCACAAACTTCAACGCGTTCCAGGCCGCGGGATTGTGACCGGCGGTTATCGCGATGCCGCCATCAGCCTTCAGCGACTTCACCGCGATCTGCATGCTCGGCGTTGGACTGACGCCGAGATCGATCACCTCGCAACCGGCGGCGAGCAGTCCGGCCAGCACTGCGGAGCGAATCATCGGTCCGGACGGTCTGGTGTCGCGACAGATCAGGATGCGACCGCCGTCGAGATACGAGCCAAAC
>DATANW010000344.1:0-12753 GCA_036266055.1 Pyrinomonadaceae bacterium | reverse complement strand
CGCCGATCCCATTGAGACCGCGAACGCCCTGTCCACCCAGGCGCGTTTTCATCATCTCGCCGGCCGTCACAAGAAGGCGATCGAGATCCTGCTGCGCGCTACCGAACTCGTGGCTCCGGCTGTCGAGAACGAGGACGTCTGCACGTTCGCCGCGCCGATCATCTCGCAAACTTACGCGTACATGGCGGGCGCCTATCAACACTACGGGCTTTACGACGAATCCAATCGTTGGGCCACGCGGGCGGTTCAATTCGGCGAGAAACACAAAGTTGGGTACGCTGAAGCCGCAGGTTACGAGTTTCTCGGCGAGAACGCGATTCACTCCGGCAATTTCAAAGACGGGCTCGAATACGCGGCCCGAGAGATCGAAATCGCGGAACGGCTTCATTCACGCGAACGTCGTGCGTGGGCCCAACTCGTCGTTGCCCAGTGTTCCAATTTCCTCGGGGACACTAAGCGCGCCGAACACGAGTTTCTCTCAGGGATCGCGCTCGGCGAAGCGATCGGCGAAAACCGTGTGTTGATGTTGCTGCGGTCGAACCTCGCAGTCGTGCAAGCAAAACTTGGCCGTCATGACGAAGCCCTGAAAACCATCACGGACAGTCTCCAACGTTCGTCGCCGAAATTGCTTTACACGCATTTCGACTCGCTTCGCTGTCTGGCAGAGGTCCACCGTCACCGCAACGAACTCGATGAAGCGGAACGCGTCTGCCAACAAGCTGATGAGTTGGTGGCGCCGACAGAGTCGCGCGTGAGCCGGCTGTGGCTTGGACCACTGCACATGGACGTCCTGCTGGCCCAGGGTAAACGCGACGAGGTGCGCGAGAAGTTGAGCGTTTACGAGCAACTGGTCAGTGAGTGCCAGTCTCCTCGCTTTACTGCCGAAGCAGTTCGCCTGCGATCGATCTTGTCCTGATACTGCTGTAACCCGATTGTTCGAGAGAAGCTAGACTTTCGCAACCAACAGTGGGCCAGAGAGGAACAGAATCGAACATCCCTCCAAGTCGACCCGATCCCGCAAGCTCCTCGTGACGTGTGTGGTCCAGAAGATATGTTCACCGGGGAGACGACCATCGACGTGATCGAGTAGTCCCCCGCCATGCAAAGGCGCAGAGAACACGGTGGTGTGTGTCACGCTCTCTGCGTCTTTGCGCCCTTCAGATCTGTGTCGATCTGCCTGGTCCGCCTTATCCCTTACTGACCTGGCCGCCGTTCTTCAAGTAACGATCGCAAAAATCGAGTATCGCTTTGTAGGCGCGGATCTCGTTTGCCTTCTTCGTGAATCCGTGGCCTTCGTTGTCGAACAACACGTACTCGACCACGCCGTTTCGCTTCTTGATGTTCTCGACGATCTCGTCTGACTCCGGTTTGATCACGCGCGGATCGTTTGAGCCCTGCAACACGATCAACGGCTTGACGATCTTGTCGGCGTGGAACAGCGGCGACACGGCGCGCAGGTTCTCGAGGTCCGTTTCGGGATTGCCAATCTCCTTGTAAAGCGACTTGCGGAACGATTCCCAGTACGGCGGAATCGACGACAATGTCCGCACCCAGTTCGACACGCCAAACAGATCGACGCCGACGGCGAACTGTTCAGGCTTGAACGCCAGCGCCGCGAGCACCATGTAACCACCGTACGAGCCACCCATGATCCCGATCTTCTTCTCGTCGACGTAGCCGAGGGTCGCGAGATACTTCTTCGCCTCAACACAATCCCACAGCGGTTCGCGTCCGTGCTTGCCGTCATCTGCGGTGAAGAACGTCTTGCCGTAACCACTCGAGCCGCGGTTGTTGACGCCGAGAATGACGTAACCATGATTGACGAGATACTGCGTCAGCGGGTTGTAACCGACGCGCGTTTGTCCGCCTGGTCCACCGTGAATTAACAACAACGCCGGCGCTTTCTGTTGCGCACTCGCGTTCTTCGGCTTGTACAGAATCGAGGGAATCTCCATTCCATCAAACGACTTGTAACGAATCACCTGCGATTCGACGAGATCGTCGGCATTGATCTCCGGATTGAGACTATCCAACACCCTCATCGTTTGTTTCGTCTCGAAGTTGTAGACGAAAAGAGTGTTCGGGCTGCGATCGCCGTTCACGTAGAACGCCATCAACTTCTCGCTCGGCGAGATGGTAACGCCGGTGATCACTCCGTCTGGCAGTTGCGGCAAATCTATTGTCTTGCCGGTCGCCTGATCGTAGATCTTGATCTTCGTACGCGCGTCTTCGTTGATCGCCGTCACCCGATACTTTCCATTACGCGAAAAATAGGTGTAGGAAATGTCCCACGGCGCCTTCTCGACGGTTTCGGACTTGCCCGTGGCGAGATCGTAACGAGCGACGCACGCATACTCGCTGCCGGCGTCGGTGAGGTAGTAGAGATACTTCGACGCAACGTCGAACGCTTGCGGGTTGTTCGCGACGTCACCTTTGTGCTCGGTGATGTTCTTCATCTCTTTCGTCGCGACGTTGTAGAGAAACACGTCCGAGTCAGCCGTCGATCCGCCGTTCTTCTGAAACGCGATGAACTTCTTGTCATATGAAATGTCAGAGAATTCGAGACCCGTTTCGTCCTTGTAGATTAGCGTGGCCTTGAAGGTGTCGATCGGCATTTCGTAGAGATCGAAGAAGCGCGCGTCCCGTTCGTTGGTGGTGAGGTAGAACGATTTACGATCCCGGCTCCAGCCAGCGAAGTTCGCTTTGGTTTTCTCGCCCGGCGTCAGATCGCGTTCGCTGCCGTTGAGCTCGCGCAGGTAAATATGACTGTTCTCGTTGCCGCCGCGGTCGTACGTGTAAAGGAAGCGATAGTCGCTCGGGAAATAGGAGAGGGAATAAGTGCTCTCTTTCGTCGAGTTGGTCAGTTCAGCCAACGCGAGTCCCGAAGTCGGAATCGTGTAGACATTGAAGATGCCGGTCTGGTTGCTGTGAAACAAGATCATCTTCTCATCGGGGGAGAACGAACTACCGCCGAGGCGGGTCGTGTGCATGAACTGCTCGATCGTGTACTCCTTGACCGGCTTCTGAGCTGCAACCGGCGACAGCAGCAGGAAGAGCGTAGCGATAAGGAGCGAAAAACGTCTGGCGGGAGTCATAAGGTGGTCCTTTCTTCGGATTCGAGTATCAGGTCGACGCCTGATGCGGCAAAGCGACGCGCATTGGCAATACTGTGCAAATCCTGGGTCGCTTTTGCATGATTGATTAAGAGTGCCGACTCCATTGTCCGGCCGAGTGTCAGGGCAAGACGACGGGCGCCGGCTTCTAACACGGATCTGTCTGTAGTCCGTGTATACCAATTTCGTGCATGAGCAAGCGCGGAAAGGACGGCTCCGGAGAGCTTCGTTACCGCCGCATCATAAGCGCGAAACGAGTCATCGTTCAACGCGCGCAGCGTGTCCAACGCGAGCACGTTCGTCGTGCCTTCCCAGATCGGCAGCACCTGGCTGTCGCGCAGCAGCATTGGAAGTCCGGTGTCTTCGACGTAACCCGCGCCGCCGAATGACTCCAGCACTTCACTCGCGACTGCCACTGCCTGTTTCGCCGTCGTGAGTTTCATGATCGGCGTCAGCAATCGCAGTAGCGCCGCATCGTCTTCACTGATCTCGCCAGTCTCACTGCGACCCGTCAGTTCCGCCACATAGAACGCGAGATGAAACGCTGCTTCGGCTTCTGCTTCGAGACCGGCGAGCGTGTCGACATGCAACGGCTTCTCTGACAACGACGCACCAAACACGACGCGCTTGCGAGCGTAGTCGGAAGCGAGCGCGACGCCACGCCGCATCAAGGAAACGGCGCTGATGCCATTCCACAGTCGCGTGATATTCAAGAGCGGAGCGATGTTGCGTACGCCGTCCGTAGTGCCCTGCACCAGTTGCGCGGGTGTGCCGTTCAACGTCAACTCCGCCGTCGGAACCTTCCGCGTGCCGAGTTTGTCTTTCAAACGATTGACTTCGATGTTGCGGGGGCGGCCGTGTTCGTCTCTTGTTTCGACGTAGAACAGCGCGAGGCCGCGTCCACCCGGCGGATTACCTTCGGGCCGAGCGAGCGTCAACGCCATTTGCGAGTTGATCGCCGACGTGAACCACTTGCGACCGTAAAGTTGATAACCATTACCTTCAGCGTCTTTGCGCGCTACCGTTTCAGTCAGACCAACGTCCGAACCGCCCGTCAGTTCAGTCATCCACTGTCCGGCGGTCCAAAACTGATCCGGGTCGCGCGTGATCAGGTGCGGCACTGCGCGATCGATCAAGGCCTGGTTACCGGAACCGAGTAGCGTTCGCGCCGCGCCGTCCGTCATGGCGAGGGGACAACTGTAGATGTCGGTCGACGGCGTAAACAGATACGCGAGCGCGCACTGATGCACGCGAGACAAACTGCCATGCTGCTGCTCGTAAGCCGTGGCGACGACGCCATGTTCGACAGCGATTCGCTCAGCGACACGCCAGAGCGGCGTCAACTCGATCCGGTCGATACGATTTCCCCACGCGTCCCACTGCACCAGGCGCGGTTCATTCAGCCGGTCAGCCAGCTGCAAGTCGTAAAGCTCGCCGCCCGCGAGCCTTCCTATCTCCGCCAGCGAAGGCTCAATCTCGCGCAACATCTCCGCCGGCAGCACGCGCGCCAGGTACGAACGCAGCACTCGATCGTCTTCGTATTGATTGCCGAGTTTCGGGGGCGCTTGCTCGAAAACCATGGCGAGAGGTTTACACAAAAGCGCCAAATCAGCAAAATAGTCGCGGTAATGTCTCAAGGCCCCCATGCCGGACGAAGTAAAAGAACCCGATCTGTTCCTCAAGTGCCTGCTCGAAGCCAACGTCGATGGCATCATCGCGTTTGACCGCGAGTTCCGGTACACGACCTGGAACCGCGCGATGGAACGCATTTCGGGCGTCAAACGCGAGGACGTGCTCGGAAAATGCGCGTTCGACATGTTCGACTGCCTCACGCAAACCGGTGAAGACCATTTCTATCGCGAAGCATTGGCCGGCCGCAGCGTGGTCGCCGAAAACCGTCCTTACGTCATCCCGCAGAGTGGCCGCCACGGTTTTTTTGAAGGTTACTACTCGCCGCGCCACGACGAGCATGGCGAAGTAATCGGCGGCGTTGCCATCATCCGCGACATCACCGACCGCAAGCTGCTCGAAGCAACAGCCCTCGAAGATCACAAACGTCTCGCGTTTCACGTCGAGAACACTCCGCTCGCGGTGATCGAATGGGACAACGACTTCAAAGTGCTGCGGTGGTCGCCCGCCGCCCAGGCACTATTCGGTTGGACCGCCGCCGAAGTGCTCGGCAAGCATTTCAACGATTGGCAGTTTGTCGTACCCGACGATCTCGAAGCCGTCAACCGCCTGGGCCGCCAGCAGGAGCATGGACAGGAACGTCACAACATCTCGCGCAATCGCAACTTCACGAAGCTCGGTTCGATTCTTCATTGCGAGTGGTACAACTCGGCGCTCTACGACGATGCGGGCAAATTAATCTCCGTGCTCTCGCTGGTGCTCGACGTCACGGTCGCGCGGCGGATTGAGGAAGCACTGCGGAAGTCGGAGATGCAGTACCGGTTGCTGTTCGAGTCGAATCCGCAGCCGATGTGGGTCTATGATCTGTCGACGCTCCGCTTTCTCGCGGTGAACGATGCGGCGATTCATCACTACGGCTACACGCGTGCCGAGTTCCTCGACATGACGATCATGGACATCCGGCCCGAGGATGACGTTGCGTTGCTGCAGAAGTACATTTCGTCCGGGAACCCCGAACTCGATCACGCCGGAGAGTGGCGGCATCGAACGAAAGATGGGACCGTCATCAACGTCGAGATCACTTCGAACCGCGTGAACTTCGCGGGCCGTGCGGCGGAGTTTGTGCTGGCCAACGACATCACCGAACGGAAGAAAGCCGGCGATGCGCTGCGCCGCAGTGAGGACCGTTATCGCGATCTGGTCGACAACAGTCACGAGCTGATCTGCACGCACGATCTCGAAGGGCGCGTAATTTCGGTGAATCCGTGGGCGGCGCGCGCGTTGGGTTACCCGCAGGAATCACTCGTCGGGATCAATATTCGCGACGGTCTGCTGCCGGAGTATCAGGACGACTTCGACGAATACCTTCGCACGGTGAAGAGCGAAGGTTCCGCGCGTGGGGTGATGAAGGTGCGCACGGCGACTGGCGAGGTGCGACTCTGGGAGTACTACAACACGCTGCGCACCGAAGGCGTTGAAAAACCGATCGTCCGCGGCATGGCCCACGACGCGACCGAGCGTCGCCAGGCGCTGAAACGTGAGAAAGAAGCACGAGTCGAAGCCGAGGCGGCGAACCGTGTTAAAGATGAGTTTCTCTCGACGCTCTCGCACGAGCTGCGCACGCCGCTCACTGCGATCATGGGTTGGTCCGATCTGCTGCTGCACGACGAAGTTGAACCGGAGAAACGAACGCAGGCGATCGAAACGATCGCGCGCAACGCCAACTCGCAGTGCCAGTTGATCAACGACCTGCTCGAAGTGTCGCGCATCATCACGGGGAAGCTGAGGCTCGAGTTCGTCGCCTGCGATCTGCAGTCGGTGATCGAAGCGGCCGCGGAGAGCATTCGTCCGACGGCCGAAGCCAAAGGCGTCCGGCTGCAAGTGACGCTCGACGAGGAAACGGGCGAAGTGTTTGGCGATCACGAGCGTTTGCAGCAGGTGGTTTGGAACCTGTTGTCGAACGGCGTGAAGTTTACGCCGAGCGGCGGGTCGGTGCAGGTGATTCTGCAACGGATCAATTCGCACGTCGAGATTGTTGTCGCTGACAGCGGCGTCGGCATTCATCCCGAGTTTCTGCCGCATGTGTTCGATCGTTTTCGACAGGCGGATGGTTCGACGACGCGCAACTATGGCGGACTCGGGTTAGGACTCGCGATTGTCCGCCATCTCGTCGAATTGCATGGTGGGACGGCGCGCGCCGAAAGCGGTGGAGAGAATCACGGATCGAAGTTCACGGTGCGTCTGCCGTTGATGGTGTCGGCGGAGCATCACGTTGTGACGCCGTTGGCTACGGCAGTGATCGCGAATGCTGCGCGCGATCGGCAGTTGTCGTTGAACGGATTGCGGGTGCTGATTGTTGACGACGAGCTCGATGCGCGCGCGTTATTGACTGCGATGCTCGAGCGGTGCGGGGCTGAAGTGCATGCGGCGGGATCTGCCTGGGAAGGGCTGGAATCGATCGAGCGGTGGCGTCCGGATGTACTCGTCGCCGATATCGGTATGCCGGTCGAAGATGGTTACGGATTGATCAGGAAGGTTCGCGCGTTACCCAAGGAACGCGGTGGACAGACGCCGGCGTTGGCGTTGACGGCGTATGCACGCACCGAGGATCGCGTGCGGGCTATTTCTGAAGGCTACCAGTTACATCTGGCGAAGCCTGTCGATCGCGTCGAGCTGGCGACGGTGGTCGCGAGCCTTGCCAACCGCGCAGCACAAGTCGATACGAACTAGATCCCGTGTTCGAAAGAACTAATCGCAACCTGCCAAACTCTCGTTCAATCCACGCCAACGATGACCATTGCGCGACAGCAGCTCGTCAGCAGCGGCTGGTCCATCGCTGCCGGCGGCGTAGTTTGGAAATTCAGGCGGGGGTTGCTGGGCCCACGCTTCGATGATCGGCGTCATCAGTCGCCACTGCGCTTCCGCTTCGTCAGCGCGAATGAACAGCGTCGCATCACCACGCATCACATCCAGCAACAACATCTCATACGCTGCCGGCGACTCCATCCCAAACTCCCGCTGATAACAGAAATCCATGTGCACCGTGCTCGTGCGCATCTCGAACCCCGGCCGTTTCGCACCAAACGTCACGGTGATCCCCTCGTTCGGCTGAATGCGCAAGGCGACGGTATTCGGATCGATCTCTTCACGCGGCGTACGCGCAAACAACGCTTGCGGCGTAGGCTTGAAATGCACCGCGATCTCCGTCAGGTGCCGCGCCAGACGCTTCCCGGTGCGCACATAAAACGGCACGCCCGACCAACGCCAGTTCGAAACGCGAAACTCAACCGCGGCGTACGTTTCAGTTACCGAGTCGCTCTTCACTCCGTGCTCTTCCCGGTACCCGACCACGTGTTCACCCTCGATCTCTCCTGGTCCATACTGCCCGCGCACCGTTCGCTCAGCGACCTGCTCCGGCGTCATACGCCGAATCGATCGCAACACCTGCACCTTCTCTTCTCTTACGGAGTCAGCATCGAACGCGACCGGCGGTTCCATCGCGGTCAGCGTCAACAGTTGCAACAGGTGATTCGCGACCATGTCGCGCAACGCGCCCGCTTCTTCGTAGTAACCGGCACGCGTGCCGACTCCACCCGTTTCGGCAGCCGTGATCTCGACATAATCGACGTAGTTGCGGTTCCAGACGGGTTCAAACATCGTGTTGCCAAAGCGAAAGACGAGTATGTTTTGGACCGTGTCTTTACCGAGGTAGTGATCGATGCGATAGATCTGCTGTTCCTGAAACACCTGCAAGATCGTAGCGTTCAACGTGCGCGCCGAATCGAGATCGTGGCCGAATGGTTTCTCGACGACGATACGGCTCCAGTAGTCTTCCTCTTTGGCGAGTCCAGCCTTGCCGAGACCATTCACGATCTCATCAAAAAGCGACGGCGGAGTCGCGAGATAAAAGATCCGGTTCTTACTCGCGCCGTTGGCAGCGAGTTCTTCAAGACGAGTCGTGATGGTTTGGTACGTGTGCTCGTCTTCGAGCTCGCCGGCCGTGTAGGAGATGCGTCGCGAAAAGTCGTTCCAGTTTCGGTCGTCCAGTTTGTCCGCCTTGTCTGAATTCTTGAGCGCGTCGTGCACGAGTTCGCGATACTCGTCCTCGGACATCGGGTTTCTGCCGATGCCCATGATCCGCACTTCGTCGAGACAACCCAGGCGGCACAGATCGAACAGCGCGGGCATCAGTTTTCGTTTGGTCAGATCGCCGGTGGCGCCGAAGATCACGGCGACACACGGATCCGCATGCGGCAGCGCCGGCTGCTCCATCTGCGCGGGATCTGGTTCGATGATTATGGCTGACATTGCTTGATCCTACTTATGACTCTTCTCCACGTGTCCACCGAATTGTTTTCGCATGGCAGACAGAACTTTGTTCGCGAAGTCGGCTTCCCCGCGCGACGAGAACCGCGCGAACAACGCCGTGCTCAAAACGGGAACGGGCGCGCCTTCGTCGATTGCCGCATTGATGGTCCAACGACCTTCACCCGAATCAGACACCCGTCCGGAAAACCCTTCCAAAGCCGGATTCTCCGTTAACGCGATCGCCGTCAAATCGAGCAACCATGACGCGATTACACTGCCGCGCCGCCAGACCTCCGCTACATCCGCAAGGTTGAAATCGTACTGATAGAGTTCGGGGTATCTGAGTGGCGTGGTTTCAGCATCGGCGGCGTGATCCAGCTTGCCCACATTGGCGTGATGCAACACGTTCAACCCTTCCGCGTACGCGGCCATCAACCCGTACTCGATGCCGTTATGAACCATCTTCACAAAATGACCCGCACCCGATGGACCACAGTGCAAATAGCCTTCGACCGCCGAGCCACCGGAACGTCCCGGCGTCTCGGAAACAGTATTCAGTCCCGGTGCAAGCGTCTTGAAGATCGGATCCAGATGCGTGACCACTTCGTTCTCGCCACCGATCATCTGACAGTAACCACGCTCGAGTCCCCAAACACCTCCGCTCACACCGACATCAACATAATGCAGACTGTTCGCTCTTAACTCCGCGGCGCGACGAATGTCGTCGATGTAATGCGAGTTGCCACCGTCAATGAGAATGTCGCCGGCCTCGAGCTTCGAGGACAACTCGTTCAAAGTTGCATCAACCAGCGCGGCGGGAATCATCAACCACACCGCCCGCGGACGATTCAACTGCGCGAGAAACGCGTCGAGCGACGAAGCGCCGGCCGCACCTTCGCCGGCAAGCGTCGCGACTGCCTCAGCGTTGCGATCGTAGACGACACAGTGGTGTCCGCCACGCAGGAGTCGCCGCACCATGTTGGCGCCCATGCGGCCGAGTCCAATCATTCCGATTTGCATTCCCGCACTCCTTCAACTTTTGTGGTCTTGTGGTTAGTCTTATACCAGATTGAAGAACGTCAACCACAGTAAGGAGCATTTCACATGAAATGTCTGGCCCTGCTTCTCTTCCTCGTGCTTGCGGTTCCCGCTGCCGCCCAGAACGTGCGCGACATTTCAGGCGGCCGCGTAGTCGATCTGACTTACGCCTTCGACGCGTCGACCGTCTACTGGCCAACCGCCGAGCAATTCAAGCTCGAAACTGATTTCGAAGGTGTCACAGACAAGGGTTATTTCTACTCGGCGTACCGCTATTCGGCAGCGGAACACGGCGGCACGCACCTCGACGCGCCCGTCCACTTCGCAAAGGGACGGCACACGTCTGATGAGATTCCGTTGGAACAGTTAATTGGGCAGGCGGTCGTGATCGATGTAACAAAGCAGTGTGCCGGCAATCCCGATTACCAGGTGACCGTCGCCGACTTCGAAGCGTTTGAAAAACAGAATGGACGCATCGCTGACGGCACGATCGTTTTGCTGCGCACCGGCTTCGGTAAGTTCTACCCCGACCGCAAGAAATACCTCGGCACGGATGAACGCGGGGCCGATGCAGTTCCGAAACTTCACTTCCCCGGGCTGCATCCCGATGCCGCACGCTGGTTAACGCAGAACCGATCGATCAAAGCCATCGGTTTAGACACGGCGAGCATCGATCGCGGGCAGTCGGCGTTGTTCGAAAGTCATCGGACGCTGTTCGACAAGAACATTCCGGCGTTTGAAAACGTCGCGAATATGGATCAACTTCCGGTGAAGGGTTTTACCGTTATTGCGCTGCCGATGAAGATTAAAGGCGGGAGTGGTGGTCCGTTGCGAATCGTCGCGATCTTAAACCACAGATGACACGGATGGAACTACTTGCTGGTGCTCGACTAATAACTCTTCAAACGCCGACACCGACAGCGCCTTGCTGAACAGAAAACCCTGCAACACGTCGCAGTCGAGCGAAGTCAGATATTGAAGCTGCTCCTGCGTCTCGACGCCTTCCGCGACGACCGTAAGATCGAGCGCGTGGCCCAACGTGATGATCGCGCGCACGATCGCGGTGTCGTGCGGATCTTTACAGATGTCAGACACAAACGACCGGTCGATCTTCAACGTGTCAATCGGAAAACGTTTCAGGTAGTTCAGCGAAGAGTAGCCGGTGCCGAAGTCGTCGATCGCGACCCTGATGCCCATCAGCTTCAACTCGTGCAGCTTCTCGATTGCCACCTCCGGATCCTTCATGATCGAGCTCTCGGTCAGTTCGAGCTCGAGCCAACGCGGATCGAGGTTCGTGTCCTTCAAAATCGACGCGACTGACGAGATGAATGTCGCCTGCTGAAACTGCCGCGCCGAAAAATTGACTGACAGTCGCATCGGCGCAAGCCCCGCGTCCTGCCACAACATGCTTTGCGCGCACGCTGTCCGCAGAACCCAATCGCCAAGCTGAATGATCAGTCCGCTATCCTCCGCGAGGGGAATAAATTCGTTCGGATACAGCAGTCCGAGACTCGGATGCTGCCAGCGCACCAGCGCCTCCATGCCCACCAGCTGAAAGCTGCGCGTGTCGACCTGCGGCTGATACTGGACGATGAATTCGTTTCGCTCGAGCGCGCCGCGCAGATTGCTTTCGAGCACCAGTTGTTTCAGTGCGCGCGTCGTTCCACCCGCGGTGTAAAACTGATAATTGTTTCCGCCCTGCACCTTCGCACGGTCCAACGCCGCGCCCGCGTTCTTCAACAGACTCGCCGTGTCGCGCCCGTCCGTCGGATAAACCGCGATGCCGATGCTGCTGGCGACAAACACTTCGTGATCTTCAAACAGGTACGCCTGATCGAGCGTTTCTTTCACTGCGCGCGCAACATTCGCGGCTTCCTGCGCGCGCGGGATGTGCGTCAACAGAATCGCAAACTCGTCGCCGCCGAAACGTGCCACCGTATCGCTCTCGCGCACACAACTCGTCAGTCGTTGCGCAACCGACTGCAACAGCCGATCGCCGGCCGTGTAACCGAGCGAGTCGTTGATGGTCTTGAACCGATCCAGGTTGAGCAACAACACCGCCTGCATTTGATCGTTGCGGCGCGACATCGCGATCGCCTGCTTGAGACGATCTTTGAAAAGCACTTGATTGGGGAGGTCGGTGAGCGCGTCGTGATACGCGAGGTGATTGAGTTTTTCCTGCGCCTGCTTGTTCTGCGACAGATCGACGACAAAACACGCGATCTCTTCCTCATAAAGCGCCGCGCCAAACAGCACCGGAACCAAACTGCCGTCGCGACGAACGAGGTTTTTCTCGAACGGCGCACACGCGCCGAACGCCATCAACTTTTCGAACGCGTCGTCGTCCAGCCGGCGGTCTTCGGGGGACGTGAGATCGTGAATCCGCGCGGGCAGCTCAGGCCGCGCGTAGCCAAGCGTCTGGAGGAAACCCTCGTCCACGTCGAGAATTTTGCCTGCCAGATCGACGAACAACATGCCGATAAGATTTGTCGCGACGAGTCGTCGCAGTCCTGCGTCGAGTCGATTCATGCCAGTTTTTGCCTATTGTGATGAGGTAGTGAGTAGGGCAAAAACAGACTAACACAGATCAACACGAATTTTAAGACTTAATTTTTGCTTTGCTCCTTGGGTTTAGCTGGACCCGGCGGCATTTTCTCGTTCAGGT
>DATANW010000343.1:0-14702 GCA_036266055.1 Pyrinomonadaceae bacterium | reverse complement strand
TTGTGCCTTCTGTGTCTTTTGTGCCTTTTGTGGTTATAGCTCACTTCTGTCGACCACTTTGATAATCGATCACGGTCTTTAGTATTCCATCGAGATTCATCTCAGGCCGGAAACCAACGAGTTGGCTCACCTTCGAAATATCCGGCACGCGCCGCGGCATGTCTTCAAAGCCCTCTTCGTAAGCTTCGTCGTACGGAACAAACACGATGTCTGAATCCGATTGCGTCAGGTCTTTGACCTTCTGCGCGAGCGCGAGTATCGAGATCTCCTGGTTGGAACCGATGTTGAAAACCTGACCGACGGCCTCCTCGTGGTCCATCAACTTCACCAGCGCCCCGACAACGTCGCCAACATAACCGAAACACCGGCTCTGGTTGCCGTCGCCATAGACCGTAATCGGACGACCCGCGAGCGCCTGTTTGACGAACGTCGGAATCACCATGCCGTACTGACCCGTCTGACGCGGACCTACAGTGTTGAATAAGCGGACGATGATCGTCGGCAGCTTCTTCTCACGCCAATACGCGAGCGCCAGAAACTCGTCGATCGCTTTCGAGCACGCGTAACTCCAACGTCCTTTCGTCGTCGCGCCCATCACAAGGTTTCCGTCTTCGCGAAACGGCACGTCGGCGCTCAGGCCGTAGACTTCCGACGTCGACGCCACCAGCACTTTCTTCTTCTTCTTGTTCGCGAGCGCCAGGACGACTTCAGTGCCGCGCACGTTCGTTTCGATCGTTCGCACCGGCGATTCGACGATCAACTTGACGCCAACCGCCGCGGCGAGATGAAAGATGACGTCGCATTGATCGACCAGTTCCGCCGTTACCGGCTGATTGTGAACACTTTCGATCGTGTAGTGAAAATGCGGCTCGCCTTTGAGATGTTGAATGTTCTCGATCTTGCCTGTGGACAGATCGTCGATGACGTAGACGTGGTCGCCGCGTTTGAGATAAGCGTCGGCCAGATGCGATCCGATGAAACCAGCCCCTCCGGTGATAAGTACTCGCAAGCGTTCTGCTCCTTATTGTTCGTTGATCCGTGTTCCCTGGCATTCCATGGAAACACTAATTTCCGAAATCATTAACTCACGATATAAACGTTTAATGTCTTCAACCAGCCGTTCTTTGCGGTAGTTCCGCTGGACGAATTCGAGTCCGCGCGCGCCCAAGTCCTTTTGCAACTCTCCGTCAGCGGCCAGCCTTTGCAGTGCCGACGCGAAAGCTTCTTCGTCGCCACTCGGTACGCCTATTCCACGATCTTCGCCGATCAGATCGACGACTCCGCCTACACTCGTCGCGACCACCGGACGCGCATTCGCCATGGCTTCGATCAGCGTCAGCGGCGTTCCCTCGTTTAGCGAAGTCAGCGCGACGATGTCGAGTGCCGGATAAAAGTACTCCGGATCTCTGCGGCCGCCGGTAAAGATTACCTCCGATTGCAACCCCAACGATCGCGCCTGCTGCTCCAAACTCTCACGCAACGAGCCGTCGCCGATCACGACGAAGCGCATCTTCGGTCCACGGTCTTTCAAACGCGCCACGCTGTTCAGGAACATCCGGTGGTTCTTGATCTCGGTCAGTCTTCCGACGATACCGACCAGCACCGTCTCGTCGTCGACTGCCAACTCGTCGCGAAACCGCGCGCGTCGCGAAGCGTGATCGGCAAACGCGCTCAAGTCGAGTCCCAACGGCACCACCTTGATCTGTCCCGGCCGCCCGACGCGGAAATCGGTCCCGATCTCCGCCCCCTGCTGTTCGCTGACCACGATCAACTGATCCGTAACCAACCGCGCCAACAGTCGCTCGATCGCCAGAAACAACCGCGTCCGGCTGCGGCCATAATAACTATGAAAAACGTGCCCGTGATACGTGTGCACGAATTTGCACGAGCGCGGCCGGCCGACGAGCGTTCCCGGCGTCAACCAACGATAGAAAAATCCGGCGACACGTCCAACTGTTCCCGCCTTTGCTGTGTGCGTGTGCACGACGTCAGGTCGCTCGCGCAGGAACAAACGAAACAGCTTCCATACCGTAACCGCGTCTTTCAACGAGATTTCGCGGCTCATCTCCGGAATGTAAACCGGCTTCACGCCGGCCTCGTCCGCGAAGTAGCCCATGTCTTCTTCGCCCGGTGGAACAGAACCCGCGACCAGTAACGAGCGATAGTTCGCATCCTGCAAACCCGCGGTCAACCACGTGACGTGCTTCGCCGGCCCGCCGACATTCAGGCGCGCGATGATGCGAACGATCTTCATCAGCTTAACTCAGGCATGTGCTGACATCTTGTTCGCGCCGGTTTCCGCCACCAGCTGCGAAGCATGCAACAGACTCTCGAACGTTCCGGCGTCGGTCCACCAACCATCGAGCTCTTCCCACGTCATCTGATTGCGCGAGATGTAGGCGTTGTTGACGTCGGTGATCTCGAGCTCGCCGCGGCCTGACGGGATCAGCGAGCGGATGATGTCATAAACCTTGCCGTCGTACATGTAGATCCCGATCACCGCGTAATCCGACTGCGGCACGGCGGGTTTTTCGTCGATGCTGAGCACTTTGTTCCCGTCGAGACGAGGCACGCCAAACCGTTGCGGGTCAGGCACTTTTTTCAAAATGATCTTCGCGCCGCCGCCCTGCTCGCTATAAGCGTTGACGGCGCCGAGTATGTTGCCTTCGATAATGTTGTCGCCGAGCACGACGCACACCGGCTCCTCGGCAGCGAAATCTTCGACGAGCGAGAGTGCGTCCGCGATCCCGCCTTCGCCTTCCTGGTAAGCGTAATTCATGCGTTTGAGGCCGAACGCCTTGCCGTTACCGAGCAAGCGCAGGAAGTCGCCCGCGGAGTTGCCGCCGGTCACCACCATGATGTCTGTGATGCCTGCGTTGACGAGCGTCTGAATGGGGTAATAGATCATCGGCTGGTTGTAAACAGGCAGCAGATGTTTGTTGGTAACGGAGGTTAGCGGGCGCAATCTCGTTCCCAAGCCTCCGGCTAGCACTACGCCTTTCAACGTTGTCCTCCCGATCCGTGTTTACTTTCAAAATCCGTGTTTACTTAACGGCAAAAACCTTTAGCGAGTCGCCCAGCCGACTGAGGTTAAGAAAGCTGTTGACGGTGTTCTTCAACACGCGTCGCGAACGACTCTGCATCATCGCTTCGTTCAAGCGATAACTCGTCGTCACTCGATCAAAATGCTGATCGGCGGTCTTGGGCGCACTCTTCGCTGCTCCCATCGCGTGAAAAATCTCGACCGGATTCCCGCCGGTGGTCTGTATTCGCAATTGCCGGAAACCGGCGTCGCGCAACAACTTCGTCAACCCGCGAATTGAGAATAGCTGGAGATGCTCAGGCGGCCAAACGCACCGCCACTTCAACCCCAACATGCGGCCCGACAGACCACGCGCATGCGGCGTCGTGGTCCAGAACAATCCACCCGGACGAAGAATGCGCGCGACTTCCTGCAACAACGGTCGCGGATCGATCAGGTGTTCCAACAGCTCCGCCGCGGTTACTACGTCGAAATGTTGCGACGGAAACGCCGCGTCCTGAAGTTCGCCTTCAAAGACCTCGTAACCAAGACTGCGCACGTGCTGGACAGCTCCTGCGGAAACGTCGAGCCCTTGCGCATTCCAACCATTCTTGCGCGCGGCCTGAAGCAAATTGCCCGCCCCACACCCGATGTCCAACAAACGATTGTTATCGCGATACGAAGAAAAACCAGCAGTGATCTCTTCTAAACGCGTGTTGATAAACGCGGGCGGCGAAAGCTCTTCCTCGCTCAAGTAAAAACCAGTGTAGAAAAACGCGCTCGAATACCACGGCGAGTAAGGCGTGTAAACTGATCCGCATCCGGCGCACGTTACGACTTCGAGCTCGTTCTTGACCCCGAGCGGCCGCGCATTCGTCGAACCACACGCGACGCAGGCGCGCCGGGTCTTTTCGCTCCGGGGGTCCTCACTGAGGATCCACGGCGTGGGAGATTCTTTCAACACGGATTTAGTCAATAAACCGATTGAACCAAAGCTCGAGCATCAGCAGCGTCCAGAGCTGATGCGAGTAGTCGCGCTCGCCGCGCGTGTGCAATTCGACCAACTGCCGCACTGCTTCGGGGTTGAAAAGACCGCGACGCAACGCTTTGTCCGACAGTATCACCTCGCGCAAAAACGGCTGCATCTTGCCGCGGAACCAGTGACCGATCGGCACGCCAAACCCCATCTTCCGGCGGTTGAGGTTCTCGCTCGGCAACAGCTTGCGCAAGACTTTCTTCAACAGATACTTCGTCGTCAGCCGGCGCAACTTCAGGTTCTGCGGCAGGCTGGCGGCAAACTCGATCACGTGATGATCGAGAAACGGCGACCGCGCCTCGAGCGAAACAGCCATGGTCGCAATGTCGACTTTCACGAGCAGATCGTTCGGCAGATACGTCATCTGATCCGTCAGCAACATCGCGTCGACGATCCCGATTCCATTTGCGCGCTTGAACCACTCGCCCAGCAGGCCCGCCGGATCGGCCTGCAACGTTTGCTCGCGGAAGAAGTCGGAATACAGGGGCTTCTTAGTTTCGTCGTTGAAGACGCTGACCCAATGCGTGTAGCGATCGACGCGCGGACGCGACACGCCGTCGAGCAAACGCTTGACTGACCGCGCCATGCTGCGTCTCGTCGGCGACGTTGGAATCAGGTTGACGGTTTCCTTAATCACCGACTCGCGCAGAAACGACGGCACGCGTCGATACCGTTCCGTCAGCCCCATCGCGACGT
Source organism: Pyrinomonadaceae bacterium (assembly GCA_036266055.1). Classification (GTDB taxonomy): domain Bacteria; phylum Acidobacteriota; class Blastocatellia; order Pyrinomonadales; family Pyrinomonadaceae; genus PSRF01. The sequence continues at coordinate 9,948 of DATANW010000343.1, read as the reverse complement.
ACCGCTCGTAACCGGCAAACGATTCGTCACCGCCGTCGCCATTCAAAGCGACAGTGACGTGTTTGCGCGTCTCTTTTGCGACGTAATAAGTCGGCACTGCCGAGGAATCCGCGTAAGGCTCGCCGTAGTGCTCGACCAGCATCGGCAACACTTCGACTGCATCCGGCCGCACGATAAACTCGTGATGATCGGCGCCGACGTGTTCGGCGATGCGTCGCGCGTGATGCAATTCGCTGAAGTCCTGTTCATCGAAGCCGATCGAGAACGTCTTGACGCGTTCGCTCGATTCCTGGCTCATCAACGCCACGACCGCGCTCGAGTCGATGCCGCCGGAAAGAAACGCCCCCAGCGGAACTTCAGACATCAAGCGCACGCGCGTCGCCTCGCGCAGGATCTCGACCGTGCGCTCACCCGCTTCTTCTTCGCTGATCTTGAGCTTCTTCGTGAAGTCAGGTTGCCAGTAACGTTGGACTTCGATCTCGCCTTTGCGCCAGCGCAGCCAGTGACCGGGTTCGAGTTTGCGGATCGCGCGATAGGCGGTCAGCGGCGCCGGAATGCACATGAACGACAGGTAGTAATCGAGCGCTTCCGGTTCGATCTCGCGGCTGACGTCCGGATGCAGCAGCATGGCGCTGAATTCCGACGCGAAGATCAGTTGGCCATTCACCAGCGCATAGAGCAACGGCTTCTTGCCGACGCGATCGCGCGCGAGAAACAGTTCCTGCTCGCGCTCGTTCCAGATCGCGAACGCGAACATGCCGCGCAGGTGTTTCGGGCAGTCGGCGCCGTACTGATCGTAAGCATGGACGATCGCTTCGGTGTCGCTGTTGGTGTAGAACGTGTGACCGAGTTTTTCGAGCTTCTCGCGGAGCTCGAGATAGTTGTAGATCTCGCCGTTGAAGACGATCCACGCGCTGCGATCGCGGTTGTGGATCGGCTGCTGTCCGCTCTTGAGGTCGATGATGGCGAGGCGGCGCATCGCCATGCCGGTCGATCCGTTGACGTAGAAGCCGTCCTCGTCGGGACCGCGATGCCGGATCGCCTCGTTCATGCGGGCCAGCAATGCTTCGTCAACCGGCTTGCCGTCGTTTCGAACGAACCCTGTGATTCCACACATATTTGCCCCGGTATATTACATTGGCCTGTGTTAATCTGCTAAATCCGTGTTTACCGATCCCGCAGAAGCTTTAGCCCGAGCGAAAGAACTCCCGACGATTAAACTTTCCGAACGTGCAATTTGCGACCTCGAATTGCTCGCGACCGGGGCTTTTCACCCACTCGACCGCTTCATGGGCGCGGCAGATCACGGGCGCGTGCTCCGGGAAATGCGACTCGCCTCGGGCAAACTGTTCCCGATTCCGGTGACGTTGCCGATCGCGACTGACGAATCCGTTGCCTTCGACCGCGAGGTGGCACTGCTCGATTCGCGCAACGAGATTCTGGCCGTAATGACGATCGAAGAGATCTACGAGTGGGATCTATTCGAAACGTCACGGGAGGTGTTCGGGACAGAAGACGCCCGCCATCCGCTCGTTGCCGAAATGCACGGCTGGGGACGCCGGAACATCTCCGGACCGTTGCAGGTGCTGAAACTTCCCACTCACTACGACTTTCGCGAATTGCGTCTGACGCCGGCCGAAACACGACAACGTCTCGCGCAAATGGGCCGCGAGAACGTCGTCGCGTTTCAAACACGCAACCCGCTGCACCGCGCGCATGAAGAACTCACGCGCCGGGCCACCGAAGACGTCGACGGCGTGCTGCTCCTGCATCCGGTTGTCGGCATGACTAAACCCGGCGACATCGACTACTTCACGCGCGTTCGCACTTACAAAGCACTCGCTCAAAATTACTACCAGCAGGATCGGATCCTGCTCGCGCTGCTGCCGCTCGCGATGCGTCTCGCTGGTCCACGCGAGGCCCTCTGGCATGCGCTCATCAGACGAAACTACGGCGCGAATCACATGATCATCGGCCGCGATCACGCGAGCCCCGGCAATGATTCGACCGGCAAACCGTTTTATGGACCATACGCCGCGCAGGAGCTTGTCGAACGTTACGCAGACGAGCTTGGTATGAAGGCATTGTCGTTTGGTGAGTTTGTCTACCTGCCCGAGGAAGATCGCTACGAAGACGTCAACAAGATTGCCGCGCATGCTGTTACCGCGCAGCTTTCGGGAACACGCGTGCGTGAGTGGTTTCGCGATGGCGGCGCCGAACTGCCCGGCTGGTTCGCGCGGCCGGAAGTCACTGCGGCCATCGCCGAAAGTTACCCGCCGCGTCACAAACAGGGTTTCTGTGTTTGGTTCACGGGCTTGAGCGCCGCCGGAAAGTCGACGACGGCCGAGATCCTGACCGTGCTGCTGCAGGAGTTTGGACGCCAGGTGACGGTGCTCGACGGCGACGTCGTTCGCAATCATCTCTCGCGCGGACTCGGTTTCAGCAAGGAAGATCGCGATTCGAACATTCGCCGCATCGGGTTTGTCGCTGCCGAGATCGTGAAGCACCAGGGTACGGTGATCTGCGCAGCCGTCAGTCCGTACCGCGCGACGCGCAACGATGTGCGAAACATGATTGGCGCGGATCGTTTTGTCGAAGTGTTTGTAAATACGTCGTTGGCAGAGTGTGAACGACGCGACGTCAAAGGCATGTACCTGAAGGCGAGACGAGGCGAACTAAAGAACTTCACCGGGATCGACGATCCGTACGAACCGCCTGTTCAACCCGAACTCGAACTCGAGACCACGGATAATTCGGCCGAAGATAACGCGCGGATCATTATTGCCTATTTGGTCGAGCGCGGATTTATTAAATAGGATTCGGGTTCGACTCGGCAGATTGCGAGCTTTGCGGCTTGCCTTTGCGACGCGCAAGGACGCGCGCGGCTTGCAGGTCCGCCAACTCCTGCTTGGCGATCTTCGCCCGCAGCCGCCGGTCTTCGCGCTTCTCCAGCATCAGCACTGCCCCAACGGCGACGAAGATGAAGTAAAACACCAGCAACTGCGACCGCTGCCGGTAAGCCGTGCCGACGTTCCCCTGAAAAACCGCGTACGCCAGCGTCAGCATCGTCGTAAACAAAACGATCGGCGCCACGTGTCGCAGTCGATGCTTCAAGGCATACCACCACCCCAGCACCAGCAACGGAAACGCCGTCCACCAGATCAACATTTCCGGTAACGCGATGCTCTGGCGCGTCGAAACAAGCTGCCACGGAAACGGAGCGAACAGCAGGTAAACGAGCCCGATCGGAATCACCGTCAACGCGCCTTCGGTCGTTCCGACGTCGACGTCTTTACCAAAGCCGGAGTCGGCGTTGCGCGCCTGGTCCATGCGGCTCAGCTGCACCGCCTGGAGATTGCCGTACCTTTCAAACTGCGTTGTGGCGAAGCGAATCACGCCAAACCACGTAAACGCCATCCCGATGGCGCCGATCGCGACGAAACGTTGCAGAAAACTCTTAGCGTCCGCCGATTTCATTCCGACAACGAAACTGCCGGCGACGGCCGCTGCCATCATGTAAAAGATGTAGAAACGAAGACTCAGCAGCGCCGCCAAACAGACGCCCAGCACGAGCAGGTAAGGTACAGTGATCTTCTCCATCAGCCGCAGCGTCGCGAGAATACACAGCGCCAGGGCCATGATAATCAGACCGTCTTTCAACGCCTGCGACGACCACAAGATCAACGACGGGAAAAAGGCAACCAACAGCGCCGCGAGTTTTGAGACGCGCGTGTTCTGAAAGAGAGTTTGCGCGACGTAGTAGATGACGATTGCCGTAGACGCGCCGACGGAAGCATTGATCAATTGCACGGCATAGACGTTTGCGCCGAGCACTTCATAAACGGCAGCGACGACGTAAAGCATTCCCCACGCGCCCGCGCCTGATTGGATGAATGCCGCATAACGGCTGGCATGATAGTCGTCGCCATGCCACGACTGCTGCAGCGACGCGCCAAAGAGGTGATACGTGTTCGCGTCGCCGCCGAAGAACTCCTGCAGGTTCCCGAGATAAATCACGGAGGCGATAATGATGCGGACCACCACGGCGAGAAGGAAGACGCGCAGCAGAAATGTCTTCTCCTCTCCGCCGCGAGCCAGCACCCAAAGCGTCGGCACCGAGACCAGCACGCAAAAAGCGAGCGCGCCCGAGGCTTGCTCGGGTATCAAATAAATGACCGCACCGCCGATAGCGAGCGCGAGAGCGATGAGTAGCGTGTTCATAACTGCCCTGGGTTCACAAAACTTTTTGCTGCGAGAGCCTCGAATCCCACCCACGGCAGTGGGTGGATGGTTCAATTACGACCTACATTACAGATGGCCGACTCCCGCAAATCCCACCAACGAGAGTTGGTGGATTGTTCATTCCTGCCATCGGTTAGGTCGGAAGTGAAACTTCCACCAACTTGCGTTGGTGGGATTCGAAGCTTCTAACGCAGAACGTAGGCTGGAAGTTAACAATCCACCCACTTCCATGGGTGGGATTCCAGTCACCCACTTCCAAGGGGCATTCCGGTCACCACTCGGTTGGGGGATTCCAGACAAGCGGATCTTACACGTCGTCCGGCAGATCGCTGCGCGTTTTCCGTTCGATCAGAAACTGATCTTCGCTGCTTAAATCCTTGATCGGCTTGGCCGGCACGCCGGCGACCAGTTTACCCTCTTCTTCCAGCCGCGCGGTAATCACCGACCCGATGCCCACGATACAGCGTGCCGGAATCGCGCTGCCCGGCGCCATCCGGATCTCGGAGCCGATATAAACCAGCGGCCCGATCGTGATCGGCATCGTCCGCTGGCGATTATGCGTCCACAACGACGAGTTACGACCGCCAAGTATCACTCGCCTGCCAATCTCGACCCGATCGGTGAAGTCAATTTTATGCCCCGTCGTAACGATACTGCCATCGCCGAGGATCAACGTCGGATCGATGGCGTTCACGACTTCAGGATCGGGAATCGAGTTGATCTCGTTGAGCCGGATGATCTCCGAATAACGTCCGAGGCTGACGAGATCGCCACCGCGAATGATATTCAAATGACCGATGCGCACGTGGTCTTTGATCACCAACTTCTGCACGCGCGTGACGACGTTGAGATGCCCGATGGAAACGTCGTCGTCGATCTCGCACTCGCCCGCGTCGATGATACTGAACCCGATGCGCACTCGTTTGCCGATGCGATAACCAAAGAACCAGCGATAGAAAGCGCGCTTGAGAAACGAAGGCAGAAACGCGAATGCAGCCATTACGACTAAACGCGATCTGCTTGTTCTCTTCATGCTCAGCGGTTACGACCACGGACCACGGATTTGAAAATCTCGTACACTCTTGGCGCCTGACTGATAGCTGAATACTTCTGTTCGACGGTGGCCCGGCCTGCCTGACCAAGACGACGCCGCAGTTCGGCCGATCGCAACAGGCGACTCAGTTTATCGACCCACTCGTCTTCACTGTTCGCGAGAAAACCGTTCTCGCCGTCCTGAATGATTTCCGTGTTGACTCCAACGGGAGAACAAATGGTCGGAATACCCATCCCCATGAACTGTAGCGCCTTCGCGCCGCACTTTCCTTTGCTCCACTTGTCTTCCGGCAAAGGCATGACGCCGATGTCGATCGGGCTCAAGTCGTCGACTTCCGTTCTCGCGCGCCAGCGCATTGCTTCCACGTCGATCGGCGGGCAGTCGTAAACGGGCGTGCCGATCACTCGCAGGCGGAACTTGTCCTGCGCGGCGAGTTTCTTCAGCGCACCGCGCAACGTGTCTAGATGTTGGACCGTGCTGTGACTTCCCGTCCAGCCGATCACCAGCGGACCACTCGAGTTTTTCGGCGGAGGCACGTGGTAACGTTGCGTATCGATCGTCGTCGGAATCACAGTGACATTATCGTTTACCTGTCGTGCGTACTCCGCCAGATATGGATTCCCAACCATCACGTGCGAGGCCAACCGGCAGATCGTTTTTGTTTTCGACGCAAACTTCAAGTAGCTCAAATAGCCGTTTGAAGGACTGCGATACGTAACAAAGATCGCGTCGTCGAAATCGAAAACGATCGGCACGCCTGTTTTATGGACCATCCGCTCGAACACCGGCGGTCCGAGCAGCGCCGCTTCGCGCAGAATGTAAACCAGGTCGAAATCGCGCGCCTTCTTGACCGCGGAGAACCGGCGCCCGAGTCCCTGCGCGACGAGCGTCAACTTCCTTCCCATCTTGCCTGGCTGGTACAACAGCGCGTTCAGTTCCGCATCTTCGAACGGCTCGTAAGTGATCTCGACGCCGCGTTCGCGCAGCAGCGGTTCCCACTGTTCGATGCGATAACGCTGGCTGGGCGAGATGTCGTAAAGGCCTGGAACTAAAGCGAGAACACGCATTTTGCAGGGTTATGCCTTCAGAGTCGCCCTCAACGGCTTCGCCGTCTGATGTGCGGCGAAGGCGCTGCCTCGCCGTTACTCTTGACCGTAAAAGTGCGGCTGCGCCGCCGGTTCGGGCTTTGCCCCAGGGCCAAAGGCCGAACGAGGGGCACAGCCCGAAAAATATCGAAAGCGTTCACGGCGAGGCGGAGCCTTCGCCGCACATCAGGCGGCAAAGCCGCAATGAACGCGCTACTTTTTTGGCAAAAGCAAAGTTAGTATACACGTTCGTAAAGCGAGGCATAACGCTCCGCTCCCACCGTTTTCAGGTCGAAAAGACGTTCGGCGATCGCGCGCACATTCTGTCGCACGCCGGGTTCGGCCGCCATCTTTTCGATCACACTTCCGACCCGCGCGTACTCCGTATCGGTGAAGTCCTGCAGCAATGCGCCTGCGTTGTATTCATCGACGAGCGCATCAGAGTCGCCGATGCCGGCGTTGATGATCAGCGGTAACCCGCAGGCGAGATACTCCGCATTCTTTGTCGGCGACGAGGCGAGCTTCGAGAAGCATCGCTTGATGAACGACAGTCCTGCGTCGGCGGCGGACAAATACGAAGGGACCACTCGCGCCGGAACTGAAAGCACGCTGAAGCGGTCCGGCGCGATGCCGCGACTCTTCATCAACTCTTTCACACGTTCGTGGCTGCCATTGGTCAGCCAAACGACATGCGAGCCCGCGCGTCGCCGGCTGAACGCGGCAAAGAAGTCAGCCATTTCTTCCGTCAGATACCAACCGTCGAGCGAGCCGCTGTACACGATCGTAAACTTGTCGCCGAGCCTGAGTTCAGTGCGGCGTCGTACTCGCTCAGCTTCACTGAACTTAAACAACGAGAGATCGACGCAGCACGGGACCACGGCATGTTGCACATCGCGTCCGCGCAGTCCTTCCCACTCCTGGATAATGGGCCAGATGCGCTCCGTGAGAGTCACGACTGCGTCCGTCTCCGCGAAGACGCGACGCTCGGCGGCCTTCGTGATGCGATAAGGCAGACTGTCTTTGCGCCAATGCTGTGCATCGACGTATTCCTCCGCCATTAAACCGCGCAGGTCGAAGATCATCTTGGTTCCCAAACTTCTTTTCAGTGCGAGGGCAATGGTGGCGGGAATGTGACTGCGTGCGTGGACCATCCCGATCCGGTTGCGCCGGACCAGCGATTTCGCTTTGCGAATACCGGCGATGACGTCGTAAATCGTTGCCGGAACTGACGGACGCTGGTGATACCGAAGCCAATGCCACTCGATGCCTTGTTCGCGCAATTCCCGCTGCAACTCGTCGCGTTTGCCAACGCCATCGCCTGCAAAAGCCGCCCCGCGTTCAAAACTCAGCAGCGTAAACTGCACACCCCGTTTCGCCAACTCGCGCAAGTAAGGAATGACTTGAGTTTGACCCAACGGATCAAGCATCCCGTTGTAGGAGATGAACAGGACGCGCCTTCCCTCAAGACGCCCTTCAAGCCCCCCTCCCGCCTGCATTAGCCTGCCTCCAGCGGAGTTTTGCGGCTGCCGCGAAACGCGTCGAGAAACAGCCACTGCAGCCAGCCGATGATAGCCGCTGCATCGAGCACTGCGAGAATCGCCGTCACCATCAGCACCCGTCGCACGTTTCGAAAGAACCCGCCGGGGTAACAATCGCGGTTACGCCAGATCGAAACAATCGCGCGCGCCACCAGCATCAGCAACCATAAAACAAACGGCACCCAGAACCATGACGGCTTGATAACGACAGCCACCACGAATATGAACAGCAGCATCGCGTAGCGAAACAGGATCCTCGCCTGCCACTGATTGAACAGCCCGGCGCGAATGTTGTTGAGTGAGTAAACGAGAAAACGTTTGAAGGTCGAAGTGAGCGTCGCTCGCAGCCGCCAGTGGACGTGAGCGCGGGGTTCGAAGACTGCCCGATAACCAGCCTTCTCCAAACGGTCCATGAAGAGAAGATCCTCGGCGGAACGAAGATTTTCGGGGAAGCCTTTCACTTTGGCCCACGCTTCGCGGCGCACCAGCGAGGACGCAATGAACCGTGGTCTCGATATTACGTCTTCCTGTGGCTTCGGCGGCGGTACGTACGCGATCGCCGCACATTCGGTGAAGAAAGTATCGGTCACTGGTTCGACGTGGCCGTAAACGATATCGGTCGATTCGTCTTCCTGCGCTTTGGCGACGAGGGCTTCGAGCCAGTTTTTCGCGAGATGAATTCCGCCGTCGGTAAACGCCAACCACTCGTAGCGCGCTTCCGCAGCGGCGAGGTTGCGTCCGCGACCAGGCAAAGCGGCGCCCGCGCGAATTAGTTTCACGGGAGCGCCGCGTAGTTTGTAGTCTTCGATGATCTGTGGCGTGGCGTCGACGGAACCGCCATCGGTTATGACAATTTCATCCGGCGGTCGTGTTTGCGCGAGCAAGCTGTCAAGCAGCTCGCGGATCGAATCCTCTTCATCCCGAACGGGGACGATGACGCTGACTTTCATGAGAGATCCGTGTGTGTTGGCAACACGGATTAGCTCGTAACCAGTGCCTTGACTGGCGTATTCCGTTTTTCGAGTTCGCCCGCAATCCAGTGATAGGTCGTGGTCAATCCCTCTTCGAGCGAAATCACCGGCTCCCAGTTCAGTACTTCACGCAACCGCGTGTTGTCGCTGTTGCGGCCTCTCACGCCCTGCGGTTTAGTGAGGTCGTAACGCTTGCCGATTTTCTTGCCCGCGATGTTTGCGACCATGTCGACCAGTTCGTTGATCGACACCATGCGGTCCTGGCCCAGATTGATCGGCTCGCGATGATCGCTGCGCATCAAGCGGTAGATGCCTTCGACACAGTCGTCGATGTAGCAGTAGGAACGGGTCTGTTCGCCGTCGCCCCACACTTCGATGTCGTCGCCATCGTCAGCCAACGCGATCTTGCGGCAAATCGCTGCCGGTGATTTCTCGCGCCCGCCGTCGTACGTGCCCAGTGGACCAAAGATGTTGTGGAAACGAACGACGCGAGTGTCGAGACCGAAGTCTTCGGTGTAGTGACGGCAAACGCGTTCCATGTAGAGCTTTTCCCAACCGTAACCGTCTTCGGCGTCGGCGGGGTACGCGTCTTCCTCGCGAAGCGGAGTGACGTCGGGTTCGCGCTGTTTGTAACCGGGATATATGCAGGCGCTCGAAGTGTAGAGATAACGTTTGACACCATTCGCGCGCGCCGCCTCGATCGAATGAAGATTGATGAACGAGTTGTCGCGAACGATTACGGCCTTGTTGGTTTCGATGAAACCGATGCCGCCCATGTTCGCGGCCAGGCCGTAGACCTCGTCGATGCCTTCGGTTGCTTGCAGACAGTTGTCTGCGACTGACATGTCGAGCAGATGAAACTCGTGCGCCGCGGATGGTTCGTATTCAGGTTCCTTGATGTCGACGCCGCGCACCCAGTAACCGCGATTAACAAGATACTTCGCCAGATGATGACCGATAAAACCGCCAGCCCCTGTGATCAATACACGTGTAGGTTCAGACATTCCTTTGCAGGTCTCCAAGCAGATTGGCCTAGAAAAATCAACGAAACATTATGG
>DATANW010000342.1:0-1801 GCA_036266055.1 Pyrinomonadaceae bacterium | reverse complement strand
ATCGATCCACCAAACCACCGGATACTTATCGATCTGGCGATAACAGTACTCGACTGCGATACTCGTCTTACCGATACCTCCCATACCCGTTAGAGCCACTGCTGTTGGGTTACTTGATGCAAACGATTCTTCGATCTTCGCGATTAAATCGTCGCGCCCGACGAAGAGAGACTTTCGCAGCACTGGTAAATGCCACACCTGTGGAAGCCGTGGCGGAAAAACCGGCCGCGTGAATCTTGACGTTGGGGATTGTGCATTTAAGCTGGGTTGTAAGGTTCGTCGAATCTCACTCAATAGCTTTTCTTCAGCAACGGTCTCTGATAACCCAACCAAATCTATGTAGCTCATGTTGGGGAGCAATCCGGTCAGCTCGCACTCCGCAATTCGGACGAAAATCAATCTGCGCTGCTCTCCGAGTGGATCGTCGTGAAGTGCCGTCATCCATTCGACGGCAGCATATTTAGATTGAAGATATTCAGGGCTTAATATCCCAAGTACTCGGTCAGATGTCTTCAGCGCCGTATGAATTTGATTGATGATGTTTTGACCGGCACTAAAGTCTGCGAATTGTGAATAAGTTGAATACCCAGCTCTTTTTAAGCAGGAATCGACCCATTTCGCCCATAAGACGTTGGTCTTCGTATAGCTGATAAAGAAATCTATCTTCTTTTTCCGACGCACAACTGTTGAGCCATGGTGTGAAGTCAGCGGAATATGAGAGCACTCAATGCAAACAATTCACGTTTCGAAGCAAACAAGCAGCAATGAGTGTTGACATTATACGTCCAGCAATGAAAACAACCTAAGTTCGTTATTCAGTGGTCTTGAAAATTCGGAACAAATAATAATAGGACGGAAACAGGAGGAGCGCCCCGGCGATGAGCGCGCCAAGTAACAACTCCAGCGTGATTTGGGGTGCAGCGGCTGACGTGATGCTGATGTCTGGTTCGACTAAGTACGGAAACTGTGCAAACGCCCAGCCCAGCAGAATCAACGTGACCTGGCCCGCCGCGAACACTCGCGCCGCCAGGTAACGCCTGGTCCAAAGCGTGTAGAACGCGCCAATGGCTGACGCCGCCGTCGAGACATGCAGGGCGAGGGCCCAGGAACTGCGGCTAATGCCGGCGCGGACTGTCGGCGCGCCGGTGCCCGCCAAAACGAAAACGATCAGCGCCAGTAGACCAACCACTACTCCCGCCACCAACGCGCGCAAACGAAAATCTTCCTGCAACCGCCGTTCGTCAGCTTCAACCGTCAGATAAACAGCAGCGAGAAACGCGAACAATGCCAGTGCAAAGAAACCCACGGCGAGTGGAAACGGCGCCAGCCACGGCCGGAGAAAACCACTGGTCACGACGCCGTTCTCAACGCGAATGTTTCCGGAAGCGATCGCGCCGAGTGTGGTGCCGAGGAGAATCGGCGTGATGATGCTGGCAATCGAAAACACGAGACTCCAGCGGCGTTGCACTTCGTCGCGCTGAACATCGTAAGTCCGAAACGTGAACGCCGTGCCCCGCAAGACGATGCCGATCAGCAGCAGCGTGATCGGAATGTGCAGGGCGGTCGCGATAACGGCGAAAGCCGGCGGGAATGCGGTGAAGAGAACCACGACCAGGAGTATCAGCCAAACGTGATTGGCTTCCCAGACCGGACCGATAGCGTCAGCGATCAGCGCGCGTTGTTCGCGTGCGCGTGGTCCGAAAGCAAACAAGTCCCAAACACCGCCGCCGTAATCGGCTCCGCCTAAGAGCGCGTAAAGCACGAGCGACGCGACCATCACACCGGCAATGATCGTCTCAAG
>DATANW010000341.1:0-22258 GCA_036266055.1 Pyrinomonadaceae bacterium | reverse complement strand
CGCTCGGCTAATCTCAACTTCACTGCCGCGGAAACCACACCGGATCGGGATCATCTCCAACGACCGAGTTTTTCAACTTTACGGGCGTGAGATTGTGCGGAACCTGAAGCGCGAACGCTTCAAGGTGTTTGAATGGTTGATGCCCGAAGGTGAGCGTTACAAATCGTTCCGGGTGCTCGAAAACGCGGTCAAGTTTCTGAACGAGAACCACTTCGAACGCGATGATCTGGTGGTGGCGCTCGGAGGCGGGGTGGTTGGAGACCTGGCTGGCTTCGCAGCCGCGATTTACTTACGCGGACTGCCGCTGGCCCAAGTGCCCACGACGCTGCTATCGCAAATAGATTCGTCGGTCGGTGGGAAAACCGCCATCAATCTGCCGGCAGGCAAGAACCTTGTCGGCGCGTTTCATCAACCCGCCTGCGTTGTTATCGACACGGAAACGCTCTGGTCGCTGCCGCAACGCGAACTGGTCTCCGGGTTTTGTGAGATGGTGAAGCAGGCGCTGATCGCAGACAAGTCGCTGTTTCAGCAAACGGTAACGGGGCTGCGGCAAGTGCGTGAAAGTCGGGATTTTTTGCTCACGCCGGACTTTGAAGACTTGATCGCGGCGCATTGCAGTTTCAAAGCCGGCATAGTCGCCGGCGACGAGCGCGAGTCAACAGGTCGCGCCGACGCTAAGTCAAGGCGCATCTTGAATTTTGGACACACGACGGCCCATGCGTTGGAAGCGGTTACGAACTATCGTCATTTCCGGCATGGCGAGGCGGTTGGTTATGGAATGTTAGTTGCCGGAGAGTTGTCGCGAAACCTGGGTTTGCTCGACCCGGGAGAGCTCGAGTTGTTGCGCGAAGCAGTTCATCTGTGCGGGTCGTTACCGCGCGCCGACAATCTCGAGTTCAAGCAAATCATCAGCGCGCTCAAGCACGACAAAAAAAGCGTCGATGGTCAGATCAATTGGGTGTTGCTCGAGGGGGTGGGCCGGCCGAAGATCGTCGAAGGCAAGCTCATCAGTGCGAAATCGTTGCGACTCTCGCTGCGGGCCGGGTTACAGCACGCGCGAGGCGGAAGGACAGTTCACCGCAATGCGAAGATCAAGTGAACGTGGCAGTGGCCGGGTACAGTTTTTTATCGTCCTGACCATCATCGTGGCGACGGCGTATGCCGGATATCTTTATGTCCCGGTGGCGTATCACGCTCATGAGTACAAGGGTTTGATGCAGCAATATACCGACCTTTCCGGGGCGCAGGGTCAGCCGCTGGTATGGATTCAGAATCAACTGCGAAAGGACGCGCCTGATTACGGCGTGCCGCAGGACGCAATCATCACGCCCGTGCAGCGCGATGGGCAAGTTGTGGTGCGAGTCCAGTTCGTCAAGCCGATCGAATTCCCGGGTTACACGTACAACTACGAATTCGACGAGACCGTGAAGAGCACGGCGTTTCTCGCATTCAAATAAATTCGGGTTTTTGTTTTAGCGCGGAGCTCCGTCGAGAAACGCTTTGAGTTTTCGTGAGCGTGAAGGATGACGGAGTTTGCGCAACGCTTTCGCTTCGATCTGCCGGATACGTTCGCGCGTCACTGCGAAATGCTGACCGACTTCTTCGAGCGTGTGTTCCGAACCCGTCGTCCCGAGTCCAAACCGCATCTTGATCACTTTCTCTTCGCGCGGCGTCAGCGTAGCGAGCACTTCATCCGTGATCTCACGCAAGTTAGAAGCAACAACCGCATCCGCCGGATTCAGGATCGACTTGTCTTCGATAAAGTCGCCAAGATGTGAATCTTCTTCCTCACCGATTGGCGTCTCCAGCGAGATCGGCTCCTGCGCAATCTTCAAGACTTTGCGCACCTTCGAAACCGGAATGTCCATCTTGCGCGCGATCTCTTCGCTCGTCGGTTCGCGGCCCAACTCCTGCACCAACGATCGCGACGTGCGAATCAACTTATTAATCGTCTCGATCATGTGCACCGGGATACGAATCGTACGCGCCTGATCGGCGATCGCGCGCGTGATCGCCTGCCGAATCCACCACGTCGCGTAAGTCGAAAATTTGTAACCGCGCCGCCATTCAAACTTGTCGACCGCCTTCATCAACCCGATGTTTCCTTCCTGGATCAGATCCAGGAATTGAAGACCGCGATTGGTGTACTTCTTCGCGATTGAAACGACGAGCCGCAAGTTTGCCTCGACCAACTCTCGTTTCGCCTGTCCGGTTTGCTGTTCGCCGGTGGTGATCGCGGCCAACGCACGCTTGATCTCGACCGGACTGACGTAGTGGTCGATCTCGATCTGCCCCATGCGCTTTCGCGCCGCGATGATCCGCCGCCGAAACTCTTTCTCGTCTTCGGGTTTGATCCGCTTGCGGGTCGACTTCTCGCTAAAACTGTCGATCTCTCGTTCCGCTTCGCGCACAAACTTGTGCACCGCGCGAATTGAGTTGATCAAACGCTGCCGAGCGCGTTCGGTGAGATTCAAACGGCCAATCTCCTGCGCGATCTCGAGCCGGCAGCGGCCGACGCGCCGTTTGCAGCGCGTGAGTTTCTTGCTCTTTTTGCCGTGCGCCAGTTTCTGTTCGGCTTGAAGTTTTTCCAGCTCTTTCAACGCGCCTTTGGCGATGCGGCTGATGTTCTGAATGCCCTCGATGGTCCAGGTGCGATACTCTTCGGCTTTGTCTTCGTCACCAGTCAGCTCCGCTTGTTCGGAAAAGACGACGGTGTCGCGAATGTTGAGTTTGCCGGCTTCAAGCTCCTCGCCAATACGGAGCAACTCGCGCACCGCGATCGGCGAACGCGCGATCGCTTTCTGAGTTTTGAGTTGACCACGCTCGATGCGTTTGGCGATTGCCACTTCACCTTCGCGCGTCAGCAACGGCACGACGCCCATCTCGCGCAAGTAGAGACGCACCGGGTCGTTCGTCTTTTCGAGCGCGCCGGCGGAGAGATCGAGTTCGATGTCTTCGTCGAGAACTTCTTCGTCGTCTTCGGAGACAGTTGCGGCGGCTTGTTCGAGCAGACGTTCGTCGGAGTCGGCGACGGGGATATTCGAGCCCTCCAGTTTCTGGAGGACGTCTTCGATATCATCAGGGGAGACGACGTTGTCGGGCAGCTCACGGTTGAGGTCGTCGAACGTCAAGTATTTCTTGTCGCCGCCGAGCTCGAGCAGCCGTTCCATTACATCGTCGCGGTCCTTGTCTTCAATGCTCACGCTTCTATTTACCGTTAGCTTCTTTACGTTGCAACATACTCTGTCGCTGGGCAGAGAGCTCGATCTGTTCCGCTACCAAATTCGAAATTTTCTCGAGTTCTTGATTGCGTTCGGCTGTTGTCAATTCGACGCTTAGTTCTTCGATACGGTGCTCTATCTTCATCAATCGAAATGTCGAAACACATTCTTCAGGCACATAGTTTTCATTTGATCCGTGTAACGATGAGTTCAGCAGGATCATAGGAATCATTGTCTGGATAGAGTCGTCACCTGCGGTTTTAGCGCTGACGGTATCGTAATCAATAACAGAACCCTCGCGGTCGAGCTCGATTAAAGCGTTAAAAAGTGGTGCGGTTGGTAGATCCGCGTAATCCTCCTCGCGTAACACCGCCATTACCTTGCGTCTCAAACTCTCGTTTGCAAATAGCAGACCAAGCAATCGTTGTTCAGCGGCGGTAGGCTGACGCTGCTGTGCAAGACGCGCGACCGACGGTGCTTGAGAGATCGTTTTACCACGGAGCGAGATCCAAAGCTCGCGTCGCAAAGCGGGGTCGGTGATACGAAGTGCATCCATCGCCATATCAAAATACTCGCGTTTTTGGACGCTGCTGTTTACGGCCCGAATGTAAGGAAGAACTTCTTCGACGGCTTCTGCCTTCTCTGCGGGGCGGTGAAGATTGCGGTCCCGCAAAGCGTTCTCGATTACGAATTGTATGTGTGGTTGGGCCTGTGCTCGTCGTCGTTGATACTCAGTTACGCCAAACTTTCGGATGTACTCGTCGGGATCTGCATTGTCGGGAAGCACCAGCACTTTAACTTCGAGATCCTCGGCGAGCAGAATCTCGATCGATTTCTTCGCTGCCTGCACGCCAGCGCGGTCGCCATCATAGTTGACTACAACTTTGCGCGCAAACCGGCTTAGTAGCTTTACCTGATCGTGCGTCAAAGCCGTTCCCAGGCTCGCCACGATGTTCTTCACGCCGAATTGATACGGCACAATCAGATCGAGAAATCCTTCGACGAGGATCACAAAACCCTGCCGCCGAATGTCGTCGCGCGTGAGGTTCAGACCAAAGAGATTTCGGCCTTTTACATACGCAGAGGTTTCGGGTGAGTTGATGTATTTGGCGTCTTCGTTTCTCAACGTGCGGCCGCCGAAAGCGATCGGACGTCCCTGATGATCGAAGACGGGAAACATCAACCGTCCGCGGAAGCGATCGTACGAACCGCCTTCATCTTTTTTGACCACGAGACCACTGCGTTCGATCTGTTGCTGCGTCGCACCTTTCTGACGCAGGTATGACGAGAGCGCGTCCCAACTGTCCGGCGCGTAGCCGAGCTTGAAAGTTTTCTGAGTCTCGTCGGTGAGCTCTCGTTGTTGCAGGTAGTCGCGGGCGATGCGGCCTTCAGCACTTGATTCGAGTTGTTTCTGCCACCACTCGAGTGCCCACGAGTTGAGCTGAACTACTTCGTCCGATTCCTGTCTGCGCGCCTCGAAGCGGTTGTCGTCGATCAATTTCGGCAGCGGCATGCCGATCTTGTCGGCGACGATCTTGATCGCCTCCGGAAAGGCGACGCGCTCGATCTCCATGACGAAGTTGAAGACCGAACCGCCTTTGTGACAGCCGAAGCAGTAAAAGATCTCTTTCGTGGGACTCACTGAGAACGACGGCGTCTTTTCTTTATGGAACGGGCAGCAGGCCATCCAGTTCGCGCCCTTTTTCTTGAGCTGCACGTAATCCTGGATGACGCGGACGATGTCTGCCTGTCGTTTGAGATCGTCGATGAAGGTCTGGGGGTAACGCATTGGGCAAATGGGAGAAGCTATTGTCTCAACTCAACCAGCGTAGCGCCAGCACCGCCCTGATCGGGTGGCGCGGCACGAAAACGATCGACATGAGGATGTCCGTCCAACAGTCCGCCGATGGCGCGACGCAACGCGCCTGTTCCGTGACCGTGAATGATGCGCACCTGACTCACGTGGGCCAGCGAAGCTTCGTCGAGAAATTTATCGACGGCGTCGACTGCTTCGTCAGTTGTTTGTCCGATGACGTTCAACTCTGACACAGTGCGTTGTTCTGCCGTCGACGCGACATGTTGGTCCGCGTTTGCCGAGTGTCGCAGCTTTTCCAGCTTGCCTTCTTTCGGCGGTGCGACCGCTTCGACCAGTTCGAGGTTTTCCAGTTTCTCTCTGAAGCGGAGAGATTTCACGCGCACTTCGGCGTGACCGTCTTTGATCTGATCGACGATACCGACAGAGCCGAACGAAACAAGTCTCACTGTGTCGCCAACAACAATCTCGCGTGACGGGGTTTTTAACACGGATTGAACCACTGGCTTCGGTGCTGCTGCGCGCTTAATTTCTGGAATTTGTCTTTGAACTTCTCGCTCAGCGCGCACACGTTCAGTTTTGTCTTGAATCCGTGTTACCAACTCGCGGGCACGCTTTTCGAGATCGGCGACCGTGCGTTGGACCAGGTTGTCGAACGCGGACTGTCGCTCCCGTTCGCGTTTTTCCGCTTCCTTGTCGAGCGACGCAAATTTTTCCGCTACTGCCGCTCGCTCTTCTTCCAACGCGCGACGCAGTGCTTCAGCGTCTTCCGACTCGCGCTTGATTCGTTTCAGATATTCCGACGCCTGCAACGACGAGTCTTTCACCGAATTGATCGCCGTGTCGACGATCGCAGCCGGCACACCGAAACGTCGCGCGATCTCCAGTCCTGACGAAGCACCGGCAAGACCGACTAGCAAACGATAGGTCGGTCGCAGTGTCTTCTCGTCAAACTCGACGCTCGCGTTGATCACTCCTTCTTCGTTGCCCGCGTACATTTTGAGTCCGCTGTAGTGCGTCGTGGCGATCACGTGCGCGGCGCAAGCGCGCCGGAAGTGGTCCACCACGGCGACGCCGAGTGCCGAACCCTCTTCCGGATCGGTTCCCGTGCCGACTTCGTCGAGTAACACGAGCGCGGGCGCTTCGCAGGATTCGAGCATGCGCGAGATGTTCGCCACGTGCGACGTAAACGTCGACAAGTTCGCGGCGAGCGATTGATGGTCGCCGATGTCGGCAAGCACGGACGCGTAAAACGGTACGCGAGCCGATTTTGCAGGGACTGAAATCCCCGATAACACGGCGAGCGCGAGCAATCCCGTTGTTTTCAGGACCACTGTCTTGCCGCCGGCATTCGCGCCGGAGATGACCATCGCGTTTTTCTCGTCGTCGAGTGCAAACGAAACCGGAACCACCTCTCCACCAGTACCACGCAGATTTTCTTCCAGCAACGGGTGACGAGCTTCGACCAGTTCCAGCCGGCCGCTCGATAACAATGAGGCCGGCGGCGGATCTATTTCCGGAATCGCGCACTTGAATCGGTGGTGAAACAGCGCCTTGGCGTTAACGAAGTCCAGCTCGGCAACCGCGGCGGCGGCCATTTCAATCGCCGGCAATTGCGTGCGCAATTCTTCTGTCAGGGCAAATAGTATCCGCGCAATTTCGCGCGCTTCTGCCTCACGCAAACCCTGCAATTCGTTGTTCGCGTCGATTGTTTCGAGCGGTTCGACGAACGCCGTCGCGCCGGATGACGAGTAACCATGCGCGACACCGGCGACGCGTCCGCGATGGTCCGCCTTCACGGGAATCACGAAACGATCATTACGCATCGTCACCAGTTCATCCTGGATCGCTTCTGCGGAACGATGCATGACTCTTTCAAGCGAGCGGGTGATGCGTGAACGCAGCGTCGTGATCTCGTGCCGGATGCCGGCGAGTTCCGGACTGGCGCGGTCGTCGAGTTCGCCGTCGGGAAGGATCTTGTTCGTAATTCTCGCGACGACTGAATTCAGATCCCGAGGCAGCGTTTCGACGAGTTGCCAAAGCATCGGCGCGGTCTCGCGTTCGTCGAAGATTGCCGCGCGTGCTGCCATCGCCTGTTCGCACAGTCGCGCCATCTGCAACAGCGCGAGCGTGTCGAGTGGCGCGCCCTCGACGTGCAAGCGGGCGATTGTCTCAGCCGGGTCGCTGATCTCGCTGAACGACCATCTCGCGCCGCGGTTTCGCAGCGTCACGCACTCGGCGAGCGCCTTGAGTTCGCGTCGCAACGCCAGCGCGTCGTCGAGTGGCGCAAGTGTTTCGACGCGCCGCCTGCCCGCTTCGGTCTGCGCGTTTCGTTTGATCACGTCCAGCAACTGCTGGTATTCGAGTGTTCCAAAAGCCTGGTCGTTCATGAGCGAATGAAAGGTTACAACGCGCCGGGACGACAAACAAATCGGTCCACATATACAATGGCGTTCATGGACGAATTCGATAGTTATCGCGCGGCGATGAACGAGAAACTGCTCGGCAGCGGACATCTCGGCATCAAGCGTTTCTTCGCGCTCGACACGCAGGCTTACGAAGACGGCGCGCTCGACAAGAAAACCAAAGAACTGATGGGACTCGTAGGTTCAACCGTACTGCGCTGCGACGACTGCATCACGTATCACATCAAGCAATGCGTGCAGATTGGCGTGAGCCGCGACGAGTTTCTGGATGCATTCAACGTCGCGCTGGTGGTTGGTGGTTCGATCACGATTCCGCATCTGCGGCGCGCGATAGAGCGTGTCGACGAGCTTCTGAGTCAGCAGTGAAACACGGATTTTTAGCGCTGATTGTACTGTCAGCTGCAATTGCAGCAAGTTTTACGTTCGCTCCAGAGCGAGGAGTTGTTATGTCGTCACAGGAAAGAGCGCGTGTCCGCGCGCCGGAGATTCAGGGTGGCAGTGGCTGGTTGAATACGGACAAACCGCTGTCGATCGCGGCCCTCAAGGGAAAGATCATTTTGCTGGATTTCTGGACTTACGGTTGCATTAACTGCATCCACATCATCCCCGATCTCAAAAAGCTCGAGGCGAAGTACCCGAACGAGCTGGTGGTGATTGGCGTCCACTCGGCCAAGTTCGAAAATGAAAAAGACACGGAAAACATCAGGCGCATCATCCTGCGCTACGAGATCGAGCATCCCGTCTATAACGATTCGAAGTTTGCCGTCTGGCAGAGTTATGGCGTCCGCGCGTGGCCTACACGCGTACTGATCGATCCGGCGGGTTACATCATCGGCGGCATCTCCGGCGAGGGTTATTACGATGAGATCGACCAGGTGATCGCGAAAACTGCCGAGGACTTTCGCAAACGTGGCGAGCTCGACCAACAACCACTCAAACTCGTTCTCGAACGAGCGAAAGTCGGCGATCTGCCGCTGGCGTTTCCCGGCAAAATACGCGCCGACGCCGCGAACGATCGACTGTTCATCGCCGATTCAAATCACAACCGCATCGTCATCACGAAACTCGACGGCACGCTGGTCGATACTATCGGAACGGGCGACATTGGCGCGGCTGACGGCGCGTTCGACAAAGCGACTTTTTATCGACCGCAGGGCCTCGCGCTCGCCGGCGACAGTCTTTACGTCGCCGACACTGAAAACCATTTGATTCGGCGAGTCGATCTCAAGGCGCGGACCGTCGAAACGATCGCCGGCACTGGCAAGCAAACGCACGAGTATCCGCCGAAAGGCGGCACTGCGCGTACGACTGCGCTGAGTTCACCGTGGGATCTGCAACTCGTCGGGCGATCGCTTTTCATCGCGATGGCTGGTCCACACCAGATCTGGAAACTCGATCTCGATAAGAACCAGGTGGCGCCCTTCGCCGGTTCCGGGAGAGAAGCGCGTCAGGATGGATCGTTAGCGGAATCAGGCTTCGCGCAACCGTCAGGCATCACGGCGATTGAAAACACGCTTTACGTTGCCGACAGCGAGTCGAACATCATTCGCGCGATCGACATCGCCGGCGAAACAGTGAAGACGCTTGTGGGCGGAGATCTGTTTGATTTCGGCGACGTCGACGAAACCGGCGACGACGTGCGGCTGCAACATCCGCTCGGTATCGTTTCGCTCGGTGACAAACTGCTGATCGCCGACACGTACAACCACAAGATCAAGGAGCTCGATCCGAAGCGCCGCAGCGTCGTCACTTTGTTTGGCACCGGCAAGCCGGGTCAGGCGGACGGAGCGTCGCCGTCGTTTTACGAACCCGGTGGTCTAACGATCGCAAACGGAAAACTCTACGTCGCCGATACAAACAATCACGCGATTCGCGTCGTCGATCTGAAGACGAAACAAGCGAGCACGTTGCGGCTCAACGGTCTCACGCCGCCCGCAAAGAACATGCAGGCGCTGGAGTCGGCGGATGGTCCAAACGCGGAAGAGACGAAAGCCGCAGCGCAGAACGTCGTCGCTGGTGCGAATGGTTTCATTGACGTGGATGTCGAGCTGCCGACCGGCTACCATCTCAATCCGTTGGCGCCGCAACGGTATAAAGTTTCAGTTGACGGTTCAGCCATTAAGATTGACGAAAAGAACGCTTCGCTGTCGTCAAAAGATCTGAAACTTCCGCTTCGCATCCCTTTCAGCTCCAATGCAACTCCCGGATCCGCGAATATTCGCGTTCAGGTAACGCTCTTTTATTGCCGCGAAGACAACACGGGCACTTGCCGCATCAAGACACTGATCTGGCAGGTTCCAGTGAACGTTGCCAACGCGAGCGGCAATCGCGAGGTCAAACTTCAGGGCAAGCTAACCGCCGAGTAAGGGGATCTGTTAATATCCCTGAACCCCTAAATTCATATTCAAGGAGTGAGTGCTGTGGCTGATAAACCATTTCTCACTGACATACAAACTTTGCGTGAGCGCGCGCGGAAACACATCGAAAACGGCGCCGTTACCGCGGGCTATACTGCCGATCGCGAAACTGTCGTCAAACTGTTGAACGAAGCACTGGCGACCGAGATCGTCTGTGTGCTGCGCTACAAACGGCATTACTTCATGGCATCAGGCATTCATGCGGGTGACGTGGCGACGGAGTTTCTGGAACACGCCAACGACGAGCAAGGGCATGCCGATCAGATCGCGCAACGAATAGTTCAGCTCAAGGGCGAACCGAATTTCAATCCTGAAGGACTGTTGATGCGCAGTCATGCGGAGTACGTCGAAGGCACTACGCTGACGGAGATGATCAAGGAAGATCTCGTCGCGGAACGAATCGCCATCGACAGCTATCGCGAGATGATCACGTATTTGGGCAGCGACGATCCGACCTCGCGGCGCATGATGGAAGAAATCCTTGCCGTCGAGGAAGAACATGCCGACGATTTGAACAACCTGTTGGAGAAGATGGAATAATCTGTGTTCCGATCGTCCATTGAGATAGGAACACTGATTGTCTGACAGCGAGTCAAACCGAACTAACCCCGGCCGGCCTACGATGTGCCGTAGTTGCGGGTCGATCGTAGGCGCGGGTGAACCTCAATGCGCCGTGTGCGGGGCCCCGACCACCAACCAGCCGCCGTCGCAACAACAACCGCTCCGTCCTCAGGATCGCGAAGCAATGCGCTTCGCGCGCGCGATTCTCGCGCGTCCCTATAAATTCACGGTCATTCTGCTCGTCGCAAACCTGTTTGTGTTCCTGCTGATGTGGGAGTCGAGCCGCATGGACTCGCAGGTGTTGTGGCAAGGGTTTCCGGAGCCGGTCCTCGCCACGTACGGCGCGAAGCTGAATTACCTGATTGCTCAATATCATCAATGGTGGCGTTTTGTGACGCCCATGTTTATCCACATCAATCTTCCGCATCTGATGATCAATATGTTCAGCCTGTGGATGGTTGGGCCATACGTCGAAAAGTTGTATGGGTCGGCGAAGTTTGTCGTGTTCTGGGTGTTCAGCGGGATCTTGAGTGTAGTTGCGAGTTATTTGACCGTACGCCCGGATTTGGCGGCGGGCACATGGGGACGGTTTCTGTTCAAGAGCATGGACGTTCCTTCGGCAGGTGCTTCGGGCGCACTGTTTGGTTTGGTCGGCGTGCTCTTTGTGTTCGGGATCAAGTTTCGACGCGAGCTGCCCGAAGGATTCAAACGAGCGTTCGGCGTGGGGATGGTCCCGATCATCCTCATCAACCTCGTTATTGGTTTTCTCGGTCGCGGGTTTATTGACAACGCCGCGCATCTCGGTGGTTTGGTCACCGGCGCGGCGCTGGCGTTGGCGGCGGAGTATCGACGACCGGGTGATCGCACGGGTGTGTCGGTTGTGTGGCGCGTGTTGCAGGCGGCGGCCCTGGTGATCGTGGTGGCTGCGTCGTACAAAGTCGTCCGCAATTTCAAACGGCCGGTTCCGCTCTCACCGCAGCAGATCGTGCAGGCGCGACAACAGGCGTTTCTGAATTTTGTGAATGGGATGAACCTGCTGCAGGAGCAGTCGTCGCGAGTTAGTCATGACAACGACGTCAGCCAGGTCGACGCGGTTACTCAAAACGTAATGCACAGGCCGGCGCCGGATGCTCGTGCAGCCGAGTTGCGGGATCGGCTACTGGCTATTCTGTCGAAAATGGTGCACGTGGTGAATGAGGGAAAACGGGTGGACGAGGGTTTGACGGAAGAGTTCAATAAGTGGCATGAAGATTACACGGAATGGTTTAAAGGAGCGCACTAATGGAGATTAAGAGAGTAGGAGTTTTGGGCTGCGGCCTGATGGGCGCGGGTATCGCGCAGGTGGCCGCGAGCGCCGGGTTTGAGACGGTGGTGAAAGAAGTCTCGGACGAGTTTATTGCGAAGGGTTTTGGCGGTATTGAGAAGTCGTTGGCGAAGTTTGCCGAGAAAGGGACGATCACTTCCGAACAGCAGACTGAGATTCGTGGGCGTTTGTCGGGCACGACGTCGTTCGACGCGCTCGCCGATTGCGACATCATCATCGAAGCGATTATTGAGAATTTGGATGAGAAGCGCAGCACTTACCGGCAGCTCGACGAGATCTGCAAGCCGGAGACGATCTTTGCGTCGAATACGTCGTCGCTCTCGATCACGGAGATGATGACGGCTACGTCAGATGAGCGGCAGCGTCGTTTTATCGGGATGCACTTTTTCAATCCCGTGCCGTTGATGAAGCTGGTGGAGGTGGTGCGAACGATTCTGACGGACGAGGATGTTTACGAGCAGGCAGTGGCGTTTGGTAAGAAACTTGGGAAGGTGCCCGTGCGGGCGGGTGACAAAACCGGATTCATTGTTAATCGTCTGCTGGTGCCGTACATGCTGGATTCGATTCGGGCGTTGGAAGAGGGCGTCGGGTCGATCGTGGATATCGACAATGCGATGAAGCTGGGGTGCGGGTATCCGATGGGGCCGTTTACGTTGGGTGATTTCGTCGGGTTGGACACGACTTATTACATTGCGGAGATCATGTTCAACGAGTTTCGCGAGAAGCGGTTTGCGCCGCCGCCGTTGTTGAAGCGGATGGTGTTGGCGGGTTTGTATGGGCGGAAGTCGGGGCGTGGGTTTTACGACTACACGAAAGATCCAAAGAACCCAACGCCAATGAACCTGGTTTAGAGCCAGCCCTTTTGTGCCTTCTTGCGTCTTCCTCTTGTGCCTTTTGTGGTTAAAGAAAAATAGCCACTTTCGTCACAAGATAGCCACTTTCGGCACTATGCACAGTTGGGGTCGGCTGCTACAATCCGAGTCATGAAAGGGGACTCAATGAGCGAAGACCTCACAAAGAAGCTACCCAAGGGCGACGACAACGTCGCCGTAATCCTTCAAAACATAGACTCACGACTCCAGCGGCTGGAGCAGAAGGTCGAAGAGCGCCTGTACGACACGCGGCCAATCTGGCAGAAGGTTGTTGCCGATATTGCACAACTCCACGAGGGGCAGGCGCAATTGCAAGAAGGCCAGACTCGACTGCAATGCGAGATGCGTGATATCAAGATTTCAATACGCGATCTGGCGCGTAGTGCCGGCGTTCAATACGAGATGGCATTCAAAATCCTGGCAGAGTGTAAAGACCTGAATAGCCGAGTGCTCGACATCGAGCTCGAGCAGCAGAAACAGCGAAATTCACAAACTTGATGCGCCTCCGAGCATCTCCTATACTGCGAAGCGCAGTAACGATTAAGCTCGCGAGGTCGAATCGATTGCAGCCTACGGTTCACGAAGGCCGTCTAAATGCGGAAGGTTTTCGCTTCGCTATCGTAGCGAGCAGGTGGAATGAGTTCATCTCCGGCCGCCTTGTCGAGGGCGCGCTCGACGGCCTGGAGCGTTTGGGTGCCAAAGAAGGACGCATCGAAGTTTATCGAGTGCCGGGCGCATTCGAGATCCCTTTGCTCGCTCTTCGACTGGCACAATCGCGCAAGTTTGATGCAATAATTTGTTTGGGTACTATTATTCGAGGTCAAACTCCCCACTTCGATTACATCGCCAACGAGGTTGCGCGTGGCATCTCGCACGCCGGACTGGAAAGTGGACTGCCAGTAGTCTTCGGCGTCGTTACCGCCGATACGGTTGACCAGGCCATTGACCGCGCCGGAGTGAAACTCGGCAACAAGGGGTTCGAAGCGGCCATGACGGCAGTCGAGTTGGCTAACCTTTACAGGGAAACATTCGAAGCGTGATGAGCCCGATCACAGAGTTGATCGACGCTCATCAAAACTAAGGTTTTGGTAATTCTTTATGGGTTCGCGACGTAAGGCACGAGAATGTGCCTTGCAAATGCTCTTTGCGGCTGACGTTGCCGAAATGCCTGCGACCGATGTGGTCCGCAGCTATTGGTCCGAGCTTGGAGAAGCTGATCTCGACGAGACAGCTCGCGAGTTTGCGACTCGGCTGGCAGCCGGAACACTTCAAAATCTCGAATTGCTCGACGACCGCATACGATCGCGCGCCGAACACTGGCGCATCTCGCGTATGGCCGTCGTCGACCGCAATATTCTTCGTCTCGCGGTCTACGAGTTTCTCTATGAGCCGACGCCGCGGACCGTAGCCATCAACGAAGCACTCGAGATTGCTCGCCGCTTCTCCACGTACGAAGCTACTCAATTCATCAACGGCATTCTCGACGCAATAAAACGCGACCTCGACGAACAACAGCCGCAACGACACGTCCAGCCCGAAGCAGAAGACAGCGAAACGGACGCTGCTGATGAATGACGAGTTCGAAGACCGCCTTACACAGATCTCGGCGACCATCGATCAAGTGCGCGCGAGCTCCGGCCCCTCGAGCTCCAGCAAAGCCAGGCGCGAGCTGCTCGATACCCTGTTCCGCACTGTTCATAGCCTTAAAGCCGCAGCCCACGCGAATGGGCTGAGCGACCTGGCTGCGCGTGCGCACGAATTCGAGGACTCAATTCACGCTCTCCGCACCGGCAGGGCCTCACTCGACGAATTGCCCGATTTCGATCCTCCTCAAAACACATACATCGAAAACGTGATTCCTCCCGAGATCCATGCTGCGTTAAAAGATGAAGAACGACACCGCCTCGCTGAATGCCTCGCGGAGAATGCGAGCGTCTATCTGGTCGAAACGAACTTCGACGTCGACGATTTCGATCGGCAGTTTCAGCAGTTGAAACAGGATCTGAACAAGACTGGTGAGGTGGTTGCAACGTCCCCCATGACCGAGAACGGGCGGGTCAATTTTCGAATTCTTTTTGCGACCAGGTCTGATCTTTATCGAATAGTCGATCAGGCGGTGCGTGCTGGTCGTGCGGTCGCCGAAGCCACGGGGAAACAGGTCGACTTTTCGATGCGAATAGATGGTTCGCTAGCGAAGTCTGTGTGCGACGCACTCGCCGATCCCTTGATGCACCTGGTGAGGAACGCCGTCGATCATGGCATAGCAACCAGCGGACACGTCGCGATTGAAGCTACTGAATCACGGATTACGGTCGCTGACGACGGTCGGGGGATCGATCCCTCGGCTATCGATCGAATTTTCGAGCCGGGTTTCTCGACCGCCACCGAAGTGACGACGATCTCGGGACGCGGTATCGGGCTCGACATCGTGAAATCCGCGATCGAACAACTGGGCGGCGCTATCAAAGTCTCGAGCGAACCCGGCAAAGGCTCGACCTTTGAAATAATCGTTAAGTAGTCCAATCCATCTTGGGATGCATCGTGTGCCACGTCGTCGCGCGTTCAAACGCCAGCGCGACACGCAACGGCGACACCTCGTCATAAACCCCGCCCGTAAACATGATCGCCGCCGGCAGATCGTTCACGAAACCACACGGCGTCACGACCGCCGGATGACCGGTCAGATTCGTCACTAACAAGCTCGCGCTTCCCGGCGCGGGACTCACAAAGACGTCCCACTGCGACATCAACTTCTCCATCTCGTGCATCAACAGTGTGCGCGCCCGTTGCGCTCGCAGGTATTCGACCGCGGGAATGAAACGTGACGTGCGGAACGTGTTCGGCCAATCGCCGGGGCCTTGTCCCGACAACTGGTTAACGCGCCCATCGCGGGTGATGTCGTCAAACGCGGCTGCCGCTTCAGCCGACAGGATGTATCGCAACGGCGCCGCGGAAAACTTCGGCAGCTCGATCGGCACGAGCTTCGCGCCCGCTTTCTCCAACGCTTCCAACGCAGCCTTGTAAACTGCTCGGCGCTGTTCCGCGGCGCGCTGTTGTTGCGGGTTCGGATTCGCTGCGCCGACGCCACCACCTCCGCCCCCCGGACCACCTTCAAACTCCGCCTTCAAATATCCGATGCGCATCGTGCTGATGTTTGTATCGGGGTTCCAGTTGAACGGCGCGTCGCCGACGGTGATGTCTTTCCCGTCGGGTCCGTAGATCGCCGTCAAAACCGCCGCGCAATCCTCGACGCCGCGACACATCGGACCAATCTTGTCCATGGTCCAGCTCAAACCCATCGCGCCGTATCGGCTCACGCGCCCGTACGTCGGACGCAACCCGACAACGCCACAACGCGACGACGGCGAGACGATCGAACCGAGCGTCTCCGTGCCGATCGCAAAGCCCACGAGTCCCGCGGCCGTCGCCGAACCCGGCCCGGCAGAAGATCCACTCGATCCTTGTTGCGCTTCCTCGGGCTGCCACGGATTTCGCGTGACACCCCCAAACCATCTCGCACCCTGCGCCAGCGCACCCATCGATAACTTCGCGACGAGCACTGCGCCCGCCTCGGTCAGTCGCTCGACGACAGTCGAATCGTAATCGACGATTTGATCGCGATAGGGTTCGGCGCCCCAGGTCGTTTTGATTCCCTTCGTGGCGAACAGATCTTTCGCACCCCACGGAATGCCGTGCAATGGTCCGCGATACTTGCCGCGTTTGATCTCCGCGTCAGCCGCCGCCGCCTGTTTCAGCGCGAGGTCTTCAGTTAGCGTGACGACACAGAGCAGCTTCGGTCCGTAACGCTTCAACCGCCCCAGGTACATCTTCGTCAGTTCGCTCGACGACACCTTCCGGGTGCGGATCAACTCTGCCAACTGCGGTACGGTCGCAAAGGCCAGATCTTCGACGGTCTTGAACTGCGGCGTCTCAACCTTGCCGAAACGAAACTTCGCCCGCGGCACGTAAAGCTCCTTGCGAGCGCGCATGGGATGAAATGCGATCGCCGGCTCCGTATCGAGCGGAATATCGATCTTGCGTACAGTCTCGTACGCGTCGAGATTGCGATTGACGCCACCGAGCGCCATCGCTTCCTGCGCGTCATTCAGTTCGATGCCGATCAGCTTTTCGGCCTCGTGCATCATCTCTTTCGTGATGCGCAATGCGGGCGTCGGCGAGGGAACCGGCGAAGGCGCCGGCGAGGGACTGGGAGTTGGCGTCGCAGTCTGGGCCGGAATGCTCTTGGACGCTGTTGCGACGCCAAGTGCTGAAAAGAGCTTAATGAACGATCGTCTTCCAACACGAATCTTTTTCATCATGGTGATTTGTTTCCGTATTTAAGCTTCGTCACTTTCGCTTTACCGAAGCGGTAGATCGTGACGATGAACAGGTTGTCATACTCATTGTCCGGAATCTCCGGATACTTTTCGCTACTCAGCACCGAGACGATCGCGGGGATAGAATTGCTATGTCCGGCGACGAAGATCGTCTGTCCGCGATGATGTGTTCGAATCTGGCTTACGAGCTCGTCGGTCTGTTTAGAATCGAGCAGCGTGACGGGCACACCGAGACGATCCGCGAGGGGCTTCACTGTTTGCTGGGTGCGCTTGTACTGCGTCGCGTAGATCGCATTTACGCCGGCGTCGCCGAACACGCGTGCGATCTCCTGCGAGCGCGCGACACCTTCCGGCGTCAGGTCAGGATCGGGATTGTCCGGCTCGAGTTTCTTTTCCGCGTGACGAACCAGTATGACGGTCGTCAGCGGTTGGGAGAACGTCGACAGATAGGCGAAAACAACGACCGCGCCAAAAACGGCGAACAGCATGGCGAACACTACGATGGTTTTCAGCCTCGTTCGGGGCTCGTGTGTCTCTTCCATTGTGATCCTGTGATCCGCGGTTAGTGACCGTCTGAGTGCAATTGAATTCGGGAGATGATAGTCTATCGACACACCAAAAACTAAGTGGAATTTCAAGCTTGAGCCAGAAAACTAACAGCGATTTATCCGAAATGATTGCCGAGGAATTCGGCGCGAACGCCGCGTACGTGCAGGGACTGCTCGATCGGTTTCGTAGCAATCCGCAGCTCGTCGATGATTCATGGCGGTCATATTTCAGTGAATTACTTGATGGTGGTGGAAACGGAATGGCCGCCGGTGCTCCGGCGCGAGCGCCCGAACCAAAGGCCGCGCCCGCACCATCCGTCGCGGCCGCGTCATCAGTGACGCCCGCTCTCGAACCTGACGTCGAAAGGATCCCACTGCGTGGTCCAGCCGCGAAGATCGTCGAGAACATGGAGACGAGTCTTTCCGTTCCGACCGCGACTTCCCAACGACGCATCCCGGTAAAACTCCTCGATGAAAATCGTCGCATTATCAACAAGCACCTCAGCGAAAACGATCGCGGCAAAGCGTCGTACACCCATTTGATCGCGTGGGCCGTGCTGCGCGCCCTCGACGTGTACCCGCAACTCAACGACGGTTTCGCGGAAATCGACAATCAACCGACCCGCCTGAAGCGTCCGAACGTGAATCTCGGCGTCGCAATCGATCTGACGAAGAAAGACGGAACGCGCACGCTGCTCGTGCCGAACATCAAAAACGCGAACCAGCTCAGTTTTTCCGAGTTTCTTACGGCGTACGACGACGTCGTTTCTCGCGCGCGCGAAGGCAAACTACAGATTCCTGATTTCCAGGGAACGACAGTTTCACTAACCAATCCGGGCACGCTCGGCACGGTCGCTTCGATCCCGCGATTGATGGCGGGCCAGTCGATGATCGTGGCCACGGGCGCGATCGAGTACCCGGCGGAGTATCAGGCGATGGCGCCCGAAGCGTTGTCGCAGCTTGGCATCAGCAAGGCGATCTCGATCAGCAGCACTTACGATCACCGCGTCGTTCAGGGGGCGGAGTCGGGCGCGTTTCTCGCGCGCGTGCACGAGCTGATCACCGGCAAACACGATTTCTACGTCGATATCTTCAAAGACCTCGGCATTCCGCACGTGCCGTTTCGTTGGAACGTCGATCGCAACCCGTTCTTCCTGACGGGCGATCAGGTGCGCGAGCAGACGATTAAAGAGGCACGCGTGATCGAGTTGATCAATGCGTATCGCGTGCGCGGTCATCTGATCGCCGACATCGATCCGTTGCACGCGTTACCGGTGCTGTATCACCCGGAGCTCGACATCGAAACTTACGCCCTGACGATTTGGGATCTCGATAGAACGTTCATCGTCGACGGGCTGGCGAATCGCGACAGCATGACGCTGCGGGAAGTTCTCGACATCCTTCAGCGTGCCTACTGCGGCAAGGTCGGGATCGAGTACCGGCACATCCAGAGCAAAGAAGAGAAGCTTTGGATACGCGAACAGATCCGGCGCGAGTTTGTCGAACCGCAACCGATTCCGGTTGAAGTCAAGAAGCGCCTGCTGTGGAAACTGATTTCCGCCGAACAGTTCGAGCGTTTTCTGCACACAAAGTATCTCGGGCAGAAACGTTTTTCACTCGAGGGCTGCGAAACAGTAATTCCAGTGCTGGATCAGCTGATCGCCGGCGCTGCCGAACGGGGCGTGAAAGACATCGTGTTCGGCATGGCCCATCGGGGCCGTCTCAACGTGCTGGCGAACGTGATCGGCAATTTGTGCGAGCGAATCTTCGCGGCGTTTGAAGGTTCGGTCCATCCGGAGTTTCCCGCCGACGAAGGCGACGTGAAGTATCACCAGGGCGCCACCGGCGAGCGCGAGTTGAGCGACGGGCGCGAGTTGAGCGACGGGCGCGAGGTCAGGTTGTCGCTGTCGCCCAATCCGAGTCACCTCGAGGCGGTGGATCCCGTCGTGGAAGGGATGGTACGCGCCAGGCAGGACGAGACCATGGGCCACGAGGGCGCGACGCGCGATCAGGTGATGGACCTGGCGTTGCCCGTGCTGCTTCACGGCGACGCTGCTTTCGCCGGGCAGGGCATCGTGATGGAGACGTTGAACCTCGCACAGTTGAAGGGTTATCGCACCGGCGGCACGATCCACATCATCATCAACAACCAGATCGGATTCACCACCTCGCCCGAAGCAGGTCGCTCGACAATCTATTCAACCGACGTCGCGCGGATGACGCAGTTGCCGATCTTTCATGTCAACGGCGACGATCCTGAAGCCGCCTATCGCGTGCTGCAGATCGCGCTTGACTACCGGCAGGAGTTCAACAAAGACGTCGTGATCGATCTCGTCGGTTTTCGACGCCTCGGTCACAACGAGACGGACGAGCCGAGCTACACGCAACCGTTGATGTACGCGCGTGTGAAAGCGCATCCGGGCGTGCGGACTGTCTATGCGAAGCGATTGATCAGAGAAGGCGTGGTGACCGAAGAAGAGGTCAACAATCTGATCGCCGAACGTGTACGCCGTTACGAAGACGCGCTCGCGAATGCGAAACGGAAAGTAGCGGAAGATCCGCCGCAACCGCAGCAGCGTGTCGAGGAGATCGACGGTTCGGTAATCGTCCCGACCGGCGTGGACGCGGAAACGATCAGAAGCATCGCGCACAAGATCGCCGTCGTGCCCGACGGTTTCAACGTCAACCCCAAGATGGTGGGCCAACTGGCGCGCCGCGCGAAGATGGGCGACGGCAGTGTGCCGCTCGACTGGGCGTTCGCCGAAAGCGTGGCGTTTGGTTCGCTGGTGCTCGAAGGCACGCGCGTGCGCTTGAGTGGACAGGATTCGGGTCGCGGCACGTTCAGCCAGCGTCACGCGGTGTTGTACGACACGCAGACGGGAAAAGCGTGGGCGCCGCTATCAGAATTGCGATCTGACGACAATGCCGACGCGCGGTTCGACGTTTACGACAGTTCGCTGTCGGAAGAAGGCGTGTTGGGTTTTGAGTACGGCTACTCGGTCGTCGCCGAAGATGCGCTGGTGCTGTGGGAAGCGCAATTTGGCGACTTCGGCAACGGCGCGCAAACGATCATCGATCAATACATCGCGGCTTCGGAAGACAAGTGGAAACAGAAATCGCGCGTGGTGATGTTGTTGCCGCACGGTTATGAAGGACAAGGACCGGAGCACTCGAGCGCGCGACTCGAACGCTATTTGCAACTGTGCGCGGAAAACAATTTGGCGGTGTGTTATCCGACGACGCCGGCGCAGTATTTTCATTTGCTGCGGCGGCAGGTGCGTCATGGCATGGAACGTCCGCTCGTTGTGATGACGCCGAAAAGTCTGCTGCGCTTGCCCGCGGCTTCTTCGACGATCGATGAACTGGCAAACGGTGGGTTCCGGCCGGTGATCGACGACGCCGAGATCACAGATGCGGCGGCGGTTAAGAAGATCGTGCTTTGCAGCGGCAAGGTCTTTTACGATCTGGCAGAGGCGCGCAAGAAGTCCGGGGAGATGCGCGTCGCGATCGTGCGGCTGGAGCAGTTCTATCCGTTCCCGTTGACGAGCATTCGCGAAGTGCTGGCGCGATATGAAAACGCGCGCGAGCTTGTTTGGGCGCAGGAAGAACCCCAGAACATGGGTGGCTGGACGTTCATGCAGGAACGTTTGGAGAACTTGTTACCGTCATGCCAGCGCCCGCGATACGTCGGACGCGCGTCCTCGGCGAGTCCCGCTACCGGTTCGTACACGATCCATCAAAAAGAGCAGTCTCAGTTGGTCGCGGACGCGTTATCCGTGTCATCTGAGTGAGTCACCGAGGCGGCAGCGAGCACGCGCTGTCGCTCGAAGTGGTCCGCGATCTCTGCAGCAGTTTTCTTTCCCACAAACGGCGTCAATTCCGACACGCCCGCCTTGGAAATTCTTTGGATCGAACCAAAGTGGCGCAGCAATCTGCCTTTCCGTTTATCACCAACTCCGGGAATCGCCGTGAGCTCGGAAGTGAAGTCGCGCAACTCCCGCCGCTTGCGGTGATACGTGACTGCGTAGCGATGCGTCTCGTCGCGAATCATCTGCAGCAGACGAAGGATTAGCGAATGTGAATCGAGATAGATCGGTTCATCCTCGCGGCCTTTCATCAGCAGGTAAGCGACTTCATCATGTCGTCGCGGCGGTTTGACGACGCCGACCATCGGGATCGCTTCCAACCCGAGTTCACTCATCGCTACGCCGGCCGCGCTGAGTTGCGCCTTTCCGCCGTCGATCACGATCAAGTCCGGCAGCGGTTTTCCTTCTTCGAGCAAACGTCGATAACGGCGCGTCACGACTTCATGCATGGACGCGAAGTCGTTCGCGCCTTCAACGCTCCTGATGCGAAACTTGCGATACTCCGAGCGGTTCATCCGGCCGTTATCGCAAACCACCATCCCCGCGACGTTCTCCGCGCCCTGGATATGCGAAATATCAAATCCTTCAATCCGCGCCGGAAAGTGCGGCAGCTCGAGCGTCTCCTGAAGCTCTTCGAGCACGAGTTTCATGTCCGGCTTCAAGATGCGGAAGCGCTGTTCGAAAGCGTTCTTCGCGTTCTTGTCGACGAGGTCGATCATGTCGCGTTTCTCGCCGCGCTGCGGATCGTAGATGCGCACGCGACGCCCTTTGCGTTTCGTTAGTGCTTTCTCCAGCAGCTCACGATCGTGAAAGTCGACGGGCACGTAGATCTCGCGCGGCACGTAATCAGAGGCGTAATACTGCGCCAGCACT
>DATANW010000340.1:0-13609 GCA_036266055.1 Pyrinomonadaceae bacterium | reverse complement strand
TAATTAACAGTGACAACTGAAACAAAGACATCAGAGTTGAGTGCGGGACGGCAGCCTTCGAGACAGCCTTAAGTCGCTTCAGCGTACGGTAAATTGTCTTTGCGTTAATTGTTAACTCGACTTCAGCATTCCGATGTAGCGCAGCCTCTATTTGAGAGTCTCGAAATTGATCTAGAGGATATCCGGCTCTCGCAAACTCGCGTCGGATTTTCCTAACCTCACGTCGTCGTCTCCTGGATTTCAATATTTGGTAGAACTTCTTAAGCAATTTCATCACCCTTCAATTCATAGTGTTAGCGTTGACCTAGATTAACTCCCGGACGCGGGCTGCGACAGGGTGTTTTCACTTGAAGTTTTCGAGTGGTTACTCGCGTAATTGGGGCCAGGAAGAATTTGCGTTCGGCAGGGCAACCTATAACGTGAAAACTCCTGCAATCGGCACGTGATAACACGGTTTCGAGCCTGCTGAATTCACCCTATTCTGACAACAGTGAATGACAGATCATCGATTGGCAGAAGAGCTGCGGGCACCAGCCCGGAAATTCCTCGGCGTTCAAATTTCGGAGGGTGGTCTAGTGAGACGTAATAGGAGATCAATAATAGATTTAAAACGGCGTTATCGTAAGTTCGCCTGGATCTTTGGCTCGAGTGCCATGGTGATTGCGCTGCTGTATTGGGAGCAGGCCGCCATGCTTTACGTGCTCTCAACTTTGGCGATGTGTGCGGTGTTGCTTGTCGTTGCGTTTTCCAATCTGGAAGCTGGAGGAGTCGATGGCGCTCGCATACAACCAGATTCGTGAGGTATGGAGATTAGATTCCCGGATTCCAAAATCGCGATCTGTTATGCGGAGCTCGGTATTTTCCCTGAAAGGCATTGATTAGGTTGTGCTCCGGCTGAAGAGGAGAATCAATTGAAGTAAAGGAAGTAACATGAAAAGCTTAGAGTTTGTACAAGACACAACAGTATCGGATAACGGTATCTATGAAGTAGGCGGGGCGGAGGAACCGACGTCAGGCGATTCCGGTATCGCGCGACTTCAGGAAGATCTAACTACCGAGCGCGAACGGCACCTTAGGTTGTTGGCCGAATTTGATAACTACCGTCGACGCACCAAACAGGACGCTGCACTTGCGGAAGCGACCGGTAAACGCGAAGTCCTGCTTGCGCTACTGGACCTAAAGGACGACGTTGACCGGGCGCTTTTGCATATCCGCGAAACATCAGATGCCGTCGCCGACGGTCTCCGCTTGATCCATCAGCGATTCAACAATCTTCTTGAAGCGCACGGAGTCACAGCATTTGAAAGTGAAGGCCAAGTATTCGACCCAGAAATTCACGAGGCGATGGCTATGATCGATGGTGACGAAGAACAATCCGGCACGGTATACAGCGAGCATCGAAGAGGTTACTTGATGAATGGCAAACTTCTCCGTCCCGCACGCGTTGCGGTGCTGAAGTAATGATTTTTATCTGCGGTTGTATTGGCGAAGGTGTCGGCCGGACGGAAGGAGATTCAAGCGCGTGCCTGGCACGGGCTCACCGGTCGGCGCGTGCGCGTCGTCGCTCAAGGTGTGTCTGCCCGTGCCGGCCCGTGCGGTCACTTCAGATCAAGCTTCTCATTCTCGCCCACCTGCGCCGATTCGCCCTTGACGAGCGACGACAGGAGACTGATGGAGTGTGCGACAAGCGACTGCGAGCCGTCCCAGTACTCGGCACGCTCCGCCACGACCTTTAGCAGAGTTATGCCGGGCGTTTCCTTTCCTTCGGGAAACCAGGCCTTCAGGTGCGGCTGCCACAACTCCGCGATCTTCGCACCGTCGCGCACGATCTCCGCGCTCCCGGAGACGGACGCGTAGCGCTGACCCTTCACGTCAGCGAAGCTTGCGTTGATCTTCGAGAGGCGCTGCACCTCGGCGACCTTCGGAGTTGAGTAGTAGGTGAAGAACCACAAGTCGCCATTGAACTCCACCTCGCGATTGTTCGACATCGGGCGGCTGTGCAATTCGCCTTGTTCGTCGATGGTTGTCAGCATGCAGATGTCGACGTCCTTGATGATCTCGCGCAACTTCGCGAGTTTTTCCTCTTGTGTCATTGCCTTACTCTCTCGCAAAAAATTCTGTGGAAT
The DNA here is from genome assembly GCA_036266055.1 of Pyrinomonadaceae bacterium. Taxonomy (GTDB): domain Bacteria; phylum Acidobacteriota; class Blastocatellia; order Pyrinomonadales; family Pyrinomonadaceae; genus PSRF01. Next base: position 11,483 of record DATANW010000340.1, on the reverse strand, counting down.
CATTTAGTCCATGGCGGACGGGACGAACGCCTTTCCGCATCCGGCCCGCCGCCTTTCGTGTCGGGTAGCAAAATCAAATCCATTGAGCCGCGTTAGCTGCGCTTCACGTTCTTATCAACCACCGACTTGAGCGTCTGAAATGTCGGGGGCCACAAGCCCACAAAGATGCCGGCTTGTTGCTTACCCGCGAGGAAGAGTGCGATAGACGCGCCGATCGAGCCGAGCGTCAGGATGTGGAATAGGCTAACGCCCGTCGTGCCCTTCGTTGACTGATCAAGCGTCTTAATTAAAGACTCCGCCGCGTCACGCTGGCCTCCCATTATTGCCGCGCCCTCGCCGGGCGCCGTACCCATAATTGCCTTTTGTGTAGTAGCCATTCAAAAACTCCCTTCCGAACGTTTTGAGCGTTTTATCCTGAACCGCCACGGTTCGTCAAGTCACGATTTGATGTTCTTTATGAACCTAAAGAGTTTCTAATGTTCGAATTAAGCGATTTCAAGTTTACTCTGAAATGTGTTTCTGCTAACGTGCCCAAAGAACGCGGATGAAGGTAAAAACGATCCCCAGTAAGACGCTAACCAGTCGTGAAGTGGCGCGCGTGCTGAGCGTGAGCGACGCTTCCGTGAAGCGCTGGGCAGACAGCGGTTTGCTCCCGACGGAGAAGACTGTGGGCGGCCACAGGCGGTTCCGACCGGATGACGTGGCTGCGTTCCGCCGCACAACGCAAGCGCGTCTCGCCAAGGCTAGGGTGCGGGACGCGTCTATCGAAGTGCCGCCGCACACCGCCGCGCCTGGACAAATTAAGGCAGACCAAGAACTCGCCGGCATGATGTTCGAGCAGATCGTTGGCGGGCGCGACGAGGAGGCTTCGGCGATGGTGGTTGGGCTGCACCTCCACGGCTATACGGCGGCGCGCATTGCCGACCTGGTCATTTGTCCCGCGCTCCGAAAGGTCGGCGAGCTATGGTGCGCTGGCGAGCTGAGTGTGGCCCAGGAACATGTGGCGACGCGAGCGGTGCTCTCGGCGCTCGAACCGCTGCGAGCCGCAATCGGCGGCGGTCACACGGGAAACCGCCTTGCGCTCTGTTGCAGCGTCGAGGACGACTTCCATGAGGTGCCAATCCATACTGCGTCGCTCGTGCTGATGGAGGGCGGCTGGGAGGTCGTCAGCCTCGGCACGAGCACGCCGTTCTTCGCGCTCGCCGAGGCAGTCGCGCGCTTCCGCCCCGGAATGATCTGCGTCTCGTCGACTGTCTTCAACCACCCCGACCGTGCCGGTCGCGAGTACGCGGAGTTCGCCGCCGCTGCTAAGCGCGCCGGTGCTTCGACAGTGCTCGGCGGCGCGGGCTTCGCCGCCGAAAGCGTGCAGCGTAGGTTCCCCGCAGACCTTCACGCCGAGACTTTCCTGGAACTTGAAAGGCACGCGGCGGCCACAAATTGCCGCAAGCCTCTGGAGGTGCATCTTCCGAGGGCGACGTAGCTTGCTTTGACGGCTGAACCATTCAAGTGCATTAGGACCGCGTTGCGTGGGGAGAGCTATCCGCTCTACTCTTGAACTGCACTCGATGGGCGCGATTTCGTTTTCGGTGTGGGCGCAGCCATATTGACAAACGCGGAAGCACGCCTGGTTTTTGAGGCAAACTATGCAATCCAGAATTATTCAAATCGCGGGCCTCGCATTCACGATCGCGTACGCCGTGTTCATTGTGTGGATCTACGCCACCGAGCCCCGCACGTTCAACGAGGTGGCGACCAGTGTTGAAGTTGCTGCCGGTACTTACCAAGTAAACCAGGAAAAGTTTAATTCTGCGCTGGATCTCTTTCGGCGAGAACAGTTCCGAGCAGCTCGCGACGAATGGCAGCGCGCTGACCCGGCGCAAGGCGATGCGCGTACGCAGTTCTATATCGCTTATTCCTTCTACCGCGAAGGCTGGGGCCGTCTGTATCACGACCAGCTGCTTTTCCAGCAAGGTCTGGATGCAGTTAATCGCGCCATCGGTCTTGCATCAGCGAGCCCGTTTACCGTGGACGATCAGAACCTGCAGATACACAGCGCTGCAGAGTTGAAGGCGGAATTAGAGCAAGGCACCGAACGGAGCTGGAGCGACGTCAATCCACTGAAGGTACTACGCACGAGGAAGTGAAGGGAATCGTCAGTTGTCATGACGCAGACCAATCGTTCCAGGAATCGCGCGCTGTTGAACCATATCGCTCTGCCAATCCTCTTTCTGACGGTGGTGCTGCTGGGCGGGCTGCGCGTGGGCACAGAGGGCCGAACTTTCATTTTCGTCGCGCCGGCGCTAGTCACGCTCTTGCTCGCGGTTCTATTAATGCTTCTCCTCGTACGCGGCCGCCTAATTAGGTTTCACCAATGGATCGCGAGCGATCTTCCGCCTCTCACGAATGTGGTCCATATCTGGATGCTCATCACAGTCTTTTTTGCCTCGGCCCAGGCTTTCAACTCTGTGCTGCCAGAGCGCGGCTTGCTTCACTGGTTGTTCTCGTTCTTTTTTCTGTGGACGCTCTGGAACAATCAATTCTCTTCGTTTGACCCACGCAGGCTTTTGCGCAGCCTCGCGATACTCTTCGGAACAGCTTTCGTTCTCAAGCACATGCTGCTGGCGAGCCTGTATAGTCCGGAAGGTGGGTGGCTGAAGCGAGTAGCAGGGACGCTGTTACAGGGTGTTTCGCTTGGCACGTTGGACACTCCAAATTTTGCGCCAGCTACGGGCTATATTTCTTTCTTTACACTAATGCTTTACATCGCAGGCTTGATCCTGCTGGCATTCGCAGGAAACGACGAAATCGATCCGTTCGTTTATCCGGTTGTCGAGCAATATCGACAACTGTCTGCTACCGACCGGCGGGACGAGCGCGACGGAATCCTGGATGACTAACCAGAGCCCGGGGCTAAAGTGGAATGCCAACCTGCACGACGCGATGAGTAACGCCTGCGTTATGCTTACCGTTGGCGAGGGTCATGGTCCAGGCGTCAACGCTCACGGCACTCCGTTGTGCCTGAGTTGTGACAGATTGCCAGTAAGGTTGAAACTCCCCATCTTCGTCTTTACGCGGCACCCCGGTTGCTGCGTAATTAGAGTCAGAAGACAACTGTTCTAGTTCATTGCATGGGAGGATAAGTATGCGTAAGGATTTATTGGCAGGATTGTTTGGACTTGTCCTTTTGGCCCTAATCGTGGGCCAAGCTGTGGGGCAGGAAAACCGCACGCAAGACAAGAGCGCCGCCGAAAAGACGGCTGACAAGACTAAAGATGTAAAAGACAAAACGGTCAAGGGTGCAAAGACCGCTGGCGAGAAGACGAAAGACATCGGCGCTGAGGTCGGTGACAAGGCCGGAGATGTGAAGGACACGACGGTCAAAGGTGCAAAGACCGCTGGTGAGAAGACGAAAGACATCGGCGCTGAGGTAGGGGACAAGGCCGAAGATGTGAAAGACGCAACGGTCAAAGGTGCAAAGACCGCTGGCGAGAAGACGAAAGACATCGGTGCTGAGGTAGGTGACAAGGCCGGAGATGTGAAGGACACGACGGTCAAGGGTGCAAAGACCGCTGGCGAGAAGACGAAAGACATCGGTGCGGAGGTCGGTGACAAGGCCGGAGATGTGAAAGACACGACCGTCAAGGGTACGAAAGTGGCCGCCGAAAAGACGAAGGCTGTAGGCGCGGACGTGGCGGGTAAGGGCGAGGACGTCGGTAAGAAGACCGCGGAAGGCGCGAAGAGTGCGGGCAACTGGTTCACCAGGATGTTCAAAAAAATCTTCTGAAGCTTCGGCTAAGTAGACGGAGAAGCACTAACGCAATACGCGCGGTGATGTCGCTCGACGGTGTAAATAGTTTTGTGTAAATGGTCATTCAGCGACTAACGGGTTAGGGCTATCCTTCGTGTTGCTAAGAAAATGCCGATGACAAGGATCACACGAAGAAGCCTTATCGTCTTCCTGGCTATCGTTCTGTTGGCTCTGAGCCTTCCCTTCACCAGCGTTGGGCAGTCAAGGTTTGTCACGCGACGAGGCCAACAGCTTATCGCGCCCGATGGCAAACCGTTCTCTGAGAGAAATTATTTCCGGTTCCAGTTGAGTCCGGAAGTAATAATCTCGGTCGGCACGCAGGTAAAGCACCCGGGTGATGAAATGTCTGGCGAAACAGTCGAGCTGGTGGCGCGCCACACGGGCGCGCGCGAACAATCACCTTATGAGCGACTGCTCGGAGACGCACTACGCGGTGACAATTCGCTATTTACTACCGACGCCAGTGTGGAAGCTGCATGGCGCGTGGTAGACCCGATTCTCGACCATCCTGGTTCCTTAATAGAATACGAATGTGGCACTTGGCCAACCGCCGCTGATTTGCTGGTGGCGGGTGTGTCGGGCTGGCACGAAACGAAGACCGACGACCATTAACATTAAGGTTTGTACTGAAGCTGCGGAAGCTTGGCAGAGAAGCGTTTACTTTGGGATCTTTGTGCGAGCTTGGAATCGAAATTGATCGAGCCTTTGGCGAGGATTATCAAGAACTTTTGGCAAATGCGAGAGAGAAGGTTCGAGATAAGGACTCGTTAAATACTTGAGGTCAGGTTTACAGTTACGATTTAGTCGACCGCGCCGCCGAACACGCGCTTGGAGCGGGCTCACCATGAGCGGGCTTCATTGTTAAGTTGCGTGGGTGAGCGGCTCAAGCGGGAGCGTTAGCCAGCTAAATGTCCTCGATAGATACTCAGTTATTCAGAGAAACCTTGCTCACCGAGTTGCGGTCAGCGTGGCAGCATCTACGCCAAGCTCATCCACTGGAGCATTTTTATTCGTTTGGCTTATACACCGCTCCTTGCGCGGAATATCTGATGGTAACGGCAAGCACTGAAGAGGGCTTGTCGGCGGTGACGGAAAGATATTTGGCGCGCGAAGGCGGCGATCCAATTCTTACACGAGCTTCGCTTCGCTGGAGTCCTTGCGATTCGCCAATTCATAAAGAAGGCGAAAGTCTGCTCGCGAAATCAGAACAAATCCGAGCCAATGGACCCGATCCTTACGAGGATTCAGTGGAGGCGGATAAGGCAATCGCACTGGTGTTCGATATCTCAGTCGATGTGCTTAGACAATTGGAGAGTGAAAAGGTCTTTGGGACAGATTTCGAGCGATCTCAACTTGTTCTCGGTGTCTGGATGGGCGATCAGTCCGATGAAGAACGCATTGAGTTTGTGCGGCAATTGAATTCGCCGGCGGTAGTTCGTCGATTTGCTAAAGAACTTGAAGATGGCTATAGCGCATTCACAGAACTCTCAAATAACCGCTGACCGGGCTCCCTCAGGACTCTTTTGAAGCTCGGTCCCTTATGTGCCAACCTACTGCGCCTGCAAGATTTGAAAGAAACTGAGCATTTCCGTCGCCTTTAAAAAGAAGTTGCGAAGATTGTCCACTGTGGGGGAAGCTTGGCAGAGCAGAATAGGACGGGTTCGGTGAGTACAGAATATTGAGGGATAGGCTCTCGAAAGAACGCCTGATGTGGTCTTGCCTTTTGCTTTACTTTCTCTGACAACTTGTAATAGAGTGCGCCGTGTTTCCTGACTCCCACTGCATAAGGAAGCTCACATGATAGCCTTACCACGTACACGCGGCTTCTCTGCTGGTAACTGGCAAATACTCATACTAACAACAAATCTGAATATGGTCCGCTGATTGGCGTGTACATGGCGATCACGTTCCGTGAGGCGGAGTAGACAGCAGGTCCTTTTAGGAAAGCCGCCGCGTCAACCCTAACGTTAGACCGCCTTGCCTGACATATCGACAGCGAAATGGAGTCACGATGAAGACGCTTGATGGGTTGGTCAAAGAAATGGCAGGAAAGACTCACCTTCAGCAGGCTGAGTTCGCTGGTGCAGAAGTTCAGCTCGAAGGCGAATTGACCCAAATTACGACAGACTATCTCGCGTGCGTTCAAACTGAATCTCCGGGACCTTTGATGCTGGTGCGACACGAAGGAGAACTTCTCAAGAGACAACTGCTGGAGTATTCAGTTGGCGATGGCGTTAGGATGACCACCCGTTTCATCGCGATGACTTCTGACCCAGACTCGTATCACTTCAACCTTGTCTCGATTGTCAGACTGTACACGAGCGAAGCGAAAGACAAAGAGAAGCGAGAAGCGGAGGAGAAGCGAGAAGCGGAGGAGAAGAGCAAGAGCAGTTGTTTTGTCGCCACAGCCGCATATGGTTCGCCGAATCTAGCGGTATGGATTCTTCTGGAGTATCGCGATCGTATCCTGACAAGAGCGTTAATGGGCAGAATGGCGGTGCGGTTTTACTACGCGATGTCGCCCCCGTTTGCTCGGTTTATCGCAACCTCCTCTTGGCGACGGCGATTGGCCCGACTGCTTCTCGGTCCGGTGATCTTTGTTGCGCGTAGACAGCTCGATGCTCACCAAAGCGTGAGCGGCTGTAACGGGCGGTCTACGAAATCGTTGGACGCGAGCCGTGGGAGCGTGTTTCGGATGAAGCTTTTGTAAATCGCAGTTGACGCTAGTGCGCGGCCGCGTCAACTCCACCATTCGGTCTCACTCGGATTCTAGGACTATTTCACCAAATCGTTCGCGTTATGAATCAAACCATAAGGAGACATCATGTCAAAACGAACTTGCGACACGTGCGGCAAAGACAAATCACTGGAAGGTGGCAAGACCTGTTCGAAAGGTCATTTCACATGCAAAGACTGCGCATACGGCCATGAACACTGCAAGCTTTGCGGGCACACGCTGAGATAGCAGCAGCGGTCCGCAGCATTAAAACTAAGCTAAGGAGACCACTCATGGCAGACTACAACGTAGAACTCTCTCAACTCCATCGATGGGTCTGGCAAGATGAACTCGGGCTGCCGGCCACAATCGACGAATACGGCTGGGTGGATTTCGGATCCACCGATCTCGGCGAATTGTGCATCATGCTCAGGGAGTACAGCCCGGAGGGCCTGACTCTCTCAGTCAAATTCTTTACTGATGACACTCTGTCGAGCACGGATCTCCTGCGAATTTGTAATAACGTTAATCGCTTGGAGGACGCGAAGTTGACGGTCAATGAAGCCCACGGTGTTGTCCGCGCGGAGCTTAGTCTGCTCTTGGGTGAGAAGGGTCGGATTCCTAGTGAAGCACTCCTGAGAGGAATAATCGGCCCCGCGATTGAGAAGATTGTGCAGGCGATGGAAGAGTTTACAAAGGAACTCCAGAAACTGACCGACAGCCAGACACCATAACTGAGACCGAGCCAACAAATCGTACGCGAATCCAGCCGTTTTCTGTCGTTTGGGTCAAAAAGTTGCGAAGATTGTCCACTGTGGGGAGAGCTTATCCTTAATGAAAATAAAGACCAAGGCCACCGCAACGGTGGCCTTAAGTTTTTTGTGATGTCATTTGAGCCTAAGTGTTTTCCCTTCTAACATAGCGCACCGAGAAATGTTTCTGTAAGTGCCATTAGACCAGTACATGAGTTGAATGACAGAAGTCTGAATAGCCATAACGGTTGCTGCACCTCGATAACGTGACCTACAACCCTCTTTCAATCTACAATGTCCTGGCGAACAGAATGTTCGCTGGGACGAACACGAAAGCAACGACTAACTGTGATCGACGAGACTCTTCTTAGACGCATAACAGTGAACCCCGAAAGTTTTGGTGGTAAACCCATCATTCGGGGCATGCGCATCTCCGTCGAACTCATTCTTAGTTTGCTTGCTCAAGGGGAAACTCCTGAGACCATCCTCACGGACTATCCTGATTTGGAACCTGATGACCTCAGGGCCTGTCTTGCTTATGCTCATGCTGTAATTGCGCACGATAAGCTCGACTCCGTCCATATCTCAGGCTAATGAAATTCTTAATAGATCGTTGCGCCGGCCAGCTCCTCGCTGACTGGCTTCGCAGGCAAGCACATAATGTGGTCGAGTCTCGTGAAGTCGGGCCTGACCCTGGCGACCGAGCATTACCGGAGTGGGCGGCCAATGAGACAAGAATTCTCATTACGATCGACACCGATTTTGGCGAGCTAATCTACCTCGAGAATCTTTCGCACGCTGGTCTCGTCCGCCTACCGGATGAGGCGGCTACCTGTCGGCAGTGACGAGCATCGGGAGAAAGGGAGTGATGCGATGCCTATCCTGGAACATCTTTTTCTGGTCGGCGAGTTCCCTGCGCGAGCCCACCTTCTGTCTGGGCTAACGCTTGAGCAAGTCACGCAATGCCCGGACGGCGCGTCACACTCCATTTACGACGAGTTGTGGCACGCTGTGGGGTACCAGCAGAGTATCGTCGAACCGGGCGACCCGGCCGGCGACTTGTACCCGAGCGCGGCGCCAGAGCACGAGCACCAATGGCACGACTTGGTGCGAGTGTTCCTGGAGGGCGCTCACGCTGCGGCAGCGTTAGAGCAAGCGCCTGAGCAGTTGGCGCGTGAGTTAGAGCCGGGCGTGACAATGGCCGACGAGTTGTACTGTGTGGCGGTGCATAACGCATATCACCTTGGCAAGATCGTTGCTTTGCGGCAGCGGATCGGCGCGTGGCCGCCCACGTCAGCGTCGGACGGGTCGTAACCGCAGGCGAGGTGTGAGGCCGCCCAACTAGTGGTTGCGCCCGGACGTCGCGCAATGTGGCTGTTCCGTTTCTTCGGGGTTGAACGCGCGGTGCCGGTGAACCTAGGAGTTAGCCTGTTGAAGAAGGAGGCTCAATGATGAGCAGGATGAAGCCGCGTGTGACATCTTTCGCTCCACAGTTCCTCGTCAACGATCTTGAACGCTCGATCGCGTACTACCAGAAGATCGGCTTTACGTTCGGCGAACCATGGGAAGGGTTCTATGCCATCGGTGTTCTGGACGGACTTGAACTTCACTTGAAGGAAGCGCCCAAGAACGACGCGGACCGCGAGCACAGGCGCAACAACGATCATCTCGACGCCTCGGCGGGCGTTGATGGCGTCGAAGCGTTCTACGAGCAATGCGTAGCCAACGGCGTGACGATCATCAAGCCGATCACGGCGACCGAGTGGGGCACGAAGGGCTTCTATGTCGAGGACCCAGACGGCTACATCATTGGCTTCGGCGGCCGCCCCGCCGCAGGCTAACAACCGGCTGCATATCGTTGGCGTCCGAAACAGGTTGCGAAGATTGTCGACTATGAGGAACAACATAGTGTGCTGAGAATTCTTTCCACAAATTGGCCACACGTTGTTGCGGTGAAGCCCTCGGCTGAGACAATTAGCGGACGCTAAGGCTCGTACATCAGCGCCTTGATGTGGCGCCGTAGGTTCTTCGGCCGCTTCTCGCGCGCCAGGTTCATCTCGTACGCCTTGGTCGCAACGCTCGCCGCGATCGCGAGTGAGAGCTGGCGGATCCTTCGCAATGGCGGATAGAGTGATCCCTCGTCGAGATCGTCCTGTCGAACCAAACCTGCGAGCGTTCGCGCAGCTGTCAGGAACAGTTCGTCGGGCAAGGTGCGCGCACGGCTGGCCACGGCGCCGAGGCCGATGCCGGGAAAGACGTAGGCATTGTTTCCCTGGGCCGGGCGCAGCGTCCTGCCTTCGAAGACGAACGGTGCGAAAGGACTACCACTCGCGAAGACAGCTCGGCCCTCGCTCCACGAATACGCCTGTTCGGCGGTGCACTCGGCCTTCGACGTCGGGTTCGACAGCGCAAAGATGAGCGGGCGTTTGTTGATTGCGCTCATCCGCTCTATCACTGTCTGCGTAAACGTTCCAGGAGCGCCGGTGGCTCCGATCAATACATGCGGACGGATAGCGTCGATCGCCTCGACGAACATCAACGGATCGTGGTCGTGCGCGTAAGGAAGGTTGTGCGGCATTAGATCACGTCTGCCCTTCACGACCAGGCCGTTCACATCCACGAACCAAAGATGGCGTCGCGCGACGTCCAAACTTAACCCCTCGTCCACGAAGGCCGTCGTCATGAGATCCGCGATCCCGGTAGCTGCCGAGCCGGCCCCGAGGAACATGATCCGCAAATCGCGAAACAAGATTCCAGTGATCCGCGTCGAGGCGTACACGCCGGCCAGCGCGACAGCGGCAGTGCCCTGAATGTCGTCGTTGAAACACAGCACACGATCCCGGTACTTCTTTAGGAGCGCGTACGCGTTCGGCGTGAGGAAGTCCTCGAATTGAATCAGCGCGTCCGGATAGCGGGACTGGACCGCGGTGACGAACTCCTCCACGAGATTGAAATAGGCTTTCCCCTCCAGTCGCTTGCGTGGATATCCCAGGTACAGCACGTCTGAGAGGAGATTCTCGTTGTTCGTTCCGACGTCGAGGGTCACAGGAAGACACCACTCGGGATCGATACCGGCACACGCGCTGTAAAGGGCGAGTTTGCCGACCGGTATCCCCATGCCATTAGCGCCGAGATCCCCCAAGCCGAGGATCCGCTGCCCGTCGGTGACGACGATGACGCGGATGTTCTTCTGCGGCCAGTTGGCGAGAAGACGATCGATCTGCCCGCGATCGTCGGGCGTGATGAAGATGCCCTTCGGGTCGCGCGCGATGTGCGAAAACTCCTTGCACGCCTCTCCGACTGTGGGTGTGTAGATGAGCGGCAGCAGCGTGTCGATGTGTTCGATCACCGTCCGGTAGAATAGCCGCTCGTTTCGCTCCTGCAACGCCGACAGCTGCATGTACCTGTCGATGTCGCGCGGCAGCCGTTCGAGGTTCACCATTACCCGGTGTACCATCTGCCGCGTCGTCGATACGCGGTGGGGCAGCAGGCCGCGCAAACCCAGCCGCGCTCGCTCACTCCGGGGAAAGGCGATCGATCGGTTCAATGTCTTGTCGCGCAGAACTTCAAAGCCTCGTTTCATGATCTGTTTTGCTCGTTATCGCCGAGACCTTCACTACCTCCTCCTGCCACCGCCACCGCCGCCACTGAAACCTACACGGCTGGCTCTCCCTGGATCCCACGCGAAAGGAGCGAGACCAAAATTCAGCGCCAACAACGAAATAAAGTTACTCGTCAACTTGAAATCTAGCGCCACGCCCCTTTGCTCTTAACTGTCAATTCTGACAGGCTGTTATTTGCTGACCCCCGCTGAAAACACCGACAAAATAAAAGAGAAAAACGGGCAATTTATGCATCAGCGAAGCCACGTTCTACAGCTGGAAGAAGAAGTACAACGGACTGGGTCCGGTGGGGTGCGGCGGCTGCGGCAGTTGGAAGAGAACGCGCAGTTGAAACGGATGTGGCGGACCTGACGCTGGACAAACAGATGCTGCAGGACGTGTTACAAAGAAAGTTTTGAAGTTGCGGCAGCTGGCGAGCATGCTGCTCGCGGAGTTGTCGCGTCTCAGAGCGATGCGCTTGTGCGACCGTTTAAGTCGATTCTCTGGAAATTCTGTGAGAATAAGAAGGCTGATGAATATATGTTCGTCAATCCGAATAGTAAGAAGCCTTACACTGATGTCAAAAGGGCATTCCGTACGGCATG
>DATANW010000339.1:0-4371 GCA_036266055.1 Pyrinomonadaceae bacterium | reverse complement strand
GCGACTCAATGCCTGCCGGCGCAACAACGCTGTGACGAGCAACAACAACGCGATCACAAATCCGGCGACATTGATGACCCCGAGCGTGCGCGTAACGATCGATCCGGCTATCTCGCTGGCGTTCGGCAAGCCAAAAGATCGCACCACGCCAAACGCCGCAGGTGCGACGACCGCGCCAAAGAAAAGCGCTGCTCCCAACCAGGCCGCCAGCAAAGCGAATCGTGTGAGATTAAGTATGATCCCGATCCTTTCTAATCGAACTCGTCTACGCGCGCGAGCAACCGGATCTTCGGCGGGTTGATCTCCGGCGCCGGCAACTCGCGTGGATCAGCAACGCTCAACAACCACGACAAAGCGGAGTCGAGCTGCACTTGATAATCATCAAGGTCCAACGACATGAAAACCGGCGTGCCGAGCCGCCCAAACTTTTCTTTCGCCCGCAGGTACATCTGCCGCGCCGCACCTGGACGTCCGATATCGAGATGATGAAACGCCACCGCCGACTGAATCATCGCCTGCAGGAACAGTTTTTCCTTTGGGCCAACTTCGCCCATCCAGCGTTCTTCCCACGCGTCGTGCGCCGCATGAAACTCGCCCGCGTTGTACAGATCGATCCCGGCGATGTATTCGATCGGATACGCGGCGATATGCGCATCGGTGTAAGCGATGTCGATCTCAGTTTGCAAAGACTCACCCATGACGATTCAATCGCGCGGCAATCACTTTCGCGGCGGTCGCCGCCGCGCCGGTTGCACCGCTGATCGTCGGCGCCATCGGGTTTGAAACGTCGCCCGCCGCAAACACCATGGGCACGCTCGTCTCCTGCTCGCTGTTTACGCCGATATAGCCTTTTTCATCGACTCGCAGCTGCTCGCGAAACCAATCCGTATTCGGTTCGACTCCGATGCGAATCAACACGCCGCGCACTGCGAGCTGAAACGGCTTCAGCCCACCCTTGCGCTGGACCTCGACTGCTTCAACTTCGGCGTCGCCCATGATACGCGTGACGACCGATTCAGTGAAAACGGTAATGCAATTGTTCGGCTGAACACGTTCGGCAAACTCGCGTCGCGCCCGCAACTTCTTTCCGCGATGGACCAGCGTAACAGTCGGACAAACTTCCGCCAGCAACAACGCATTTTCGACCGCCGCGTCGCCGCCGCCGATCACACAAACGTCTTTCCCCGAGAACAGCTCGCGATCGCGCGTGCCGGATTCGATTATCCCTTTGCCCGCAAACTCTTTCTCGCCCGGAATGCCCAACGAGCGTGGACGAACACCGGTAGCGATGATGATCGAAATGGCCTGTAGCACTTCACCGCTGCGCAACGAGATACGTTTCGCTCGTAAATCTACGGAATCGATCGTCGTGCCGGTCCAGAGATCGAAATCGGCGTCGTCCACGTCACGCGAGAAGACCTCGAGCAGTTCCTGGCCGTTGCGAGTTTTCAAACCAAGATAGTTTTCGATTGGATTGTAAACGCGGTGAAGCTGACCGCCGATTTGTTCTGCCTGTTCGAGGACGAGCGTGTCGAGGCCTAACTCATCGCACCAGAACGCCGCCGATAGTCCAGCCGGTCCAGCGCCGATGATGATTACGTCGTGCATCTATTGGTGTTTTGTACTTTGGCCTTTGAGCTTTGTACTTTGAGGAAAACTAAGGACAAAGTTCCAAGTACAAAGCTCAAACAATCGAAGTCGCTGCTCTGACAGCCGAGGCCTCCAAGACCGCAACAACCTCGTCCGGCTCCAGGCGCGAGATCGCGAACGCGCCGCCGGCGTCAAGAAACTTGACCGCGGCGGTCATTTCACGATTGTCAGTCTTCCAGCGACCTTCAGCGTTGCTCTCTTTGTCGTTTAAAACCGCCAGCGCGCTTGTGAGATCGCGTCGCGCGATGCGAGGACGCACGACCGTTTCGGCCCACGAGTAGTACGGATAATCAAGACGATAAATCCACCCGCCACTCGCCGGCGTCGCGATCAGAAACATTTCGCCACGGGCATGTTTCGAGATCGCAGCAAACGGGCTCGCCAGTCCGGGTTTCAAGGTGATCAATGAAATGCGTGAACCATCATGCTCGATCACACGCGAGTCGCCGCTCGCAAAACTCTCGAGCGCTTCGGCAACATTGCGCCAACCGTCGCGCCAGAGCGATTCATACGCATTCACATCCGAAAGCAGTCGCTCCACTTCCGGCAGCACCAACTCATACGCACGCTCATCGTCGTCGAACATCTCACCGGCGATCATGCCAGCTAATGGCGAACCGGGAATGTTATTCGGAGTCGCAGTGTCGGCGCCCTGGATTGCGATACTCACCTTCATGCCATCGTCACTCGTATGCTCTGAAAAATCTCCAGCCTCCGCCGCGGAGATGAGCAGATCGCGATACGCGAGCGCCCGCTCGCCGTTCAGCACCGTCCAACACGAAAGCGCACCATCAGTATCGAAGTGGTTGTTGACAACGAGATCGATTCCTTGCGTCAGTGCGGCGCGATTCGGGGAGGCGACGAGCTTCAAAGCGATCTCAGTGGACGTGTCAGCCTTCACTTCGGCGGGCGTCGTGTTTCCTTGCCAGTGTGAGAAGTGGATGCTGTTGTCCACCGTGCCGTCAACCGAGAGTTTAGGAACGTTGTCGAGGGCTTCCGAGTAGAATTGGAATCTCATGATAAGCAAGTGTAGTGTAAGATATGTTCACCCAACAAATCGGAATAGTGGAGCGAATGATGGACGAAATTACCTCAACTGAACTGAAAAAACGCCTCGACCAGGGGGACGACATTCAAATCATCGACGTACGTGAGCCTGTCGAGGTGGCCATCGGCCGCATCCCCAACTCCGTGCATATCCCGTTGGCCCAGGTGCTGACGCGAATGAACGAGATCGATCCGAACCGGGAAACCGTGGTGCACTGCAAAATGGGTGGCCGCAGCGCCCGCGCGATCGAAGCGCTTCAGCGTTCGGGGTTCAAAGGCAAATTGATCAATTTAAAGGGTGGAATTATCGGTTGGTCGAATGAGGTCGATCCATCCGTGCCGAAGTATTGATCACAAAAGGCACAAAAAACACAAAAGGCACAAGACAGAAAGGGACAAGACAGGAAGAAAAGCGAGAAAGGAAGACAAGAAGCTAACCCCCTAATTAGTACCGCTAACCTCCCCTGATTAACACCCTTAACCTCCCCTGATTAACACCCTTTGTGCCTTTTGTGTCCTTTGTGCCTTTTGTGGTTAACCTTCCTGTCGGTTGGTAATTCCTTCGAGCGTAATAAACGGGCTCAATCGCGTGATCACCATCCCCTCTTCACACTCCATCCGGCACGACAGCCCCGGTCGATCGCTTGCGGCGTCCTGTCCCTTCAGGTGATACCAGACCTGACAGTTCGTACAATCGCCGTTCCAGCAAAAATCGCCGTAAGAGATGGTGTTGATCGACAAAAACTGGAAACAACGCAGCAGGCGATTCTTCTCCGGCACGCACACTTCGCGCCCCACGATTTCGACGTTTATCAGTTTCTCGTACGGATCCAGCAGATCCGCGGCAAACTGTCCGACGCCATCGCCGCCTGCGCTTTGTTCACTCATAGGCAGCGGCAGTATAATCGCTCACTCTCAATTTTGTAACTTCAACGTGCAGGAGTATCTTCGAATTGGCTTTAGTAATTTACACAAAACCGGGATGTCCGTACTGCCAGCAGGCGCGGGATTTCTACAACTCAAAAGGCATTCCGTTTACTGATTATGACGCGCAAAACAATCGCGCGCGGCGCGCCGAAATGCTCGCGTTTACATCCGGCGACCCAACGGTCCCGGCGATTGTTGAGGATGGTAAGTACATTGGTTCTGGCTGGGGCAACCCGCCACGTGGTTGAACGGTCCACGACTAGCCGGCCGGGCGCCGGTAAGCACAACAACTTTTTGTTCCCTCTGCGTTTGCTCCTGCCGACAAGGCTGTCCACCGCGGAAAAGAGGATTGAACCATGCAAAAACTCCACCTATCTCTTGTCATCTCCCTACTTCTGATTTTTGGCGTAGTCTCTGTAAACACTGCATTCGCTCAGTCAAACGGAGGCGGAGCGCCACCAAAACCACCAATGGCAGAAAAGAAAACAAAGACCACGAACATCCACGGCGAAACGCTCGTCGACGACTTCTTCTGGCTGCGTGAAAAGACGAACCCCGCGGTCATGGAGCATCTTCAGGCTGAAAACACCTACGCCGAAACGGTCATGAAACCGACCGCGGCGTTGCAGGAAAAGCTCTACAACGAGATGGTCAGTCATATCAAAGAGACTGACACGAACGTTCCCTACCGACGCGGCGATTACTTCTATTACACCCGCACCGAAAAGGGTAAGCAGTATCCGATCT
>DATANW010000338.1:0-6059 GCA_036266055.1 Pyrinomonadaceae bacterium | reverse complement strand
AGCCGAAGACATACGCGCGGTAGCCAAGATCACCTTCGAGTTTGAAGTGCACCCAGCCAAACACAAGCGGGAAGGTGATCAGCGCCGACAGCACACATCCCCACATGATCAGGAAGTGCATGGCCCAGCGAGAAAAGCCGCGTTTGAAGATGAAGCGCTGACCGACGATGTTAGTAGCGATTGTTTTCGCCGCATTCGCCGTGTTCTGTGCAAACTTTTCGCGTTGCAAGTACAACTTCCAGCCACGGCGCCAGTACACGCGCGTTGCCGGACGTTGCAGCCAGATCGCATAGCGAAACACGATCGCGCCGAACGCGACAACGCTGGCGATGGTGTAACCGAAGAGTGCGGAGTCGTAATGTTCGAGATTGCGTGAGCCGGCAACGATCAGGACCGTCAGCAGGAACGACGCCGCGAGCGCAAGCAGGACGGGTCTCCGATTGTTCGACGGACTACTCATGGATAGTTTGACCACGCCTCCTCCGAGAATCGAGGCGGCCGATTGTCGAGTTCAGCGTTTACGTGCTCGAGTAATTCCAGCTGTTCGGGTTCGGTCAGGATTATACTCGCCTGACGGTAGATCTGATCCTCTTCAATCTCATTGTGCCTCGCCAGGCGCTTTTCAACTTCTCGAACAGTGCCCGCGACGATGCTCAAAGCGGCGTCATCGCCGTTTTTCAGGTGGCGAAGAATGCCCACTGCCCCTGCGAGTTCGCGCATGAAAAAATCATGATCCGTGCGCAGGGTTTCGACTAACGTTTGCGCTGCAGGTAAACGTTGGATCACCGCGGGAAACAGATGGAGATGTTCCGCTCGAATGTGAACGGCAAGACGTGCCCACAGAAGATCCAACTTCGAGTAGCTCGTCTCGACGTCGCGATTGTCTAACGCCGTCAGAAGTCGGTCCAGCACCTCACTGACCGCCTGGTGATCGTCCGATAATCGTCGGCGTGCTGAAGAACCCTCGTTCATTTACTCTCCCTGCGAGCATGTTTGCGATTAGTTCATAACCCCATAACGCCAATCCCACGACTTCAATAAAACCGGAGACTCCCATCACTGCGTAAGCGGATGGTGAGAAGTCAGTCGCGATTTGAAAAGAGACGCGCGTCAGATTGCCCAGATTAAGCAACACGAACGTCGGCCAGAGTGAGTTACAACGTTTGACGTCGACCCCAGACAGCGTTGGCACAACTTTGCTCGATACGCCAACGATCATCATCATGATGAAACCGACGGTTAAGGCATGCCGATACGCTCCAAAGAATGCATGTGAGAAGGGTACGTGCGAGCCTGTGAGGGGCATGTAAATTCCAAAATTGTAAATCGGGGTGAAGACGAGCATCGCCGCGGCCACGATAAACCAGATGTAGGCAACACGTATGAACTTCAGACCGCGATCGTTCTTGTTTTCGGCAACCATGCCGAATAATCGGTACTTAAACGGCGTCACAACCGCAACCGCAAGCAGCACGATCGAGGTAAGCCAGTCAAGCATCAACAGCCAGTGATTACGGGACGTCATTCCAGCAATGAACAAAACGGCTCCGCCAAGAATCGATCCGTTCACTCCCCAGAATACAAACGAAATCCATCGTCTTGAGGGTTCTCGTAGCCCATACCCATTTGGCAACACATGCAGCGAAATTCCGAGGATCATTACGACGGCTATGCCCAGTAACTGGACGTCGCGGTAGGGGATATTGAATGTTGCCAGGTTGAAGAGGAGTTGCTCGCGTGTGCCGGGCAACTCGAATAGCTTGAAGATTACGGGATTGGCAATCGCGGCGATTAGAAACCAGCCCAACGCCGCATAAATAAACCGATCGTACGGGTCATGCTTGCCGGCTTGTCGAATGGTTTGGACCATCACTGCGGCGAAAACCATTACCGCAGTCAGTTGCAGAACTGACGCTATCAGTTCGAGAGAGAGCGAGGGCGGCGACAATAGATGTGCAACCGTTTGCATCACTATGCCGGCGATCATTAACGGCAAGCCGGCAAACGCAAGTCGCGGTCGCCACAAAGCTGTCTGTTTCAATCTGGGCAGGACCTGGTACGCGAAGCCCATGATAAAGAAACCGACGAAACCGAAGACCATCGCGTGTCCATGAGCCAACACCCATGAATATTTGACCGCGCTAAAACTCTCCTGCCTGCCGATCGTGAACAGATTGATCGCACCCCACACGCAACCGAGAGTCAGAACGGTAGTGAGTCCTGCCAAAAAGAAAGGGCGATAAATTTTCAGAGTTCTCCCCGGCGTTTCCATGGATATCTATTCAGCCGCTTCCAAGTCCAACGCTTTCGGAAACAGTATGTTGTTCTCCAGGTGAATGTGCTGGTGCAGATCTTTTTCGAAGTTCTCCAACGCTCGATAGAGCGTCTGATAACTGATGCAGCCGTCGGGCGGGACCGTGTAGTCAGACGTCAACGAGCGGATTTCACGCACGATCTCGCCCGCCGCATCATGCTCCCTCATCATCATGCGAATCGGATTGTTGACGGTGCCGAAGGGGGCAAACGGAGCAGGCCGGTTCTGGTTAGCTGCTTTTTCCATGGACACGATATAGGGGAAAAGCACCTGTTCTTCCTTGAACATGTGCGGCGTCAAATCCGCAACGAGTCGGGTCAGAAGCTCGTCGAGATGGACGAGTTCAGGATGATTGCCTCCGTGCGCGGCGAGCACTTTATCGCCCAGCGCTTGCAGCCTGTCCATTTCTGATCTGGTGAATACGTGGTGCGTGTCGACGATGTGCGTGATTAGCTCGCTAGCGGAGAGATTTTTAAACTCGCGGACGTTCTCGTCCTGGGATTGAGTTGCGCCAGCCAACATTTCCATCACACTGCCGATGTCGACGCCGGCCGAAGCGCAAGCTTCAGCTAACGGCTTATTGCCGCCGCAGCAGTAGTCGATCTTGAGTTTTTCAAAAAGTCTGGTTGATTGCGGGAGTTCCATCGCGACGTCTCGCACTGTCATGTCTGTCGTAATCATTCTGTCGCTCCTTGGTCTGTAATCAATTCGCGCCGGAAAGCGCACTAATCCATGCATTCCTCGGTGTGCAAGCATTGTGCCCGTAGAAGGTAAAAGAAAATCGGCTATGGCCGGATTCCGACTGCGAGCTTTCACGCTTCGACTGGTGAACTTTCCGCAATCCGATCCGTTCAATGAGCGCTTTTCCGCCCGCATTTTCCAAACCCTTCCCGGCACGTACGTTGCGCTCGTGACGGTGCGGTGTTCAATCAACGCCACGCTGTTCCGGTGGCAGGCGGGAGGACGGAAGAAATGCATGGTCACAACAAACGTGATGCAGGCGGACTTTCGGACACCACTCGACGCGAGTTCTGCGCCGATCTGATGTTGACTTCAGCGGGTTTGATGTTAGCGGCGAACGTCCGCAGCGTTGCAGCCGCCCAGGATTCAGTGGCTGCGTATCCTCCGCGCAGGATTGAAGGCGCAGAGTTTCTCCTGCCGGGATCCGGCCTCTACTTCGATTACCCAACCAGAAACGATCCGGCCGTGCTGTTGCGCTCGAGCGATGGCGAATACAGAGCGTTTAGCCGGCGATGTTCCCACGCAGGGTGTTCCGTGGAATACGATCCGCCGGAACGATGTTTGAAATGTCCCTGCCATCAGGGTGCCTATGATTCCCGCATGGGCCACGTGATGTTTGGTCCGCCTCGTCGCCCGCTCGACATAATCGCTCTGCAGGTGCGCGCCGGAGGGTATATCTGGGCCATCGGCAAGAGTGTTGGAAGAGACTCAGAAGTGATTACGCAAAGCCTCAGAGGAGGTGAATGAAATGAGATACAGCACAGACAGGCAAAGAATCGGTGTTGTGGAACTGACGTACTTCATCATGGCAGTCATTCTGCTGTTGCTATTGGGTGTTCTTGCGAAAGGGCAAACTACAACGCACCCAACAGCACAGTCGCAAGTTAATCCGGCAGTGTACCGGGAATATCGCGGTGTGCGTCTCGGCATGACGGCGACGGATGTGAGGGCAAAGCTTGGCGAGCCGATTTTGAAGAGCGACGAACAGGATTACTTCGTCATCTCGGCGAATGAAACGACCCAGATCGGCTACGACGCCGGCAAAAAAGTTACAACCATTTCCACTGATTACAGTGGTGGCGTTGGCGCGCCTGATTATCGCAGCGTAGTGGGCGACCAACTTCTAACCCGACCGGATGGCTCAACATTTTCGATGGTTATGTATCAGTCCGAACGCTTCTGGGTCACATACAACAAGAGCGCGACTATGGTGCCGGTTGTGACCATTACGATCGGAGTTATCCGGTAGGCTTCGTTTAAGCTCGACAATTAATGAGTGTGGAGGATCTCGTAACAAGGCTGGACCGTTCGATTGTGGCGGACGCCACTCTTGGTCCAGCAATGTTCGAGGCTTTACGAGCGGCGCAGCGTGAACTCGGTCTGGTTCACCACGACCGTCCGACGTGTCGTTTCCTCCGCCCTCATATCCTGCCTCGTGCTCGATATGAAACTATCAAACGTGCAGCGGAAACGCTGGCCGGCGCGTTTGAGAAGATCGCAGTTGCGGCGCTTCGTGATGACGCGTTGCTGAATTTGCTCGCGGTCACGCCGGCTGAGGCGGAAGCGGCACGCATTGAGCCGGGCTATTCGCGGTTGTGTGTGAGCAGTCGTCTCGACGCTCATGTGAACGCGGAGAGCTTTCAGTTTCTCGAGTACAACGCGGAAACACCCGCCGGCGTTGGCGATCAAATGCAACTGGAAAAAATCCTCTTCCGGTTGCCGCCAATGAAAGACTTCCTTAAAACGAATTCCCATTGGTCGCCTCAACCGCATTGTGCGTTACTGGATTCGATGTTGAGAGCCTATCGCGAGTGGGGTGGCGACAAGGACAGGCCGCGAATCGCGATCGTTGACTGGGACGGCGTTCCGACGCGTAGTGAATTCAGAGTGCTGCGGGACTATTTCGCCGCCGAGGGATATCCTACGCTCATCGCCGATCCACATGACCTCGAGTACGACGGCGCTTACTTGTCAGTCTCCGGATTTCGGATCGATATCGTTTACAAGCGAGTGGTCATTCATGAGTTTCTGAGCGAGTTTGGCTTGGACCATCCGTTGGTTAAAGCTTACCGGGACCGTCGCGTGTGCATGGCAAACTCTTTTCGCACGAAGCTGGCGCACAAAAAGTCGGCATTTGCGATCCTTTCTGATTCGGCGTACGACTATCTGTTTGATGCCGCTGAACTCGAGGCAGCTCGTAAACACATTCCGTGGACCCGTTGTATGAAACCTTCGCGGGTCGTTTTTCACGGCTCCGAGTGTGATCTCGAAACGTTGATTCTGAATGAGCAAGAACAGTTTGTGCTGAAACCTAACGATGACTACGGCGGCCATGGCGTTGTCATCGGTTGGGAGAAGACGAAACAGGAGTGGCAGGAGGCCATCAAAGCGGCGTGGCAGAAGGGTTATATCGTGCAGGAGAGAGTGCGACTAGAAAAAACAAGCATTCCGGCCTATTCCGATCATGCGTATGTCGATGAGTTGTTCATGGACTTCAATCCGTTTCTGTTTCAGAACGAAGTTGAAGGAGCGCTGATTCGTTTGTCAGCATCTTCATTGCTGAATATGACTGCCGGCGGAGGTCAGACGGGCTTGTTGGTATTGGAGGAATAATTTAGGCTCCCAGCTACATGGCTGAATTTTGGCACAAGCAGATCGAGCGAGCTGATCACCTGGCCCGAGAGTCGAGCGGATCGATGGAGTTGCTGACGTTTTACGCTCAACTGCTGCGGGCCCAGGAACAGATTTACGAATCTCTTCGCAGCCGCAGGGAATGGCTGCCTTCCGGCGACCTGGAAAGTGATCTGCCTGTTGTCCAACCGCTAACGACAAGATTGCTCGAGACTGTTGCTCGCCACGGTCCGGCGTCACTGGCGGAAGAAGCGCAGGTGTTTCTCGCTTCCGCCCCGGACGTCATGGCGCGTGAGCTGTTGGACCACTGGCGGAGTCCCACGGACACGCAGTTCTTCGCGAAGTCGATCCTGCAACCATACGCACGGTGGCT
>DATANW010000337.1:0-9137 GCA_036266055.1 Pyrinomonadaceae bacterium | reverse complement strand
TGATTCGCTGCCTGGGTAGAAAACGCTTTGATTTCAGCTTGCCGCGCTTTTTGAGCGTTCTCTTCGGCAGCGGCAGCTGCTGCTTGCGCATTGAGGGCTTCCGTTCGCGCTGTTTCGTTAGCGCGTCGCAGTAAAATTAAGGCCTTTTTCTCACGCTCAGCGCTCGCGGTCGCTATGCGCGCCTGTGCGTGTGCACGGGCCGCAAGTCTTACGGCCTGGTCCTTCAGCGTATCCGCCTGATCCTTGAGCTTGATAGCATCATTTTTCAGCTCGGTCTCGCGCTTAAGATTCTTGGTGATCTGATCTGTCAGCTCCTTTTCACGTTGCAGACTCACCGCTAGCTTGTCCCTCGATTCCACCGCGGATTCTCGCGCCTGCTCTGCTTCAGCCTTGCGCGCTCGTGCTTTGATGCCCGCTGTAACAGCCCACACAGTTGTCGCAGTCGCCAGCAACAACAGAAATGCCAGGCCATAGATCGCGCGTCGTTGCCACCGCGCCGCTGCTTCTCTTTGTGTCGCCAGCTCGAGCGCCTGGTCCAACTCCCGCTTGCGCGCCAATGCTTCTGCTTCCGCCAGTTCCTGTTTCTGTTGGGCGAGGATCTGGGCCTGCTCCAAATCACGGCGTTCACGTTCCGCGGCCTCGTTGCGCCGCTTCTCGGCCTCCGCCGCGTCGCGATCTCGCTGCGCCTTGCTTTCCTCGATAAACCTGAGCGCCTGGTCCAGGGAAGGATGATAGCGATTGGCCCAAGCCTGGTTCGGCTTGCGCTTTTCTTTCCACTCCAGCGCGAGCTGAAGCGCTGCTCCCCGCAGCAGATCGTCCTCACGTTCCGCTTCCGGTTTGTAATATCGGCCGGCCGTTCCGACGAGCCGTAAATAGATCTCTTTCGAACGCGATTCTTTCGTGACCCAGTCACGCAATGTGGCCCACTGCCGGATCAAACTCTCGTGCGAGATGTCGACGAGCGGATCGGATTCTTCCTGAGACAGGTGGAGAAACGATCGGCCGTGACCACTGAAGTGCGAAATGATCTCGAGCAGCTTTTGGCGAGAAGCTCCAGTGATTGCTTCTATTTCTTTCAAGTGCGTCGGCCGGCGAATTCGACGGCCTCTCGAATCCGTGTCGGTTAACGCCTGAAATAGTTTCTTGGTTATGTTCCGGTCCTCGGCACTCATACCTGATAACGCTTCATCAGCATCGTTGCTGAGGGCCTGTTTCATCGTTCCCGCTGCTTCGTAGTGCGGAAGATCGATGGCCGGATCCTGCGTGGCCTTCCACTTTTCCCAGGTGCGCATCATCACGTGCTGCATCACCGGCAATTGGTCGCCTTCTTCGCCGGCGTCGTTGAGTATTCGATCGAGAAGTCGCGGCGCGATCGTCTGCCCGTATAAAACGATCGGATTCTCGATCGCCTCCTGACGCTGCGGGCGCGCCAGTCGCGGCACTAGATACTGGCTGACATTGATCGCTTCCGGAAGACCATAAAACACATCGCAGTCGCCGAGGAAATCCGAACGCATCGTCATCACGACGTAGATCGGCAAGTCACTCTGCGCGGCCACACCAAGCATGATCGAAACAAAATCCGCTGCTTCGTCCCGACGTCGTTCGCGCTCGAGTCTCTCAGCGAGTTGGGCGTCTTTACCCTGCGTGTCGTCGGTCTCGCTGATCTCCCTTTGACCGTATCGTCCGAAGTTAAAAAGCTCTTCAAACTGATCGATGAGAAGCAACAGGTTAGCGTCCGACTCTTTGAGTCGCGGCGTCAGGAAATCGACTACCGCTTGCGCGCACACCGTTCGCATGTCCTCAACCAAAGTTGCAACCTCGACGCCGTCACGCGCGTCGGCGAAGGTCTTGATCAACGACTGCGCCAGATTGTTCAGTGGCGCGTCACCCGGCTTCGCGCTTGCGATTCGCCATTGATCGCGTTGCTCGACTAGAAACCCGGCCTCGAGCTTGGGAATCAATCCCGCTCGTATCAGCGACGACTTGCCGCAACCCGAACTGCCAACGACTGACAAAAAGCGCGACTGCTGAAGTTGCTGCAAAAGTTCCAACGTCTGCTCGCGACGGCCAAAAAACAGCAAGCCTTCGTCACTCCGGAAAGGTCGCAACCCAACAAACGGATTATTCGGGAAAGCGCCCGGAACCGAGCCGTTGTCGTCGTACGAAAGCACTCGATTAACCGGGTCTGCCGGTAGCGGATTTGTTTCCATGCTGGGTCTCCTAGTTTGCACTTAGCATTGGGCTAAGGCTCTGAGGATGGCTGATGTCGTTACTGTCAAACTCATATACCGGAAGGAAAGGCAGATCGAAGATGTTGGAGGGACCGCGTTGTCGTGGCGGCGCGTAATAAACGCCACACGCCTTCAGCTGAACGCGCGCAGTGATCGCAATCTGCACGGCCACTGCCAACCGCGCTCGCACCCATTGTTCGCCAACGTCGCCATAGATCACGATCAACTGGTTCACCTGCTTCAGACGTTCCTCGAGCACCTTCATGTTCTTTTGCGGATCGTCTTCTTCAGGATTGATGTACGGCTGGATACACTTTCCAATCAGAAACTGGCCCAACTTGTAGGCGTGCAACTGGTCCTTGAGATGAGTGTCGACCAACGCTGCGGCTGGCTTTCCGTTTTGTACCGGGTCAGCCGGACGGTCCAGCATCTCTGTTAGCTCTCTGCCGATCGAACTAGCCGAACCTTTAATGAAACGGTAGTTTGATTGCCCGCGGTTGCCGTTCTGCAACTTATCGAGAAAAATCTTGTAGCCGGCGTCGTCAACAGTCTCCAGATCCAGCGTATTCGGCACCCAGATAAACTGCGACTTCGCGTATTGCAGTCCCAACTCCACCTGCTTCTGCGGATACGACTTTCCTTCTTCTCCCTGGATCTCGCGGCCCGGTAAATCATCAAGCAAGTGAACGGACAGATCCGCCTGCTTCATCGCGTCGACGACTTTCGTCTCGTGGTCTTCGGCTTCGTATGGCGGAGGCAGATTGGTGACGATCCTTACCTTTGGTCCAAGATCATTCAGCAGTCGCTTGCGATAACGAACGAGCGTGTCGGAGGTATCGGCCAGGTAAATCGTTTTCGTAAACGTCGGCGTAGAAACCTTTGGCGCAAAAGTGTCTTTGATTGCGATCAACGTGCGATAGATTGCTTCGACCAGCTTGCGCAGTCGCTCTTCAAACACGTCTCCCGCACACTTCATCGGAAAGCCGAAGTCTTCATCGTTTGCCGCATTGTAAAAGTCGTACCCGCTGGTCTTCCCGTAGTACTCCGGCCAATCGCAGTGCGGAATGTTGTTCAGCAACACATTCAGCACGCGCATGCGATCCCCGATACTGACGCCGAGCTGATTGTTTGTCGCGTAGTCGTGGAACCATTTCAGTTCTTGCCGGCAATACTCGGAGGCTAGATACCCGGTCGAAGTAAACGCCAGAAAAATTGCGGACTTTTGGATGCGGTTTTCAATCGTTTTGTCGAACAGTTGACTGCCGTCGAGAGTCGGATCGCGCCAGATCTTGACGCTGCCGATCCGGCCCACCCGGCGTGAAAGAAAGACGGCGAGGAACTCTTCAAACGTCTCAATCCAACCTTTGCTTTCGCCGGGCGTGGTTAGATTGTCGACATGCGCGTAGCTGATGAAGATGTCATATTCAAATTCGGGGACGTAGGCCATGATTGTTTTCCCGGATGGGTCACCTTGCTTCGTCAATCGAAAGGTACGTTTCTGGTAGCGCAGGGAGGAGATCCTATTGTGGACGGTCTTCCGCTGCGGGTTGGCAATGAAGACCATGAGGCTGGCTCAAGAAGAACCAGTGACATGTCGAATACGCGGGGAATGGTAGTACCAACCTGCTGAATTTGCAATATTTTTGGCCGTTTTGTACTGAAAGCGCGTCGGCATGTTGCTTGCTCAATCGTGATGTGGGGCCGGTTTTTGCGGAAGTTTCCGGGCGGATTAGTTCCGCCACGTTTCAAGCGTCGGATCTTTCCGGCATCACGAGGACACAATGAATTGCCAGAGCTGCAACACGAGAATCGATTACTACTACTTAACAAACTGCCCGCACTGTGGCTGCGCAATCGAAGCAACAGGTCCTTTACCGCTGCCGCCGCTCCCCGAGCCTCCGCCGTTAGAGTCGTTTCGCAAGCGACTGACGTGGAAACAGCGGGTGGTCAACTTTGGTTATCTCATCTTCAGTGCTAGTTCCTTCATGATTGCGGGCGCCGTCGTCGTGTGGGTAGTCGCCGGATTCGCGATGAACGTCCTCATCGACCTCCTGGATCCTGTTCAGACGGCCGGCGAATATTGCGGCTTCGGAATGGCGCTTGGTTTCTTGTCGCTCGTTGCCGGCGGGTTTCTGGGAACGATCGGAGGCAGCGTTTTGGCCGTCAAGCGTCCAATTTTCAAAGCAGACAGTCATTGACACGGCTTCTCACCACGCCTTAACTTACCGCCATGAGCCTCTTTCCCGATATAACTGTGAAACACCTGACGACGCAGGAGCTCGAAGCTGAGTTGGACCACCTGCGCGCGGCGCCGAAGGACAACGGCGTAGTCGAGTTGATCGTGCGTCGTCCGCGAGTCGATCATCGTGAAGTGCTGGAGCACGCGGAAGTTGATCCGGTCCAGGGTCTCGTCGGCGATAGCTGGTGCGTGCGGCCGAGTTCGAAGACTCCCGACCACTCACCGCATCCCGAAATGCAGATCAACATTATGAACTCGCGCGTTACGGCGTTAGTCGCGCAGGAGAAGGATCGGTGGCCGCTGGCCGGCGATCAACTCTACATCGACATGGATCTGAGCAAAGCGAATCTGCCGGGAGGAACGCAGATCGCCATCGGTACGGCGATTCTCGAAGTGAGTCCACTGCCTCATACTGGATGCCTCAAGTTTGTGGCGCGGTTCGGTGAGGAGGCGATGAGGTTCGTTAATTCAACAGTTGGCAGAGAACTTTGTTTGCGTGGAATCAACGCTCGCGTGATCAGAGGCGGGGTGATCCGCGTTGGCGACACGGCGAAGAAGATCTAGTTTTTTCTCATCTGTGGCTCGCGGTCTTTTTCACCAGAAATACAGAACGGGCGCAGAAGCTTCGGAGGTTTCGAGGCTATTTGTGCCCTCCAGCTCTTGCACCCGTCCTGCCTGCTGCCCTGCTCGCAGCAACTACAAACTTTCAAGCAGCCCTCTGTCGCGAATAACGCTTCGCTCCAAACTCCTCGATCATCTTCTGATTGAACGCCGGTATATCGTCAGGTTTCCGACTCGTTACCAGTCCATGATCGACGACCACTTCCCGATCGACCCAGTCGGCGCCTGCGTTCACAAGATCCGTCTTGAGCGACGGCCACGAAGTGATGCGGCGTCCTTTCACAAACTCGGTCTCGATCAACGTCCACGGCGCGTGACAGATCGCCGCCACCGGTTTTCCCGCAGCAAAAAAACCATCCACGAATTCCATCGCCCGCGTCATCATTCGCAACTGATCCGGATTTCTCACACCGCCCGGTAATAACAATGCGTCGTAATCATCAGAACGCGCCCGCTTCAAGGGCATATCAACACTAAATGCGTCCGCCTTTTCGTCGTGATTCCATCCCTGCACTTGATCCTCTGCCGGGGAAACGATCTCGGTCTCAGCCCCCGCAGCTTCCAACGCCTTTCGGGGTTCTGTCAGTTCAACCTGTTCGAAACCATCGGCCACCAGAATCGCCACCTTCTTTCCTTCAAGCCTTTTGTCCATCGATCTCCTCCTTGTTCTCCCTAAACCTCCTCCATCCGCTCGGCTGCTCTCTTGCGGAGTGGCTCGATCTCGTGATGGCAATTTAGTTTAGGCAATAGGGATGCCGCCGCGCACAAGTCGCGCGATCCGTATGTAATACAGCGTACACAGTGCAGAAGAGGGAGTGAGGAGTTCGATAAACGTAACGAACTCCGACAGCAGTGGTGGGACCGGCGTACTATAAACGATGTCAGCTTAAACGACTTTTGCCTTCCACTTACCTCGTCTAAACACAAGCGCGCTCGCCACGGCCAGCGTCGAGAAGGCAATCGTGATCGCAACAAACACGCCGCGCGGCCCCATCCCGAGCCTGACGCTCAGGATGTAAGCAAGCGGAATTTCCCAGAACCAGAAGACGAAAAGATTGAGGATCGTCGGCGTTCGGGTGTCGCCCGCGCCGTTGAACGACTGCCCCAGCACCATGCCGTACGCGTAGAACAAAAAGCCGTAAGACACGATTCGTAAACAATCGACACCGTACTGCGCGACGTCCGGAACGTCCGTGTAAAACCAGATGATCTGCGGCGCAAACAGCACGAAAAACAAGCCGATGATGCCGAGGAAGATCATGTTGTAAAAGCCGGCCTGCCAAACGGCGCGTTCGGCGCGGTCCGGATTCTTCGCACCCAACGCCTGACCGACCATCGTCGCCGCCGCGTTCGCCATTCCCCACGAGGGCAACAACGCGAAAATGATCACGCGAATGCCAAACGTGTAACCGGCGACCGCATTACTGCCAAAGCTCGAGATGATACGCACCAGGCCGATCCAACTCGCCATTCCGATGAAGACTTGAAACGTTGCCGTAGCGGAGAGTCGGACGAGACGCACCATGAGCGCCGGCTCGATTCGAAGATGTTCGCGTTTGATCTCGAATCTTCCGCCGCCGCGAAACAATTTGATCAGTGCGATCAGCGCGCCGGTGCCGCGTCCGATGTTTGTCGCGATCGCTGCGCCGACGATGCCGAGTTTCGGAAATGGTCCGAGTCCGAAGATCAAACACGGGCCGAGTGCGATATTGATCCAGTTGGCGATCCACAACGTGCGCATCGCGATCGCCGCGTCACCTGCGCCACGAAAGATCGCGTTGACCATGAACAACGTGACCACGGTGCAGTTGCACGCAAGCATCACGCGGGTGAACGCGACGCCGTGTTCGAGGACCCACGGCGATCCGCCCATCAGCGCCATCAAGCGCGACGCATACGGCGTCGCGACGATGCCGATGGTAAATGAGATGAGCAGTGCGATCGCGATCGCCTGCACTGCGGCGCGTGCGGCGCCGTCGGGATTTCCCTCGCCGATGCGACGCGCAACCATTGCCATCGCGCCGATGCTCAATCCGATCGCCAGCGCGTAGATGATCGTCAGCAGCGATTCAGTGAGACCGACCGTTGCAGCCGCGTCGGTTCCCAGGTGCGATACCCAGAAGATGTCGACGACCGCGAACACACTCTCCATGATCATTTCCAGGACCATGGGAATGGCCAGCAGGAGAATTGCGCGTCCGATCGGACCGGTCGTGTAGCTGCGATGGTGCGAGCCGCGTACTGCTTCTTTGATATCAGCCCACAGGCCTTGCGAGACTTCCGGTGCGACGGTGAGTTCGTTCGCTGAGTCAGCCATGAAGCTTTGCTACGGTTTCAAGAGGGTTTATGTTCTGCCGAAGTCGTCTTCGAGACGAACGATATCGTCTTCGCCTAGATAGTTACCTCGCTGGACTTCGATGAAAATGAGATCTTCTTCGCCGGGGTTCTCGACCCGGTGTGCCGAGCCGACAGGAATATCGACGGCTTGACCTGTGCCGATCATCAGGTCGCGACCGTCGAGGGTGACTTTCGCAGTTCCTTCAACCACAAACCAATGCTCCGCGCGTTGCGCGTGTTTCTGATAACTCAATCTTTTTCCGGGCAACACTTCGATACGCTTTACTTTGAACGTGGGTGCTTCTTCGAGCACGGTGTAACTGCCCCATGGTCTGCGATCGAATTCTCTCACCTTGATTGGTTCCTCCGGTAAAAATAGTAATCCGTGTTCCCTACGTTTTGCAGGAAACACGGATACCACGGAAAACCGGATTATTGCACGTCGCTGAAGGTTTAGGAACCCGGTCGCAACGTCAGGAACGTCACCGCATTTCGTCGCTTCACGAGCAACAGCGCGGGACGCGTGCCCGACTGCTGAATCGCAGCGTTAAAGTCGGCAACACTTCGCACCGGACGACGATTGACTTCCTGAATCAGGTCGCCCTGACGAATTCCCGCCGTGGCAGCACTGCCGTTCGGATCGACTTGCGAAACGAGCAGTCCCTGATCCTGAGCGTCGAGGCCGTAGCGTTCAGCCAGGTTGGAAGTGAGCACCTGCAACGAGAGTCCATAACGATTGTTGCCGGTGCCACTGCCGTTGTTGTCACTGGTCTCCTCGCTGTCCTCGTGCGGACGATCGGGCAACTCAGCCAGTGCCACGGAAACGTTCTGATCGCGTCCGTTGCGTTGCAGCGTCACCGTTGCGGTCGTTCCCGGCGCCAAACCAGCCACTGTGTTTCGCAGCGTGTTCGGATCATTGACGGGCGTGTTGTTGACTGCGGTGATCACGTCGCCACGCTGGATACCAGCTTTTTCAGCCGGACCGCCCGCGCTCACGCTTGTCACGATCGCGCCACGCACTGCCGGAAGATTCATGCTGGCAGCCAGGTCAGCATCAACCGGCTGAATCGTCACACCCAGCATGCCGCGCCGCACCTTGCCCGTCTTCAGCAACTGATCCATCACCGCCTTGGCCATGTTCGACGGAATCGCAAAGCCGATTCCGATG
Organism: Pyrinomonadaceae bacterium; assembly: GCA_036266055.1. Taxonomy (GTDB): domain Bacteria; phylum Acidobacteriota; class Blastocatellia; order Pyrinomonadales; family Pyrinomonadaceae; genus PSRF01. Next base: position 538 of record DATANW010000337.1, on the reverse strand, counting down.
TTGCCGCCGGACGGCGAAAGGATCTGCGAGTTGATACCAATCAGCTCGCCGTTAGTATTGACCAGCGCACCGCCGGAGTTGCCGCGATTGATCGAGGCGTCGGTCTGAATGAAATCTTCAAAACTGCCGTCACTCAACCCCGTAGCGCGTCCCTTGGCGCTCACAATGCCGGACGTAACTGTCTGTCCGATACCCAGCGGGTTGCCGAGTGCGAGCACAACGTCGCCCACGCGCACCTTGTCTGAATCGCCCACCGAAATAGTCGGCAGGTTTGTCGCCTCGATCTTCAGGACCGCGAGATCGCTCGGCTGATCGGAACCGACCAGCTTGGCCGAAAACGTGCGATTGTCCGTTAGTTCTACTTTGATATCGATCGCCCCATCCACGACGTGATGGTTCGTGAGAATGTAGCCGTTTGAATTCACTATGACGCCCGAGCCGACACCCTGCACCTGCCGGGGAGTCTGCTGCGGAATGCGATCACCAAAAAAGTCCCGAAATCTCGGGTCGTCCATAAAAGGAAACTGCTGCGCTGGGC
>DATANW010000336.1:0-2316 GCA_036266055.1 Pyrinomonadaceae bacterium | reverse complement strand
CCCGATGAAGCCGGAAAACTGATGATGGCGCTGCGCATCGACGAAGCTGAAAACGAGTTGGAAGGCGCCGTCGATTACCTGCTCAAACACGACGGTGTGACGAGCAAGAAGATCGGTGTCGTTGGGTTCTGCATGGGCGGCGCGTTATCGCTCTACACCGCGACGAAGAACCCCAATATCGGCGCGTCCGTCGTCTTTTACGGCGGACATCCAAACGTCAAACCCGATCTTCCGAACCTGCACGCGCCGGTGCTTGGTCTGTATGCCGAGAGCGATGGTTTCGTCACGCCGCAGTTAGTGCGCGAGCTCGAGAGCAAGGTGAAAGCGCTTGGAAAATCGATTGACGTCAACATCTATCCCGGGACGGATCACGCCTTCTTCAACGACGCGCGTCCCGAGGTTTACAACGAGAAAGCCGCTGCCGATGCATGGCAGCGCACAGTTGATTTCCTGCATAAGCATCTTGGTGAAGAGTTAGTAAAGCACGGGTCTGCGTGATCCGTGTCTCCTGTTCGTACCTAAACAGCTTTAACACTAATCGAGAAAGAGGACGCCCCTTCTTATGACTACCTCTGCGTGCGCTGGTCTACTGCTGGTCCTTTCACTGTTAGTTGTTTGCCCTGTTAGCGTTACGGCCCAACAGCCGTCGCCGTCTCCATCGCCGTCGATTGCGCCCTCGCCGAGTCCGAGCGCGAGTCCGACACCTACGCCGGACGCATCGCCAACGCCGCGCGATCCCATGTCGACGCCGACGTTCAACGGACTGCGCCTGCGCTCGATTGGACCAGCATTCACTTCGGGACGCGTCGTGGGCTTCGCGATCGACCCGAACAATGTGACGCGCTACTACGTCGCGGTCGCTTCCGGCGGCGTCTGGAAAACGACCAACGCCGGCGTGACGTGGACGCCCGTCTTCGACAACGAAGCGTCCTACTCGATCGGCGCCATCGCCGTCGATCCGAAAAACTTTCTGACAGTTTGGGTCGGCACTGGCGAGAACAACAGCCAGCGCAGCGTCTCGTACGGCAATGGTCTTTACAAATCCGAGGACGGCGGCCGCACGTGGCGCAACGTCGGTCTGAAAACCTCCGAACACATCGGTCGCATCGCGATCGATCCGAAAGACTCGAACATCGTTTACGTCGCTTCGCAGGGACCACTGTGGGGACCCGGCGGCGAACGTGGTTTGTTCAAAACTACGGACGGCGGTAAGACCTGGAAGAACATTCTCAACATCAGCGAGAACACCGGCGTCACCGACGTCGTGATCGACGCAAACGATCCGAACACGCTTTACTGCGCTTCGTATCAACGACGCCGTCACATGTGGACGCTCATCAACGGCGGTCCGGAAAGCGCAATCTACAAATCGACGGACGCCGGCGCGACGTGGAACAAATTGCGCACCGGCTTACCGAACGTCGACCTCGGACGCGTGGGTCTCGCAATCTCGCCGGTTGATTCGAACGTGATTTACGCGACTGTCGAAGCAGCAGATCGACGTGGCGGAGTCTTTCGTTCCAGCGATCGCGGCAGCAGTTGGGAACGGCGCAACGAGTTTGATACCACAGCGATGTACTACGCGCGCATCGTCGCCGATCCAAAGGAAGTCGATCGCATTTACGTGATGAACGTCTTTCTAATGGTTTCGGACGACGGCGGCCGCACGCTGCGACGGCTCGGCGAGCGCAACAAGCACGTCGACAATCACGACATCTGGATCGATCCCAACAACACCGATCACTATCTCGTCGGCTGCGACGGCGGCATCTACGAGAGTTTCGACCGCGGCCAGACCTGGGATTTCAAACAAAACCTTCCGGTGGCGCAGTTCTACGACATCACGACTGACAACGCGAAGCCGTTCTACAACGTTTATGGCGGCACGCAAGACAACTTCAGCTTTGGTGGTCCCTCGCGGACGCGCAGCGCTTCAGGCATCACGAACGCCGACTGGTTTGTAACGAACGGCGGCGACGGTTTTCGTTCGCAGGTCGATCCGGAAGATCCCAACACGATCTACTCCGAATCGCAAAACGGCGGACTCGCCCGTTTCGACAAGCGCACCGGGGAGCGAATTGGCATTCAACCGCAGCCGGGCCGCACCGACGATCCGCATCGCTGGAACTGGGACGCGCCATTCATCGTCAGCCCGCACTTGCACACGCGTTTGTATTTCGCCGCCGACAAACTCTTTCGCTCTGACGATCGCGGTGACACGTGGCAACTGGTCAGCGGCCAACTCTCGCGCGATCTCGATCGCGACAAGTTGCCGGTGATGGGCCAGGTGTGGGGCATTGACGCTGTCGCCAAGAA
>DATANW010000335.1:0-16228 GCA_036266055.1 Pyrinomonadaceae bacterium | reverse complement strand
TGGGCCTACTCGGGTTTTCGAAATTACCTGCGCGCGCAGTTGAACTCGCAAACGCGCCGCTCGTTCAATCAGAAGTTCCGTGCAGATGATGCTTCACGTCGCACGCCGCTGAACATTGCCGATTACGCTCGCGTGCCTTTGTTGAATGAGAAACAGCTCGTCACGAGCTGGCGTGAGCCGCTGCCGCCGCCGCTCGAAAACGTTTACGACCGCCGCATGGTCCCGCTCGGCAAGCGCGAAGCGGGCGTCTATCTCGTCGAAGCAGTCAACGAAAATCTGCGAGCGTACACCGTCGTAGTTGTTACCGACCTCGCGATGGTTGAAAAGTCATCTCCTAACGGCGAGCTGCTGGTCTACGCCGTTAATCGCGTCAGCGGTGAGCCGCAGGCAAACACGCAGGTCACAATCTTAAAGTCGCGCAAAACCGTCACCACTGGAACAACGAACGCCGACGGAATCTTCCGTACCCGTATGGAAACGAAGTCCGGTGAAGAAGAAGCGGAAGTCGACACGGATGTTCCGGTTGTCGATAACGACGCCTTCGTTGTCTTCGCCTCGCATCGCGAAAACTTTGCCATCTCGGATCTGGAGTCGTACTACTTCACCGGCGAAGAGGCTGAAGAGCAGAACGTAAACGGTTACGTCTACACCGATCGCCCGATCTATCGTCCGAATCACAAGGTGTACTTCAAAGGAATCCTGCGTGCGGTGGCCGACAACGGTCAGTACCACGCGTTGAAAACAAAGACCGTTAACGTCGTCGTGAGCGATCCGAACAGTGCGAACGTTCTGGAACAGGAGTTCAGCCTGTCGAACAACGGCACGTTCTCGGGCGAGTTGACCCTCGCCGAGGAAGCGCCGCTCGGAACTTATCAGATCCAAGCCGACACGGAGGAAGGCGGATCGAGCGGAACTTTCGAAGTCGCCGAGTACAAAAAACCCGAATACAAAGTGAACGTCACTGCGCCGCAAAAGTTTGTCGCTGCCGGGTCGAACACTAAATTCGACGTCAGCGCTCGGTACTTCTTCGGCGCGCCCGTCGCTAACGCCGAAGTTAAGTACTACGTCTATCGCGAGCGTTACTACCCCTACCTCTACGCCTCCGAAGACGAAGGCTATGATGGCGACGAGGACGAAGAGTATTCGGAATACGGAAACTACTACGGCGACATGGTCGCGCAAGGTGAAGGCAAGCTCGATGCATCGGGCCGGATGCAGGTCGACTTCCCTGTTCCGCAAAACGGTCAGGACGACATGTGGGATTTCGAGTACCGTCTCGAAGCACAGGTAACGGATCCCTCGCGTCGCACGATGAATGCCAGCTCGAGCCTGGTCGCAACGCGCGGTAGTGTCATGGCGCACGCAGCGCCCGAACGCTTCGTCTACACCAAAGGCGATAACGCAACCATTGAAGTAACCACGACCGACTACGAAGGGCACCCGGTCGCTGCGGATCTTTCGTTGCAGATGGTCCTGCGTACCTGGGAGAAGGTTAAGGAAAAGGCAAACGAGTACGATCCCGACTACAAGATGGTCGAACAGCCGCTATCGTCCACCGATCTCAAGACGGACCAGCAGGGCCACGCAAAATTCAATTATCAGACCACTAACCCCGGAAACATCGCGATCAAGACGACCGTCAAGGAGAACGGTAAAGAGTACACCTCGATCGGTGGCTTCATCTGGGTCACCAGCCGCGATTACCCGTGGAGCGACAGTGCTTACTTCAGCGAGAACTACGGCTCAATAAAACTTGTACCCGACAAGAAGTCATATCGCGTGGGCGAGACTGCGCACGTGCTCGCGATTCTCCCGCACGAGAGCGCGAACCTGCTCGTCACTACTGAAGTCGAGAGCGTCATGAGCACGCGCCTGGTAAAGACGACGGGCAACACTGTGATTCTCGATGTTCCGATCGAAGCAGCGTACGCGCCGAATGTGTTCCTCGGTGTCACGTTCGTTCACGAAGGTGACATGTTCAGCGACAGCAAACGGCTCGTGGTTCCCGCGCGCGACAAGATGCTCGATCTCGAAGTCATCCCAAACAAGAACGAATACAAGCCGCGCGAGACTGCGTCGTACACGATCCTGGCCCGAGATGCGGACGGCGCGCCGGTGCGCAACGCGGAAGTGAGTTTGGGCGTCGTCGACGAAGCGATATACAGCATATCCCCCGACTACGCCGGAGACATTCGCAAGCAGTTTTACGGTGCGCGTTACAACGCTGTGTCGACGCACCTGTCGATCTCCTATTCGTTCACCGGTTATGCCGGCGACAAACCGATGAATCTGGCGGCGAACAAGCCGTCGTACCAATTGGCTGATTTCAAGAACCAGGACGACCAGGTCCAGCCGATCATCAGAAAAGATTTCCGCGATACCGCGTTCTGGCAACCGAGCGCGATCACGGGCGCCGACGGTCGTGCGACTGTGAAGTTCAAATTGCCTGACAACTTGACGACCTGGCGCGCTACGGCGCGCGGTGTCACGAGCGATCTGAAAGTCGGCGTACAGACGTCGAAGGTGCTCGCCCGCAAGGACGTGATTCTGCGGCTGGAAACACCACGGTTCATGACGCAGGGAGATACGGTCACACTGTCGGGCGTGGTCCATAACTATCTCAAGGAAGCCAAGTCGACACAGATTTCGATCTCTGTTGCGGGCGCGAACCTCGTCGGCTCAGGACAGCAAACCGTCACCATCGATCAACAAGGGGAGTATCGCGTTGACTGGCAGATCGCAGCACCGCAGACGGGCCAGGTCACGCTGCTGGCCAAGGCGTTGACCAACACCGAGTCTGACGCTGTCGAACTCACGATCGATGTTGTTCCCCGCGGTCTGCGTGAGGTGAAGGTCGAGCGTTGGGAAACGGGCGAGGAGACTGCCGAGCAGCAGTTCTCACTCGAGTTGCCGGCAAATGCCGATTTGAATTCGCGCAAACTGAGAGTCGAAGTGGCGCCGTCAATCGCGGGCACGTTGTTTGGCGCTCTCGACTATCTCACGACGTATCCCTACGGCTGTACGGAACAAACGATGTCGAGTTTCCTGCCGAACGTAATCGTTTCGCAAACTCTCAAGAATGTTCAATCAGCCTCGATTCGCACCGACAATGATTTGAAGAAGAAAGTCGAACGCGGGCGCAATCGCCTCTATGCGTACCAGCATGAGGACGGCGGCTGGGGTTGGTGGAAAGACGACGCCAGCGATCCCTTCATGACTGCGTACGTTGTCGACGGACTGACGCTCGCGCGACAAGCAGGTTACGAAGTCGACGACGAACGCATCTCTCGCGGCCGCGACAAACTGGTGGCCATGCTCAACGCCGGCGCTAACGACCAGGGCAAACAGTTCGACGCCGACACGCGCGCGTTCATGGTCTACGCGCTCGCTGAGTCGGGTGGCGTCGATGCGAACTACGTCGACAAGCTCTTCGGCGAACGCGGAAATCTCGAACCGTACGGTCGGGCATTGCTGGCGCTGTCGCTGTCGCTGCAAAAAGACAAGCGGGCGGTGGAAGTCGCGAACGACATCGAACGCACTGCGCGCTCCGGCAATCGCACCGCGTACTGGCATTCGAAACGTGAGAAGCGCCTCGACTTCGAGGATCAGGATGAAACTGAAGGCACGGCGCTGTCGCTGAAAGCGCTGACACGCATCAAGCCCAACAGTTCACTGCTGCCGTTGGCCGCACGGTGGCTCGTGTCTGACAGAAGCAATGCTTACTACTGGAACTCAACGAAAGATACGGCCTTCGCGATCTACGGATTAATCGACTACGTCAAAGCCAGTCGTGAACTGGCGCCGGCGTACGATCTCGAAGTCTACGTCAACGGCGAAAACGTGCTTACCGAACGCGTCACCGATGCGAGCGCCGCGAAGACCTTCGTGATCAACCGTCAGGGCGGCGCGGTAGGTGGAAGCAACCAGGTTCGCATCGTTAAGCGCGGACCGGGAAGTGTGTATCTGTCGTCGTCGCTCGAGTACTACAGCGCTGAGGAACAGGTAAGCGCACGAGGTTCCGGAGACTTGAACGTAACGCGCGAGTACTACCGGCTGGGAATCACTGAAGAGGCTTACCAGTTGAAGTGGTCCATGTCGCCGTTGACCGGTGAGATCAACTCCGGCGATCTGCTGGTGGTAAAACTGCGGCTCACCGGTGCACCCTCGCGACACTTGATGGTCGAAGATCCGATTCCGGCGGGCGCGGAGCAACTCGAGAGCGTCGGCAATCTGGATCTCGACTACAACAGCGGCGGGTGGTGCGACTGGTACAGCTCGCGAGAGTTTCGCGACCGGCGTACGGTCTTCTTCCTCGATTCGTTCGATGGCGACGTGACGTTCCAGTACGCGATACGCGTGCAGGTGCCGGGCGATTTCGTCGTCGCACCCGCCCGCGCCGAGTTGATGTATCGTCCGGAAATTTATGCGAACACTGCTTCCGGAAGATTCAAATTTAACGAACGATCAGCAGCCAAAAACTAATTGGCATCTCGGGAGGTAGCCCAAGAATGAATACGGCAAGCGCAATTTGGTCAGCAGTGCGAATGTTGTTCACACGATGGACCACGTTGCTATTGATTCTCGCACTGTATGCGGCGTTGCTGCTGGCGCTGTACCTGTTCATCAGCACGCGCGAAGCGACAGTGCCGCAGTTGATACTTACGTTCACGCTGATGTTCGCCGCTCCGCTGCTGTTCTTTCTATTGCAGGCGGCGAGTGTCAACTACGCCACCGAATCGACAGGACTGCTTCGCAAAGCGCTGCGCGACTGTTTCAAGTTCATCGTCGTCAGTTTGCCGGTGATCGGCTTGACGGTTTTGGCGGTGTACGGAGTCGGCAAGCTACAGGGCCGCCTCGCGATCGATCCAAACACGTTGCAGCCATTGTCGCCCAACAAGATGGCGATGCTGATGGTCCTTCGTTATTTGCTGATCGGTGTGATTGCGCCGCTCGTCACGATCCAACTCTGGATCGCAACCAGCACGCGTGGTCTGCGAGAAACGATCCGCGGCCTGGGTCGAACGGTCGCGCGGGCTTTCGACCCGCAAGTTGTGCTTGTGTTCGTGTTCGGTTTTTTGATCTTCGCAGTCGCGCCTTACTTCCTGTTGGCCCAAAGGATGACGATTCAACGCACGTGGCTGGAGTTTTCACTGTTTACGGCGCGCGTTGTCGTGAGTGCGCTGCTGGTTTTAATCGGCTGGGTAGTGACACTCGGCGCGCTTTCGCTACTCAGTACGCACACTGAAGAAGCGGCTGTAACGGCCACGGAAGAAGCGCCTGTGACTCAAGTATGAAAGTCTTCATCCGCAGCGGTCTGGTCCTTGGTGTGTTGCTCGCCGCCCTTGCCGGCGCGCTGCTCGCAGTGCGCAAACCTACCGGTGGGCTAACCCGCGAAAAACCGATCGAGAATAAGACAGTAGCCGAGGAAGACCAGCGACTTCAGCAAGCCGCGGAGTCAGCGCTCGGCGAACGAGACGGCGCGATCGTGGTGATGGACGTGCAAACCGGACGCATTCGTGCAGTCGTCAATCCGCAACTCGCATTTCAACAAGCATCGCCTCCAGGCTCAACAATCAAACCATTCACCGCACTCGCCGCACTGCACGCTGGAATCATCGATGAAAAATCTCGCACCAAATGTCGCGAGCGTTATCGACGCGCGGGTGTGAACGCTGTCTGCTCTCACAAACGTCATCTCGACCCGCTAAATCCGACCGAAGCGATCGCGTATTCGTGCAACTACTATTTCGCGACCGTGGGCGAACGGCTCAAGGACGACGACCTGACGAACACTTTGTCTGGTTTTGGTTTCGGCCGCACGACGGGCATCAACCACGCCGAGGAAACGGCAGGCGTTCTATTGCGCTCCGGCTGGGGACCGGAGAACGCAATCGGCGAAGGTCGCACGCTTCAAGTCACGCCGATTCAACTGCTGACCGCTTACGCAACACTCGCAAATGGCGGGCACTTACTTCAACCATCGCTCGCCTCTGATACCGAATTCACATCGCACGTCAGAGCCGAAGTAAAGATCGACGACGCGGAACGAAAGATCATCCTCAACGGTATGCGCGGCGCGATCATCTACGGCACAGCGGAAAAGTCGACTCTCAGTTCCCTGCCTGCTTACATCGTCGGCAAGACCGGAACGTCGCGGCCGCTGCAGGGCTTCCGTTTCAACGGCTGGTTTGTCGGACTCGTTTTTCCGTCAGATAAGTTGACGGACACTGCAAACGCACAACTCGGCGTCGTCGTCTTCCTCAGAAATGCCCATGGCGCACAGGCCGCGGAACTCGCACGTCCGATCTTCGAAGAGTTCTCTCCGAGCAACATAACCACCGCCAGCCGTGCGCCGGAAATTCAGCAGCCAGACGTCACCATCCATCAGGTCAGCGAAAACGTTACGCGACGCATGCCATTGGAGCAGTACGTCGAACGTGTCGTGGCCACCGAAGGCAGCATGGAGGATCAACCCGAAGCGCTGCGAGCGCTCGCGATCGCCGCCCGCACGTACGCGCTCAAAAACCTCAAGCGTCATGCGCACGAAGGTTATGACTTTTGCAGCACGACCCATTGCCAACGCTTCGAAAACTCCGACACTCGCCCCGCCGTGGCTGACGCAGTCAAATCAACCGCCGGCACGGTGCTGCGCGACGAACAGGGACAAATCGTCGACTCGTATTTCGGCGCCTCTTGCGGCGGTATGACTGCCAACATCGGCACTCTTTGGCGCACCAACGCGCCGCCCTACCTGCAAGGCGTCCGCGATGACTACTGCGACTCAGAAGCCCACAGCCGCTGGACCGACACAATTACCGTTGATCGCATGACGAAAGCGTTGCGCAGCGATCCGCGGACAGACGTCGGCCAAACAATTCGCGACGTGTCCGTCGAGCGTCAGGACGGAACCGGACGCGCCGAACTGGTGTCTATCGTTGGCGATCGCAAACGCGTGGTTAATGGCTGGGATTTCAAGCTGATCGTCGGGCGGGCGCTCGGGTGGAACATGTTGAAGAGTTCGCGCTTCACGATTTCACGCTCCGGCTCGGCGTTTGTATTTCAGGGTCGCGGCTTCGGACATGGACTCGGCTTGTGTCAGGAGGGAGCGCACGTGATGGCCGAACGCGGATTCACGCACGGACAGATTCTTGCGAAATACTTTCCCGGCACAAGCCTGGGTTCGCGAGCAATGCCCGTCAGCGCGAACCGCTCGCTGCGCAGCGAACATTTCCGAGTGACCTACCCTAAGAGCCTCGAGACGAACGAAGCGACCGCGCTTGTCAGCCTGCTTGAGTCGACGCGCACGCAGGTTTTACGACGCAGTGGCGGAAAAGCCTCGCTGCCTCAGCTCGAAGTCGTCGTCAACGAGACCACCGGCGATTTCACCGGACGCACCGGCATGCCACCCTGGGCCGCCGCCGCGACTAAAAATAGTCGCATCGAATTACAACCGTTGGCCCTCTTGAAGAAACGAAGAATTCTGGAAACAACGCTGCGTCACGAACTCGTACATGTAATGGTCGACTCGATGGGCGGCGGTCAAACGCCACGCTGGCTGACGGAAGGCCTGGCGCTCTACGTGGCGGGCGAAGGACCAATGCTTCCGCAGTCACCCGAAAGCAGGTCGCTGCCGGTTGAAACGATCGACCAAAAGCTCGCCTCAGCAAAGACGTCGGTGGAAATGCAAGATGCTTACGCAGCAGCGTTCAGAGCAGTGAGTGAACTCATCCGCGCCGAAGGCGAAAGCAAAGTTTGGAAACGCGTTGCCGACCGAAACTACTCCGTCTCATCTCTCTTAAGGTGATTCTGCAATGAGCCTCAAACTCCCGACTCCAATCGTTTCGTGTTTGGTTCTTTTAATCGCACTTGCAGCATCGGCCGCCGCCCAGCCAAGACGGCAGACGCCCGCAAGAACACCAGCACCACCCGCGCCTACGCCCGTACCAACGCCGCCGCCAACATTCGATACGTTACTCGCTGCAGACACCTATCACGTCTACGGCGAAGTGAGGTCCGTGGGTCAACTGATCAAATCGAACTCGGTAAACGAGCTCCTCGAGCCGATTCTCGAACTTGCTGCGCCGCCAAAGGAGTTCATAACAGTTGTTCGATGGCTCAATCTTCATGCAGACGAAGTGGTGTCGTCGCGGTTGCTCTTCGCCGGTTGGCCGTCAACCAGCGACGTCCCTACGGTACTCGTCGCCATTGAATTCGCATCACCTGAGGAAGCGAACAAGTTTCAGCAGCAGTTGAATCCGTTTCTCAAGAAAATGATCCCGGCAGCGACTCCGTCGCCCGCTGACGAATCCAACAAATCGGCGCCAAACAAGAGCGAACCGCCACCACCGCCGCCATACTACATTCAACAGACCGGATCGCTCGTTCTAATCACGCCCACGCCGGTAAACGTCAAAAAGCTACGACCAGCCGGACGCAAGTTACTAGCGGAAGACGCAAACTTCCGCGTTGCACGCAACCGTCTAAATACCGAGTCGATCTTTTTCTTCTACGATGTCGACCGCGTCGAGAAGGAAGAGCAGACGCGAATCGCCAAGGCCCAGGAGGAGTATCAGAAAGAGGCTGCTGAAAAAGCGGCGCATCCCGAACCACCCAAGGTTGAAGTCGTAGATCCCGAAGAACCAGATGAGCCTCCGGATCCGGCGGCGCCGCCACCCGAGATCGTCGGTGCGGTAGCGAGTACGAATGGAGTGTCAGGCGAGAGTGCACCCGTAACCGCAGTGTCACCGTCGCCGTTCGTTTTTGCGCTGTCGATGATGATGTCGAACTTCAGCAACGTTGAGGCGAAGCCGCCCGCCGCCATCGGCATTGGTCTATCTCTTGAGGGCGATTCGTTCGACCTGCGCGCGCTACTTATCAACACGCCCGGCGAGAAGAGTGATCCGATACCGTTCTTGCCGGTGCTCGTTGCTGGTCCGGCTGTAGCGCCAGAAGCGCCGAATATTCTTCCCTCTGACACGGAAACGCTCGTGACGATGTCGCTCGATTTCGCCCAGATCTACGCGACTCTATCCACACCAAAGCCGTTGGTGAGGGGGCATGGTCCTGAATTCAAAGTTGACCAAACGGAGGAAACGGAGGCGCAGTCGCCGTTTGCTTCGATCGAGAAACAACTGAAGATCAAGATCAAAGACGATCTGCTGCCGCTGCTCGGATCTGAGATCGCCGTCAGCGTACCAACCAGTGGAATGGATTGGTTCGAACCGCCAAAATCGGCGCCACCCGCGACGTCACAGCCATCTCCATCACCATCGCCGGTCACTCCGCCGGAAGCGGCTGCGAGTGGTAACTACACACTTACCGAAACCACCAGGGACGTCGTCAAGGACGGCGGTCCGGCAGTAGTCGTTGCCATTTCGTTGAAAGACAAGGAGGGGATGCGAGCGCTGCTCCCGAAGGTGATCGAGAACGTCGCTTTCAAAGGCGCGAGTGCACTGGCTCAAACTGAACGGCGTGAAGACACGGAACTCGTTTCGTACGTCAACGTCGTCGCGTACGCATTCATCGGCAACTTCCTCGTGATATCGCCGGACGTCGTGGCGGTCCGGCACGTCGTCGATTCGTACCTGAAACACGAAACTCTTTCAGCGGAGCCGCACTTCAAAAACTACACGCGCTGGCAGCCGCGCCAGGTGCAGGCGCAGCTTTACATTTCGCCGAGTTTGATGGAGAGTTACCGGACGTGGATACAGCAGCCGAACCCGCAGGTCAACGAGCAGACACGAGCGTTTCTGACGAAGTTCAGCGTCGTGGCCCAACCGGTGACTTACTCGCTGTCGAATGAGGGATTTGGTCCGCTACATGAGCTGCACGTTCCGAAGAACCTCGTGCTGTTGATGGTCGCGGCCGCGTCAGGCTTCAGCCCTCAGACTGTCGATGTAGAAATCCAACCGCCTGATCCCAAGCCGCCAGTCGAGCAACAGCCGAAGTTGCCGGCGAAGCCTAACGAGCGCCCCTTCTGAGGTTTTCGATAACGAGCGGTTCGACCGGTTCCGCCAGCTCAAACCCAAACACTCGGGAGTAGAAGTAAAGCTCTCCTTCGAGCGCGCGCTTGATGTTCTGCGCTTTGCGGAAACCATGTTGCTCCCCTTCGAACGCAGCGTACGCAACCGGTATCCCTTTCGCTCGAATCGCGTCGACCATCTTCTCAGCCTGGTTCGGCGGCACAACCTTGTCTTCCAAACCCTGAAAGAAGATCACCGGACACGATAGTCGCTCGGGAAAGTTGATCGGCGACCGTTCGAAATAGATATCTTTCCGCGCCGGGTATGGACCAAGCAGACCGGTGAGATATTGCGACTCAAACTTGTGCGTGTCACGCGCCAGGGCCTCCGCATCGCTGACGCCGAAGTGACTTGCGCCCGCTTTGAAGGCGTTGCGAAACGTCAGCGCGCAAAGCGTTGTGTAACCACCCGCGCTACCCCCGGTGATGATCAATCGACGGCCGTCTACTTCCCCGCGGACAACGAGATACTTCGCGCCATTCACGCAGTCGTCGACGTCGACAATGCCCCATTTCTTATTCAAACGTTCTCGATACTGCCGGCCGTAGCCCGTGCTGCCGCCATAGTTGACGTCGAGAACAGCAAATCCCCTGCTGGTCCAATATTGAACCGACAGACTCAACGCGGTCGATGCAGCAGCGGTCGGACCACCATGACTCTTCACGATCAGCGGCGGCTTCTCGCCGTCAGGCGCGCGGAAGTCGGGGTTCTGAGGTGGATAGAAGAAACCGTGGGCCGTCAGTCCGGCTTCGGTCGGAAACTCGATCGCGCGTGGTATCGAGAAATACTGCGGATAGACCTCCCGCTCGTTTGCTCGCCGCAGCGTTTCAAACTGGCCCGTCGCCACGTCGAACCTCGTGATGGACGCGACTTCAGTCGGCGACCCGCCACGAAAGACGGCCTGACCGTTTCCTGCCTTGAGATACTGAATGTCAGTGTATGGCGAATCGACGACGGTCATTTTTCCGGTTGCGACGTCGATCGTCTCGAGGACCGAAACGCCCTGCTCGATGTGACTGCACACGATCAATTCCGGCGAGGCAAAGGCGTACAACGACATGCCGAAAAGCCATTGCGGCATCCCCAGCTCCGCCTTCGATCTGGTGACGCTCTCAATCTCACCGTCGGCGGCAATCCGCTGCAGGTTCCACCAGCCGTTCCGGTCGGAAGCGAAGTACAAAACGCCATCCGGCGACCATTCCGGTTGGAAGATCGATTCGGCGACACCGCCCGCCACCCACCTCGTGGACGCCAGCGCGCCATCTGGGCCAAATTCCCCAACCCAGAGTTCGCAACCGTCCCACGGCATGTTGGGGTGGTTCCAGGTGAGCCAGGCGAGTTGGGTTCCGTCCGGGCTAACTCTCGGCGACGAATAGAAGTCATTGCCTTCGGTAAGGACCAGGCCGCAATCCTCGTTCGTGTCGGTGCTCAAACTGACGATCGTATTCTTCGCTTCTGCGCCCTGGACCGTGTGGTCCTCCCGCACGCACACCAGTTTGCCGCGCGCGTGGTCCAGGCAGGAATCGGAGTAGCGCATGTCGGCAGCGGGCGTCAACGGTTGCGGCTGGTTCTCTGGTCCAACCTGCTTATAAAGCCTTTGGTCCGTGAAATTTGAGAAATAGACCACGCCGTTGCGGACCAGGTAATCGCCGCCGCCGTATTCATGAACGCGGGTGCGCGCGTTGAAAGGTTGCGGAGTGACGTCCGTAAAATTACCGGGACCAGATCGCTTGACGATAACGTTACGACCGCCTTCGGTGGGGCGCAATTCCAACCAGTAAATGTCAGACCCGTCGAGCTGTGGCTGACTGAGACCAACAGAGCCGCCTACGATCAGGTCCGCGGTGATGGGCGATTTCCATGAGCCAAACGGCGCTATCTTCGGTAAATTTGGCAAGACGTTTCCTCGATGATTATTCCCTTCGGCGCTCAGTATCGCGGGGGAACTTTGAAAAACTCTTGTGACAACCTCGCAAAAGCTTTACAAGACTTATGCAACCTACCCAACTCCCCAGGCAAGTAGTATCTGCCCGTCGTTAATTCTCCATGGGAGAACTGAGATAAAGGCAAGGGCACTGGTCTTGGGGGAGGTCAGTGCCCTCTCTTTTTGTCTGCGCCTCATCTTACAGCAAACCGATCGTTTCTGTGTCCATCTGTTGCCAGCGCGCGCAATCCATATTGACTCGCACTTAAATCCAGTTGACAATTCGCGTGCTTCAAAACCACAGAGAGGTGGGCCCGCCCTATGCCGTCATTGCCACCACGCGTGCGCGCGTCGTCAGCATACAAAAGACTATTTGTTCTTTGTCTGATTACTTGCTTCGTTCTCGCCAGCGTTCCGCAAATATCAAGCGCCGACACGTTTCGACCGGTAGTTCGCGGTAAGCGCGGGGTGGTCGCGGGCGGTAGTCCCTTGTCGGTCGAAGCGGGCTTGAGGATCCTCCAACGCGGCGGCAACGCCGTTGATGCTGGTGTAGCAACGATCCTTGCGGCGTCGGTGATCGAATTCTCACACTTCTCGTTTGGCGGCGAAGTGCCGATCCTGATCAAACTCAAAGACCAGAAGGTGGCCGTGGTCGAAGGCATGGGCCAGGCGCCGATGAAAGCCACGCGCGAGTTCTTCGTCGAACGTTCGAAACAGCAGAACTTTTCGAGTTCAGGTGATACGACGATGCCGGGCTCACGTCGCGGCGGGCTGATTCCCGCGACCGGACCACTGTCGGCGACCGTACCGGGAATCCTCGATGCCTGCGTTGTTGCTCTCGACAAATTCGGCACGAAGACGCTCGGCGAAGTCATGGAGCCCGCCATTCAGCTCGCCGACGGGTTCCCGATCGACGAGTTGCGTGTGCAGTACATCAGGACCCGCTCGTCAGTCTTCTCGCAATGGGCCGACGCCAAGCGGATCTTTCTTCCGAACGGCGAGATACCGAAAGCCGGCGACCTCTTCGTCCAGGCCGATCTTGCCCGAACGCTGCGCGACATCGTGCGCGCCGAAAAACTCGCGAGTCACGCTTCACGAAACGCTCGTCACGCTGGTCTGATGGCCGCGCGCGACTACTTTTACAAAGGCCCGATTGCCAAGCGCATCGGCGACTACATGCAGGCGAACGGCGGGCTGATTGCCGCCGAAGACTTTGCACGTTTTTCCGCGACGGTGGGCCAACCAGTCGAAGCGACCTATCGCGGGTACGAAGTCTATAAGGCCGGTTTTTGGACGCAGGGCCCGGCGCTGGTCGAAACACTCAACATGCTCGAAGGTTTCGACTTGAAGCAGATGGGCCACAATACCCCGGCTTACATTCACACGCTCGCCGAAGCTCTCAAACTCGGCATGGCTGACCGCGATCGTTACTACGGGGATCCGAATTTCGTGAAGATTCCGATGACGGAACTGTTGTCGAAAGACTACGCGGCGCTGCGCCGGCCCTTGATCGATCAGCAGCGCGCCTCGCTCGCCCAACAACCCGGCGATCCGACGAACATGAAAGCCGTGCTGGCGAGCGCTGTCCAAACTATCGGGCGCGTTTCGACCGTTCCCGAGATGGAACGTGGCAACGACACGACCTGCGTCAACGTTGTCGACAAAGACGGAAACATGTTCAGTGCAACTCCGAGTGGCGCGTGGTTACCGGCCGTGGTCGCGGGTGACACCGGCGTTCTGATGGGCCAACGACTACAATCAGCGCTTACGGATGCGAACAGCCCGAACGTAGTCGCGCCCGGAAAACGTCCGCGCATCACGTTGTCGCCCACACTCGTGTTGAAGGGCGGCGAACCTTTCATGGTGCTGAGCACGCCCGGCGGCGACAACCAGGACCAGGCGTTACTGCAGGTGCTTTTGAACATCATCGAGTTTGACATGAATCCGCAGGAAGCGGTCGAGTCGCCGCGTTTCGACACGCAACACTACGTCAGTTCGTTTGACGATCACGAGTTTCTTCCCGGGTCGTTGAACATCGAAGCACGCGTAGGTTTGAAAACGATTCAGGAGTTATCGGACAAAGGGCACAAGGTGAAAACGCAATCCGATTGGGGCACACTGTCCGCGCCGACGGTGATCGTGTTTAATAAAAGAAACGGGGTCGCCTCGGCCGGCGCCGATCCGCGGCGGAGTCGTTACGCTGTCGCCTGGTAAGCCAAATCGTAAGCAACAATCAACTCTCAAAAGGAGTCCCCCGAAATGAAAAGCTTCACGAGAAAGACATTTCTCTTCGTAATGACATTCGCGGTCGTGCTGGCAGCGCAAAGCAGCTCGGCTGCGCCGCTGCTTCCGAATCCGGTTCTTTTCCTGACCGGACTGGATCATGTAGTTGTCAACGGCAAGCAAGTGATTCGTTACAACTACGACGTATTGAACAAGGATGAGTATCCGGCCGAGCTTTTCGCGCCTGCGCCCAAGCTGCCTCCGTGTGGCGCGAACACAAACGCCGCGCGCACCTGGGTGGACGTTTACGATCAAAGTGGCAAGCGGCTGCAAGGCTTCTGCGCGCTCGGCAAACCGGCTGATCTGGGTAAGATCTGGTTTGCGCTCGAAGAGGATACGATTCCGCCAAGTTATATCTACATCGAACTTAACGATCGGCAGACCGGCACGAAGTACAAATCAAATCTCGCCGAAACGACACTGTAAACTGATTCTAAAACTTGCGAGGGGGCAACGATTCATGGCCGTAGAAGAAGGCAAACGCTTCATCGATTTCAGACTGAAGAACCAAAACAACGAGACCGTCACGCTCAACGACTTCGCGGGCCAGTGGCTGGTGGTCTATGTCTATCCGAAAGACGATACGCCTGGATGCACGATCCAGGGCAAGTCGTTCACCGCGAGCAAGCAGGACTTCGACGACGCGAACATTGCCGTCGTCGGCGTCAGTGAAGACGATGTAGCGTCGCACGAGAGTTTCTGCAAGAAGTTTGGTTTCACGATCGATCTGCTGGCTGATCCGCAGCATCAGTTCCTGGAGGCGTCCGGTGTGGGCCAAAGCGAGTACAAGGGCACGATGTACTGGAACCGCACCAGTTTCGTGATCGATCCGGAAGGCAAACTGCGAAAGATCTATCGCAAGGTCAATCCGGAGGGACACGAGCAGGTGCTGTTGGACGACATCAAAGCGATGCAGGCGAGTGAGACCGGAACAAGCGCGCACGGTTAATGCTGGCGTACGTCTTTTGGCACTGGCCGCAGCCGGGGGTCGACGCGGAAACGTATGTCGACCACCTGGTTGCGTTTCATCGTACTCTCAACGCAAACAAGCCGATCGGGTTCAATGGGTCGCGCGTGTTTTGTATGCGCGACGTGAGCTGGTTGGAAACGGCTGGCGACGCTTACGAAGATTGGTACTTGCTGGATGATTCGTCCGCGTTGGACCGAATCAACGAGGCGGCAGTTTCCGGCGTGTGCGAAGCGCCGCACAACCGGGTAGCGAGAGAAGCAGCTGGCGGCACCGCGGGTTTGTATCGGGTGAAGATTGGTTCACCGACTTTCGAAGATCCGCGTTTTGCCTTATGGCTGTCAAAACCGGAGGGAATTTCGTACCCGGATTTTTATTCGACTCTTAAACCGATCGTCACGGGCGCGTTGTGGCAACGGCAAATGACCCTTGGTCCAACGACCGAATTCCTCATTCACAGCTCAACTCCGATCCAACTGCCGGAAACGTGGACCGCTAGTCAACTTTTAACTCTACAATCAGTGGGCAGTGGTCGGTCGCAGACTTGATCAACTCCTTCGGCTCGGTCATCACGTCACAACTCAGCAACCGCTCGCGAAATACTTTCGGCAGAAACACGTAGTCCAGTCGCACGTGCGGGTCCCACGTCGGAAAGGTGTACCCCTTCTCATCGGCGTGCAACGTGCGATAACCGTCCGCGTACCCCGCGTCGAGCACGAACTGGATCGTCTCGCGTTGCAGCTTGCGGCCACTGATCCAGATCAACGCCCGAATCCACGCCGGCAGCTTTTCCATTTCGAGGATCTCTCCCGGCGCGAGCGTGTTGAAGTCACCGACCAAGACATGCATGCCCGCCTGATGTCGTTTGATTCCTTCCAACAGCGATCGAATCTCGTGCCAGCGCCGTCGTTCGTCCCATCGCGAAAACCTCGCGCTCAGATGTAAGCCAAACACGCGCGCTTCAGTTCCCGCCGGAACGATTTCGAGAAACGAGTGGCGCGCTCCGGCGGGATAGTGCCACTCGTGATAGGC
>DATANW010000334.1:0-13645 GCA_036266055.1 Pyrinomonadaceae bacterium | reverse complement strand
CGGAGAAATAGCCGCGACCCAATCTCCAGTCGACTTCACCGGTATCACGATCGTTCGCATCCATCACGGAAAGATCGTCGAAGCCTGGAACAACTTCGACTTCATGACGCTGCACAAACAGGTCGGACTCATCTAATGGTCGCGTAGTAGACGCAGCCGCGCGCGAATTCAGCTCGCGGCTGCGTCTCCTTACAACTCAATTCCTCACAACTGCGACAGGAAATAATCCAGGTCGAAGAACTCTTTCTCCAACTTGATCTTCCCCTGCTCGTTGAATTGAAAGTAGCCGATACCTTCCAGGAAGAAGACGTTGCCAGTCTTCGTCGTGAAACGTATCCGCCAGGTAACGGCGGCTTCGTGACCGCGCACCTTGATGTTCAGTGAGTAGAGTTTCATCTGGTTGAAGATAGTCGGGAAGCTCGCCAGGTAAGCGGCGATGGCATCCTTCCCCACCATCGGCGGCGTTCCCACCGGGTCCTCGAGCACCGCGTCATCGGCAAAATTGTTCAGGACTCGCGGGGCGTCGAACGCAACCAGCCCGGCGAATGCGTCCTCAAGTGCGGTCTCGATTTGTTGCGGGGTAAGATCCGGCGTGGTAGCGGCTTCCATTCGCGTGACATTCGCGGCGACCAAAAACGTGAGCGCGATCGCCGGCGCCATCATCTTTTTCATAAACAGACTTACGGTTTTCATTTTTTCTTCCTTTGAGTATTGCGTTGATCCGAGGCGAACCTCGCCAGGCCATCAGATTCGACGACGGCGACGATCCGCATAATTAGTGCTGTACGGAGAAGTTGCTGAACTCCCGGCCGTATTACCGCCTACCCCTGTTAATTCTGACAGTATGAATTACCTTCACCGCCGCCATACTCGGTGCCGAAAGGAAAGGTGAACCATGCCCAATAAAGAAACTGACAAATCTCATGACGAACTTAGTTCGAAAGCGACCTCCGGGGACGCTGTTCAAGATCCGCTCGCTGATACCAACGAGGTGACGGCGCAGACAGTCCCGACGGGCGTGGATCGTCGCACGTTCCTGATGCGCAGTGCCGTGGTCGGCGCCACCGCCGTCATGACAGGCAAAATCATCTCCGCGCAGGAGAGGACCGGGCGCTCAATCGCCATCCCACCGACGACGGGTAAAACGGGACCACCACCTCCGCTTTCCAACGACCTGAATGTCGTGAAGAAAGGGCAGGGCCCGGTGATGACGACGATCGACGAGTTCTATAAAGTCGGTCCTGGTCCATCGAGCTCGCACACGATCGGTCCGATGCGCATCACCTACGATTTCTACCAACGCGCCAGCAAACTTCCAGCGGACAAACTCGCGAAGGCAACGGCGTTGAAGGTCCACTTGTTTGGCAGCTTGAGCGCGACGGGCAAAGGCCACGGCACCGAACGTGCGGCGCTCGCCGGAGTTGTCGGCAAAGAACCGGCAACAGTCGATCCGCTGTTTCTCGACAGTTTGCGCGACAAGCCGGATCAGGTCTTCCCGGTGAAGCTCGGTTCGGCAACATTCAACGTCAGCCTCAAAGACGTCATCTACGACGCGACCAAAGGCGACTTCAAACATCCCAACACGATGACCTGCAAGCTGATGGCGGGTGACGAGGTACTGCTCGAACAGGAGTACTACTCGGTCGGCGGCGGTTTCATCGAGTGGAAAGGCTACACACCGCCGAAGAAGAACGCTCCGAAGTATCCATTCGCAACGATGAACGAGCTGCGCGCACACGCGGACAACAACAAGATGTCGATCGCGCAGATCATGCTGGCCAATGAGATGTCGATCATGGGCCGGTCGCAGGACGAGGTCTATGCTTTCGTGGACAAGATCATCAACGCGATGGTCGCCACGGTTAAGTCGGGCTTGAGCATGCCGGAAGATGACGTGCTGCCTGGTCCGATCAAGCTACACAGCAAAGCAGCGACCGTTTACAAGCGCGCGATGGACGAGCAGTACCAAGCAGACAAGGGCATTGGCGCACTTTCAGCGTACGCGTTGGCGGCGTCCGAAGAGAACGGCCGTGGGCACCTCGTGATCACGGCGCCGACCGGAGGTTCCGCGGGAGTGATGCCGGCACTGGTTTACGGACTAGGCGAAGGCGGTCGAAAGCTGCCGTTGCAGAAGATCCGCGACGGCATGCTCGCAGCAGCGGCGATCGGTTATCTCTGCAAACACCACGCGACGCTGTCGGCAGCGGAGGGTGGTTGTCAGGCGGAGATTGGTGTTGCGTCGTCAATGGCCGCAGCGCTGGCCGCGACGGCACATGACGCCAATTCCCGCGTAGTTGAGAACGCCGCCGAATCGGCGTTGGAGCATCATCTCGGGATGACGTGCGATCCGGTGGCGGGCTACGTGCAAATACCTTGTATCGAGCGTTGCGCATTCGGCGCAGTGAAGGCCTGGACGGCCTACGCCATCGCCAGCAACGAGATCGAAACGAGGCATCGCGTCAGCTTCGACCAGTGCGTCCTGGCGTTGGCCCAAACTGCCAAAGACATGAACAGTAAGTACAAGGAGACGAGCGAGGCCGGACTCGCGCTGTCCGTTGTGCTCTGCTGATCGAAGAAGCCCGACCAAAAACCGATCTGTGGTCAATTTGTGGGTGACTGCTGCATGTTAAGCCGTCGTGTGTACATCAAGATCCTGATCGTAGTAGTGTGGACTTCACTGCTGTTGTTCGCGGGTTCTGCCTCGGCGCAAACTCCCGCAACTGTGGCAGGTAAGACGGAGAAGGGGGGAAAGAAAGTCGCGGCTGACGAACCCCGTCCTCCGGATCTCCAAACCGAAATCACGAACTTGAAAACCGAGAACGCGGCAGTGCGGGAACTGCTGCGTAAGATGGAAGAGCAGCAGAAGACACTGCTGGACCAGGTCGATCGTTTGCAGCGAAGGCTTGATGGCAACGACGCTGTCGAAATCAAACCCGGGCTGGTTCAACCTGCCATCACACCGGCGAATGAACCGGGTGCCTCAACAGAAACGACGACTGCGAGCGAGCCCGAGAAGGCAGTAGCCGCACCCACCAAACAGAGCGACGACGACGATCACTACCGAGATGGAATCATCATCTGGGAAACTGGCGAAGACGCGCGAGTTCCGTTCCAGTTGAAGTTCACCAACACGACCCAAGTCAGGTATCTCAACACACTGTCATCCGTCGACACTTTCACCGATCACCTCGGCGTGGTCCGCGACGTCCATAAACGCAACGACATCACCGTCAACCGCTCGATGTTCGTCTTCAACGGCTACATCTTCGACAAGCGCGCGAAATACAACCTCACGGTCTGGACCTCAGCCGGGGCCGCGTCGATCGTCGTGGCCGGTAACATCGGCTGGCAATTCAACAAAGCGCTCACGATCACCGGCGGATACACGGGCGTTCCGGGCAGTCGATCGCTGGTCAACACGTTTCCGTTCTTCACGTCCACCGACAGGACGATGGCGGACAACTTCTTCCGCCCGAGCTTTACCCAGGGAGTCTGGGCCAACGGCGAGCCGATTAAGAACCTGAACTATCTGGTGTTCGTCGGGAACGGCCTCAACACGCTGAATATCTCGGCAAACAAGATCGATACGAATCTGCTGGTCTCCGGTAGCGTGTGGTGGGAGCCGCTTGGGGCGTATGGTCCACAGACCAGGGCGCGCAACATGTACGACGATTATTTCGCCGAGGACAAACTGCGCATTCGTCTCGGCACGTCGTTTACCAGATCGCGTGAGGATCGTTTTTCAAATCTCGATCAATCGAGTCCGGAAAACACGTCGATTCACAATTCAGACGGCGTACTGACCTTCGCGACTGGAGCGTTCGCGCCGGGTGTCACTGTACAGGAGGCACTGTACAAAATGTGGGCTGTCGACGGAGGTGCGAAGTATCGCGGGTTCGCTGTCAACGGGCAGTACTACTTTCGCTGGTTGAGTGAATTCGAAGCCGACGGTCCGTTGCCGCTGGCGTCTACCTTCGACCACGGATTCGAACTGGTGGCGGGTCAGTTTGTAGTTCCGAAAAAGTTGATGGTGTATGTCCGCGGCTCGGCGGTCTTTGGGCAGTTTGGTGATTCACATGAGTATGCCGGAGGTCTCAAGTGGCACTTTCTTCCCACCGAACGTTTGTGGATGAGCGCCGAGGTTATGCGTGTTATGCGGGCTCCGTACAGCGGAGGTTTTACTCCTTACACGTCGGGCTTAACCGGTTGGGTGCCGATGCTACAAACGATCCTCGCTTTTTGAAGCCGTCGTAAGATCGCCAGCACTTTATGAAGATCTACTTCGTAACGCCCGTTTGAAGCTTCTTGTGCTCCTCGTAAAACTGAAACACGAACTTCTTCTGCGCCGGAGGTCCGCCGAAGGAACCGAAACCCTGATCGAAGTCGTACTTCTTCATCTCCTCAAACGCTTGTTCAGCCGTCCAGCCGTCATGAGTGATTCGGTAAACGCCGGTCAGCGCGCCCGTGCGATGACTCCCGCCTCGGCAATGAACATACACCGGAAAGTTAGCAGGATCGTTTACGAGACTAAGGAAGTATTCCGTCTGCTGCTTCGTGGCCGGCCTGCCTGGCAGAAGCGGAATGTTGAAGTAGTTCAACCCTAGTTCCCTGGCCCACTCGCGAGCGCCCGGAACGAAATCTTTTCGTAAATCGACGATCGTTTTAATGCCCATCGCTTTCAACTGGGCCATTTGCGGATGCGTCGGTTGTGAGCCGCGGAAGTAGTTGTCGTTAACTTTGCCGAAGTTCTTGATCGGAGGCGGCGTGATCGCTTTTTGCGCCGGCGTGATAACGTTCGTGAAGGCCAGCAGCAGCACAACGCCCGCCACGGCCTGCCCCTTCGAGCGTTGGAAACTCTTGCGAATATCGCTCATGTTTTTTCCCGAGTGAGTTCGACGCTGCAACCGGCGCATTCAACTTGCTCTTATAACGCGGCTTGAAGAGCGACGCAATCGTGCCCCTCTTTTCGGAGTAGTGTCGTAATCGAATTTCGCTAACCATTCGCCGTTGTGAGGCTAGGGTCGCGGGGGTGTTTTTGGTTTGGGTTTCTCGGGCGGTGGAGTGGCGGGTTTGACTTTAAGTCCCGGCTGAATCACGGCGATCTCCGCCAGCGATACTGTTTTGTCGACGCCGAAACCGGAGAGGGCGATCAGCTTGAGATAGCGAGCGGTCACGCTCCTCAAGAACTGAATTTTTTGAGGCGCAAAGGTCGACAACAATTCACCGCGCGCTACCTCGCGCCACTCTTCGCCATCGTCGCTGACTTGCAGCAGGTACCCGCGAATCTCGCCTTCATGCTCGCGATGGTTCTGGCGCGACATCAATACGACCCCCGCCATATCAACCGGCGCACTAAAAGTGATCTTCAGATCTGCCTGCTCGCGAATCGCGTCGTCCTGACTGCCGACGAGCACGAAAGTATTCGGATCGCCGTCGACCGTAGAACCTGCGGGAGCGCCGTTTATCTCGGCGACGGCCCCCAGCCGGCGCATCACGCGCGTTTCGAAGAACAAGCTGCGCATCTGCTCGGGCGCGACGTAGACGTACGGTTGAAAGCAATCGCTGCGAGCGTATTTGAGCAACGCGTAACGAAGCTGACGCGCAACGGGGTTGTTGTTCGCTGCGCTGGCAACGTCGAAGGCTGACACAAGCAACTTTCCATCGCCGACAGCGGCTTCGAAAAGAACACCGAGCTTGTAGTTACGGTTCCAATCGTCGATCGCCCAAACCACCGGCTCCAGTTCCTCCGGCAGCCGGTCCATGTTCACCGCGCGCACATTCGATATGATCTGGGCCCATTGCCAATCGAAATCCGAACCCGTGGGAAAGCCGTTCAGCATGTTGCTCTTCGAATCGCCGAGTTGTCTCTTAATCCAAAGACCCAGCATGCGGCCCCACGCCGGACTCAACTGACGATTCCCAAAGATCGGTATCATGTCGAGCGGCGGACTGGTCCAATCCAGGTCGCGCGCCACCAGCAACACGCGACCTCCCGCTGCCAATACAGGTTCGGCCTCGTCCCAGGACGTCGTGACCAACACTTGCGGATCGCGCGATCGTGGACAGGGATCAAGGTCCGTTCCGGGAGCAACTTCCCGCAGCGCATACTCTTCGGGATCACCGGCGGGATATACCCAAAACTTCCATTCGTTCTCAAAATAAGTAACGCCGCGGACCGCCTTTGGTCCTACAATGATCGTCCGCGTGACTGGATTGAACAATGACTCCGGCGCCACCGTGACTTGCAGCTTGAATTCTGCGACACCACCAAACTTGAAGAGATCGAGAGTTATTCTTCCCAGCGGAAAATTCTTGCCGATCGGAATCGTGCCCGCGGCAAACTCTCCCTTAAAACTCGTGCCGAGAATCTTCCAGACCGCCACGCCTTTTTCGATCGGTTCGGGTCCGTAGTGTGCCAGTTGCAGTTCGACGTCCAGCGTCTCAGCCAACGTAAAAATGCGCCGCATTCGTGCCAGCGGCACTGTGAAATTCGAAAACTTTCTGAAGTCATCAGGAGACACGTAAGGTTTTGGATCCCAAAACGCGTCGAGCATGCCGACGAAGGAAGTTCCCTGGCCCAGGTAGTCATGCAGATCGAGCATTTGATAGCCACTGAGACCGGGTGTGCGAAGATTCGCTTCGATCTCCTCTTTATATGCGTTGAGTTGAAAATTTCCCGAGTGGAAAACGAAGTCTTTGTTTCGCTCGAGCAGGCCGTGGGCCTTTAATGAATCGCGGAAGATGTCATAGTTAAACGGCTGTAAGTAGCCTTTGAACTTTTTGCCGACTTCCAAATCGGGATACGCGGCCCACTGGCCCACCTCGTGGGCGATCACCGGCAAGCCGATGTCGGTCAGGGCCTCTGAGTAATCGCCACCGAACCAGCCGGACTCACGGCGCAGCGGCTTCGACGCAATTCGGTGGACCACCAGGTACTCCGTGCCCTCGGTAAGATTCGGAATTTCCCTTTCGGTGTGGCCGGTTCCAGTCGTGTACAACCGTCGCGGATCGATTGCATGGTATTGCCGAACCCACTGCGACAACGAATCGTGCCACTTCCCTTTCGGCTCGTTGCTCGCCGATAGCAGCATGAACGACGGATGGTTTCCGTAGAACTTGATCAACCGGTCAGTCTCATCGTAGAGCATTTTCTCCATTGGCGAACCAAGACTGATCTCGTTCCACATGCCCGGTTCCACTTGCAAGTAGAAACCGATCTGATCGGCGGCTTCGAACGCGGCTTCGGGTGGGGTCCACGAATGAAACCGCATGTGATTCAAACCCCACTTCTTGCACGTCTCGAATATCTTTTTCCACGACGCTACGTCCGTAGGTGGGTAGCCCGTCTGCGGAAAGTCGCCGCTATTAACAGTGCCGCGAAAATAGATTGGCCGGCCATTGAGTTGAAACTCCTTTCCGACTGCTTTCAACTGACGCAGCCCGACCTGCAAGTCGTAGTATTCTTCGACGCCAGTTCCCCGCAACCACAACCTGAGTGGATGTAACTTGGGATTGAACTCGTCCCACGTCTCCTGCTCCAACCGCAGCGGCACTTCGAATTCCACGCTGCCGCCACGCTCATCCCACGTCACGGGCGCTACATTGATGTCGGGCCAGATCGCCGTCAGCGTTCCCGATCCACTTAGTCCTGTTTGATTGCCGATCCGGACTTTAATGAGCATCGACTTCGTCGCCAGGTTCGGAAACACCTGCGCGTTATCGATCCAGACTCTGTTAGTGTCATTTAAATCAATCCGTCCGACGATTCCGTTCCAGCTTGCGCCGACGGAGTCGGAAACGCTGTGGGCGTCGGGACGGTAAGGCATGATCATGCGGTTGTCGACGCGAATCGTAAGCTGGTGACGTCCGGCGGTAAGCATTCCGAGCTCGTATACGTGCGGCGCAACCAGACTTCGATCCGATCCGATCTTCTTCCCATCGACCCAAACGGTCGTTTCCCAGTGCGGCCGCTCGAGCGTCAGCACGAAGCGACGCGCATTCTGGAATTGATAAGTCTCAAAGTCGCGTTGATACCAGGCCACGCCGAGGTAATGGCGCGCTGGCTGAGACAGGAACGGAATCTTTACCTTTCCGGCGTCGACGTAATCCTTGTACTCGTCGCGCAAATACCAGAAGCGATCGTAGAGCGAGAGTACCCAGGGCGTGTCTTTCGCTATGGGCAGCCCGTTGAGAGTTATCGGCAAGCCGTTGAACTGGGATTGAAGGATACCGGGCAGCTTAATCGGATATGGTAAGCGAGCGTTGAACCACTGCTGCTTCTCACCCGAATCCGTGGGGTCCAAAGCAAACCGCCAGAAACCGTCGAGCGACGTCGCTCTACCCGAGCACACCGGGGCGGGAGCGAGTAAAAGAACCATCGCTCCTAAAAGGATCACTCTGAAAGCTGGTCGAATCAGACTGATCATCGTTCTTCGCTACATCATAGACGCTTTCACGTAGATGGCAGGACAGCGTTCCCGATTTTATCTTGTTTTTCGTGGGAAGAAGAGGTGGGCGACGGCGAGACACGCGACGCAGAGACCAAGACAATAGAGCCTGTTGATGAGCATCGGTCGCGTAGTGAGGTCGGGATAGGTCCAGATGCGATAAAGCAAAGGGTTGTAAAGCCAGTTGGTATGGCCCGTGTTGTACAAGTAGACGAGACCGGCGCCAACGCCGACCGCGACCACATACGCCGCATACTTGTTACGCAGCAGGACATTCAACGCAACCACAAGCGCCGTTATAAACAGGATGCCGGGCACGAGCACAATGCCGTGGACTGCCATGTAAGCCGAGAAATCGAGCGCATGGCCTCGCAGGAGTTGGGCCACGATCGCGATCAGACTAACCACAGCGACCAGCACGAGAATCAACGACACCATCGCGAAGTATTTTGAGAGCAGCAGGACGCTGTTTGAGACCGGCGTAGACCACACAAGCGGTTGGACCTTCAGTTCCCGCTCGCGATGAATTGTCTCGCCGGTGTAGAAAACGATCAGACCTATCACCAGCACTAACACCGTGTTTGCCGTGTTAGTCGCGAACACCACTGAATACGACACCTCCGGAACCATGCTGTGAGGCGGAAGGTTCACGATAGAAAGAAGTATTACCAGCGAAATTAGAACGAGGAGACTTCGTTCCGCCCGGAGCAGTCGGAACTCAGTGCCCAACGCCGCCAGGATCTTAGAAAACGGAGCCGGCCGTCCCCGAGTTGAAGTGACTTTCGGGAGCGTTATTCGATCGCGTTCCAACGACGCTTCGAATGGTAAGTCGAGGAATTCAACTGACGGAGCAGCGTAAGCAATCCGCTCGGTCGCGCTCGAAAGCTTCAGTCCTGTGAAATGGCCCGCTTCATTCAGTGGCGCGATCGAGAACCGCCGGCAGACAATCAACAAAAGAACACCTGCGATCAAAACCATCGAAATGCGGTTGACGTAGCTGCTGACGTCGTAAGTTACGACGTACTGATTCAGAAACTCTGCGCTTTGCTGCCACGGATTTATTGCTTGTTCCCGATGCGTGTTGAAACCGAGCGGATCGAGAAGGATGCGAAAGACCACCGGCAGGGGTTTCATCACAAATAGTTCGAACGCGATGTAAACCGGATAGAAAGCTGCCGCGAGCAGGTAAACGACCTTCGCATTGCGAGTGAGTGTTCCCGCCGCAAAGTAAACAGCCGCCAGCATCAGATGCGAGATCACCACAATTAGAAGGAAGTGTTTGACGAAAGGAACCGCACGCACGGGCAGGACCACCATTCCCGAAAACGGGACCCATTGAAGCAGGAACGCGGTGATCGCAAATGCTGATTGACAACAGACAAGGACGAAAAAGTTGCCGAAAAACTTGCCGAGTACGTAAGCGGCACGACCCAGAGGTTTCGAGAAGATCAACGGGTCTACGCCGAGTCGAAAATCCCGGACTATGGGATCGCCCATGATGATCCCGGTGAAGATCGGAAGTCCCAACAGAAAGCAAAAACCCGTGTAGTCGCGCGTGATATTGAAGTCGCTGTTCGTCGCCCAACCGAGTCCGACGGCCGGGCCTTTGGCCCACCACAAAACTTTATTCGCTGCGAACAGCACGATCAGCACGTACGGCGCAACGCGTTTTGTGCTTAGCAGCACTTCGTTAGTGAAGACGGCGGCGAACGAAGTGTAAAAGGAATGCTTCATCAATTCTGTCGATTGACGAGATCGAAATAGTAGTCTTCCAGGACCGCAGTCGCCTGGGTGAACTCCACGTTTGGCCGCTGCCCGTTCGAGATCACTCGCACGCGCGCGTCGCCATCGAACGTTCTCAAAGAGATGACATTGAATTCAGACTTGAACGCCGTGAGCCGATCGCGAGGCACTGTCCCTTCCCAAACTGACTCTTTGAGTTCCTCGACTGCCTGCCGTGGTGAGCACGCGGCGAGAATCTTTCCCTTGCGAATGATCGCCATGCGACTGCAAAGATTCGAGACGTCGGAAACGATGTGAGTCGAAAGGATCACGACTGTGTTTTCGTTGGCAGTTTCCGAAAGCAAGTTGTGAAAGCGAAGACGCTCTTCCGGATCGAGTCCGGCCGTGGGTTCGTCGACGATGATCAATTGCGGTTCGCCGATCAGCGCCTGTGCGATGCCTAAACGCTGTCGCATGCCTCCCGAAAACTCGCCGAGACGCTGCGAGCGCTCAGATGCGAGATTGACTCGCTCGAGCAATGCGTCGACCAGCGAATGACGTTCTTTCTTGCGGTTGACGCCTTTGAGCTTCGCTAAGTAATCGAGCATCTGCCACGCGGTGAGCGTCGGATACAGACCAAAGTCCTGTGGCAGGTAACCGAGCATTTCGCGCGTGTGATCTTTGCGCTTGATCAAATCAGCGCCGTTCATCTCGATCGTGCCGGAGTCAGGTTCGAGTAACGTGGCGACGATCTTCATTAGCGTCGTCTTGCCTGAACCGTTTGGTCCAAGTAGGCCGAAGACGCCGGGAGACAGTTCGAGGCTGACTCCCCTGAGCGCTTGCACACCGCTGGAGTAAGTCTTGGTCAGGTCCTTGATACTTAGCATCAGGCTTTTGTTAGTTTCGAGGTGTTTTGGCGGGGTCGGTAATCGAGGTCGCTTTGACTCCGGCGAGGTAAGTGAACGGGCCCAAGCCGCGGACGTAAAGTAACAAGCGGCCCATGATCGCGATCATAATCAACACGTGGCCGATTCGGTCGACCTTGTAATCCGAGCTGCCAATCGAGATCAAGAGACCCGCCAGGCCCATCAGCATCAACGACGTCTTGAGGACGCGTCGCAGCAGAGTGCTTCTTTTGGTAATCTCGACGCATTGCTGCTTCACTCGCTGGAAGTTTCCAAAGCGTCTCAACGCCGCGGCCTGCGCGTCGGCGGCGCACATTCCCTCTTGCATGTACTTTCGCTCGAGCATCGCGAGGTGAAATTGCAATTCCTCATCGACTTCCAACGCAGTCTTGTAACGGTTAAGACGGCTGAATAAGTTGGCTAATGCGAGCTTCATCGTTCAGGTCGCCTGTAAAATCCGGGCAACTGCTTTGGAGATGCGGTTCCAGTTGGCGCGCTGCGCTTCGAGCTGTTTTTGTCCCGCCCTCGTGAGTTTGTAAAACTTCGCGCGGCGATTATTCTCGGACACTCCCCATTCGGACTTTATCCAGCCGCGTTCCTCCATGCGGTAAAGCGCCGGATAAAGCGAACCGTCCTCGACTTTGAGCAGATCTTCGGCAGCTTCGTGTATTCGCTGGACTATGCCGTAGCCGTGCATGGACTCACGCGCGAGAGTGTTGAGTATCAACAACTCCAGCGTTCCCTGCATCAAGTCTGTGCGCTCGTTTGGCATTAATGAACTGTTCCCTAGATTATCTGGGGCACACCCTAACCGAGCATCCCTAGATTGTCAAGGGAAGATGGAATGGTAAGTAGCCGGCGACTCTCGAACTCGCGAGATCCTCACGCCGCTCTGGAGATTTTGATCACGAATCGGTGTCCACAATTCCGGCAGACGTATTCGTCGTTTTCTTTCAATCCGACCGCCAACCGCGCCTCCGAACATTGCGGGCACTGCACAAACCAGCGTCGAAGTGTCTCTATCCACCCTCGTGCTCGTTTCTTCCCAAGATCTGCTGCTGGTATAACCACGTATTCCTTGTTTGATACTGCCATGTCTTAACGCGCCCCCTCGCTTGCAAACCTCGCTGAGGTTGATGCCTTTAGACTAGCGGTACACGCCGAACGGGGTTAGCGTATTAACACCTAACGCTGCTGCGTATTTACACCTGTGAAATGAGCCGTGGGAGTTATTGAAAGGACTAATCTGACGAGCGTCGTTCGCGCACGTGAAGTGCCAGCTCAACGCGATTGCTCAGGTTCTTCTTGTCGAGAATGCGGCTGATGTGACCCTCGATCGTTCTCAAACTGAGCTTCAGTTCGGCCGCGATCTCTTTGTTGGAAAGACCACGCGCGACTGCCTCAGCAACACGCCACTCCGCGTCGGTCAGCTCTTCATCACGCACAAGCTCCGCTTCTGCCGCCTCTTCCTGGCCGCCGAACATGCGCGCTAAATCGGAATGTGTACGCTGCACTCGATCGAGAATGCTTTTCACGATCGCCACCAGCTCTTCGGGT
This sequence comes from Pyrinomonadaceae bacterium, assembly GCA_036266055.1. GTDB lineage: Bacteria > Acidobacteriota > Blastocatellia > Pyrinomonadales > Pyrinomonadaceae > PSRF01. The sequence continues at coordinate 1,014 of DATANW010000334.1, read as the reverse complement.
TCAAACGGCTTGGTGACATACGCGTCAACACCGGTGCGAAATCCGGCAATGCGATCGGTGGTTTCGTCTTTCGCGGTGAGGAAGACGATTGGCACAAGTCGAGTGCGTGGCGCAGCGCGCAGATTACGGACAAGCGCATATCCATCCATTCCGGGCATACGGATGTCGCTGATGATCAAGTCCGGCAGCGATTCGGCGACGCGAATCATCGCCTCCGATCCACGACGCGCCGTCTGCACTTCATAACCTTCGGCCCGTAACGTTTCCGACACTGCCAGCAAGAGACTGGGATCGTCATCGACGACCAACAACTGTTTTGCCATCGTCGCGCTCCTCGCTCTGACGTTTATTGCATGCTCCGTTTTGCCAAACAGGTAAGTGCAACTTGAATGTACTGCCGCGCCCGACTTCGCTCTGTACGGTGATGCGCCCACCCATCTGCTGCATCACATTTCGCGCGATGTAAAGCCCGAGCCCGACGCCGGAAACGTCAGCATCTTCCAGAAACTCCGCGTTCGTCGTCGCGTTGCGCAGGGCCTCTGAGTCGCGGACCGCGCGGCCGCGGTGAAACTTCTCGAACAGATGCGGCATGTCTTCTGCCGGTATACCTCGTCCATTGTCGGCGACGCTAATCGCTATCTCGCCATTCTGTCTCAATGCCGACACAACAATACGCCCGCCGTCCGGCGTGTACTTGATCGCGTTCTCGACCACGTTCGACAAAACACGACGAAGCTCTTTCGGATCAGCACAAACCTGCGGTAGTTCGCTGGCCGGCTCGAATCGCAGCTCGTGAGTTCTCTTCTCCGCCGCGCGTGCTTCAGACTTAACCACGGAGGCGATGACCTCCTGCACGTCGACCCGTTCATGCGTGATGCGCAACACGCCGCCTTCGATACGCGAAAGGTCGAGCAGGTTGAGCACAAAATCGATCTGCCGATCGCATTCGACGGAAATCGTTTCGATGTACTCGCGTCGTTTCGCTTCGTCGAGCCCGTCACGCATCAGCAGTCG
>DATANW010000333.1:0-2477 GCA_036266055.1 Pyrinomonadaceae bacterium | reverse complement strand
GGATTCGTTCGTTCAATCCGGCGGGTACGGGTTTTTCTTCGGAGATGTACGTGTAGCAGGCACCTATCGATCGGACGACTGCGCCTGGCAATTCAGTGCAGCTATCACAAAGTGCGGCGTGACGTTCCCAGCGATGATACATGTGCGCGGGCAGAAAACCATCGAGATATTCCGTCAACAATTCCTCAAACTCCTCGCAAGTCATTGCGGTGTCGGGAACGGTTTTTTGCAGAATACGAGCTTCGAGTTCTCGTGACGGCGGAGGCACAGTCGCCATGCGGCACGCCTCCATCGAGCTGCGCACTGCCGAAAGGGTTTCATGGCAGATGGGGCAGCGCATAGCGTGTTCGCCCATCAGCCTGTTCGTTTCGGGACCGACAACGCCCTCAATGTAGTCGGTCAATAATGATTCAAAATCCACACAAAGCATTATGTTTTCGCTTCCTGCCCCACTTTTTTTACTCACTCCATCGTCTGCCCACGTGGAATGAGCCTTACTTTTACGCCTCGGTCATTGCCACAACTTTCATTCGCCGCAAAATCTTGGCGAGTTCGATGCGACCGCGATTTATTCGCGACTTCACTGTTCCTTCCGGAATCTTCAAGAGGTCGACAATCTCCTGATAACTAAGCTCCTCGATGTCTCGCAGTATCACGCAGGTCCGGAGGTCTGGTGATAACTTGTCGATTCCGGCCTGCACTTGCGTGCCGAGTTCGCGTCGTTCCATCTCCTGCTGCACCGAGTTTGTCCGCGTGTGCAGGTGATAACTGTGATCGGCGAGATCATCGGCGTGGTTATCGTGCGGCGTGCGCTGGCGTTTCCGGTAGTCGTCAATGATCAGGTTGCGCGCCAGGCGCATCAGCCAGTTCTGCAAGTCTCCCTGTTTGGGGTCGTATTGATCCAAAGAGCGATAAACCCTGACGAAAACTTCCTGGGTCAAATCTTCGGCGGTGTCGGCGCGGGAGGTAAATCGGTAGGCGAGGTTGTAAATGCGACGGGAATAGCTCTGCACGATCTCTTCCCACGCCGCGCCGTCGCCCGCGCGACACCTGCGAACCAATTCGGCTCCTTCACTAACTGCTGCCAAAGCCTTAACAGCCCCCACGTTTCTTCTCCGGGTACCCTGCGTTGGAAATCTAAGGCGGCCAACCTCTGTCAGCAGGCGTTACGACGCCCGTCGCCCTAAAGTTCCGAGTGATCAGTATACCCGCGTTTACCTGCAAATCCGTGTTTTTACGTTCATCCGTGTTTCTGCTGGATCCGGCACAAGCTCACATCTGATCTCACATCGAAACACGGATTAAGGATTGCCCTTGCTGGTAAGCTGTAGTAGCCTGTCGGACCGGCCCAAGATATTGTGGTTTTCCCTGTGAACGCGCAAAGTTATCGGAAATATTTTGAGTTCGCGGCTCTCTGTCTGCTGGCCACCGCTTTGTTTTGGTGGTTTGGCCGGAATCTAGACTGGCGCGAGGTCAGCCATCGCGTCGCAGGCGCCAATCCATACCTGCTCATCGCGGCGCTCGCGATCATCTGTTTGTCCTACGGTGTTCGGGCCTTTCGTTGGGGCGCGCTACTGAAACCGCTCGTTCCAGCACGTCTGCCGGACCTTTTCGTGGCCACGACGATCGGGTTTAGCGCGGTTTTTCTAATTGGACGAGCGGGCGAGTTTGTCAGACCCGTCGTGCTTCCGATGCGTGATCCGCGAGTAAGGCCGAGTGCTTCGCTGGTGACGATCCTGGTCGAACGGATCTACGACATGATGGCTGTCGCCCTTATGTTCGCCCTCAACCTGATCTGGTTTCGACCGGTAGTGACGTCGGAGATTTCCTTTAGCCGCGTTCGAATGGTCGGCTTCGGAATGTTGGGAGCAACGATTCTCGGTCTGATCTTCCTGGTGTGGTACCGGCGGCAGTCGGCGTGGTTGATTGGAATTCTCGAGCGGCGCGTTACGCGGTGGCGGTTTCTCCCGCAGCGGCTGTTGAAGTTGGTGATGCGACTTCTCGAACAGTTGTCGCAGGCGTTACGCGTGTTGGTCAACGCGCGCGAGTTGGCGGTAACGATCGGTTGGACCGTGCTGTTGTGGTCCGGCGTGGCACTGGCGAACTTTCTCGTCATGCATGCTTTCGGTTTAAAGGTCGGCGTTTCCGAAACACTGTTCGTGCTTGGCTGGTCGTTGGTTGGTTCGCTCGTGCCGACGCCCGGGGGCGCCGCGGGAGCGTTTCACGCTGCGACCGCCGCGGGCTTTCTGTTTCTCGGCGTCGAAAAAGAGTTGGCGGCCGCGGTTGCGATCATCTTGCACCTCGTGGATTTTGGTCCAGCGGTGTTGTTTGGAGTCTTCTATGCGATCAGGGGGGATTTGAGTATTTCACGTTTGCGAACATTGGTTTCACCGGAACAAGATTTTGAGAGCCCAGTTGGAGAGGTTCACTGAGATGAAATGTCCGTTCTGCGGTTATCTCGAAGACAAAGTGGTCGA
>DATANW010000332.1:0-34275 GCA_036266055.1 Pyrinomonadaceae bacterium | reverse complement strand
CCCAGTGCCCCCAGAACCCCCCACCGCCCCTGAACTCGGGCTGTAAATACTTGTTGATCTACGTTGTCCATGTTTGTTAGCCTGCAATGGCGGCACTAGTGAAAAAGTGCCCGATTGCTCGCATGAACGGCCGATATCGCCATCTACTACTCCCACTCGCCATCATAATTTGTGGCGTTTCTCACATTGGGTCTCACACTGCGTTCGCGCAAGATGCCCGCCAGGAGTCAAGGCCCGTCGCCCGCCTCGTAAGCTCCGGTCCGATTAATACCGCGCCGAAGCGCATCAGCCCGCCCGTAAAACCCTCCACGTCTCCAACCCTCGACGAAGCCAACACAATCGAGCGCCGCGCTTTCGAGCAGACCAACCTGGTCCGCGTGCAAAACGGTCTAACGCCACTGGTGTGGGATGCCGACGTCTGCCGCATGGCCCGGGTTCACTCGGCGAACATGTCGCGCGACGGATTCTTCGCGCACACCACGCCGGATGGAAAACGGCTACGCGACCGGGCCGAGTTAGTCGGCATCGTGCAGTTTCGTGTTCTGGCTGAGAACATCGCCTATAATCAGGGCTACGAAGATCCGGGTGCCTTTGCGGTCGAGAGATGGATGTTGTCTCCGAAGCACCGCGCGAATATTTTGTCTCCGGAGTTTCGTTCGATGGCGATCGGCTCGTTTGTTGCGGCTGACGGATCGGTGTTCCTGACTCAAACATTCATAACGCGGTAGATTGCTGAAGCTTCCTTCGTTCGCAAAGATCAACTGGATGCTGCGGATCTTTGGTAGGCGACCTGACGGATATCACGAGGTCGCCACCATGCTGCAAAGTATTTCTCTGTGCGACGAGCTGACGTTCGAGTTGCGCGAAGACAGTCGGATCTCGTTGACGTGCGACGATCCGGAGATTCCGGTTGACGACTCGAACCTCATCGTCAAAGCTGCAAGAGCCCTGCAAAAAAACGACGGCGTGAGCATAGCCCTGACGAAGAAGATCCCGGCAAAGGGTGGTTTGGGCGGCGGGTCTTCAAATGCCGCCGTCACGCTGTTGGCGTTGAACCAACTGTGGAATCTCCAACTGAAAGACGCGGATTTAATACGCATTGCAGGCGGGCTTGGGGCTGATGTGCCGTTCTTTTTGATGGGCGGTTGTGCGGAAGGAACGGGTATCGGTACCGATCTGTGTTCTGTTGCTGACACTGAGCAAAAACACCTGATCGTGATCACTCCGAGTGTCTCCGTTTCGACCGCTGAGGCGTACCGAGCTCTGAATCGTGGTTCCTTGACAACTGCCGAATCGGCCTCTATTCTTTCAAGTTCCTTTGCGGGACCAGTTTCCGGAGATAGTGGTCAATGGTCTTTGCACAATGATTTTGAAGTAGTGATCTTTGAGATAGAACCTGAAATCAGGCGCGCGAAAGAGGCGTTGCTTGAGGCAGGTGCGCGGGGCGCTTTGTTAGCTGGAAGCGGCTCGAGCGTGTTTGGTATCTTTGACGACGAAGCAGCGCGCGATCGGGCTTTTGGTCAACTCAAACGCGAAGCAGGGTGGCGGATCTTTTGCTGTCGCACCGTTTCACGTACTGAGTATCTTCAAGCAATGGTTCCCGCTTTTACGCTCTCTTAAAAACCGGCAATCAGATACTGGGGCGTAGCCAAGTGGTAAGGCACCGGTCTTTGGAACCGGCATTCGTTGGTTCGAATCCACCCGCCCCAGCCAAATTTGTGCTTTGTGCTTGGTACTTTGTACTTTGTTGTCGCGACTATTGAGTACAAAGAACAAAGCGCAAAGCACCAAGCACAAAGCTTATGAGCACAACCGGCGGCATCAAGATCTTTTCCGGAAATGCAAACCCTAAGTTGGCGGAAGAGATTTGTCGCCAACTGAGTTGTGACATGGGCAAGGCATACGCCGAACGTTTCTCTGACGGTGAGTTCAACTTTCAGATTGACGAGAATGTTCGCGGCGGCGATGTTTTTCTGGTCCAGCCCACTTGTCCGCCCACCGATGCGCACCTGATGGAGCTGCTGGTCATGCTCGACGCGTTTCGTCGCTCGTCAGCGTCGCGCATCACGGCCGTGATTCCGTACTACGGTTACGGTAGGTCTGACAAAAAAGACCGGCCCCGTGTTCCGATCTCGGCGAAGCTCGTCGCGAACCTGATCACCGTTGGCGGCGCGGATCGTTTGTTGACGATCGATTTGCACGCCGCGCAGATTCAAGGGTTCTTTGATATTCCGGTGGACCACCTTTACGCCGCGCCGGTCTTCATCAACTATTGCCAGGAACACGTCATGCCGAACCTGACCGTAGTTGCTCCCGATACCGGTGGCGCCGAACGTGCTCGCGCTTACGCGAAACGGCTCGACGCCGAACTCGCGCTGTGCGACAAGCGTCGTGAAAAGGCGAACGTGGCGGAAGTGATGAACGTCGTCGGCGACGTTCGCGGCCGCAATTGTTTGATCGTCGACGACATGTGCGACACCGGTGGTTCGTTGACAAAAGTCGCGCGCGCGTTGAAAGATGCAGGCGCGGAACGAGTTCATGCGTGCTTCACGCATCCGGTTTTGTCCGGCCGGGCCGCCGAGTTGTTGGCCAATTCGGACATTGAAAAGATAATCGTTACCAATACGATTCCGCTGCGCGACGACGCCAGCGCGTTAGACAAAATAAAGGTACTTAGTATCGCGCCGCTTCTGGCGAAAGCGATCAAGTCGATCCACGAGGAGACTTCGGTTTCTTCGCTCTTCGTTTAGCGAAGGGCAAACACTGATGGCTTAAAGAAGACCATCAGCGACGGGGCACATTGCCGATTTCCGATTGCCAATTGCCGATTGGCACAGGATGAGCAATTTCTCCGTCGCTGAAAGTGTGTATAGGTAGTTTGAAGAATTGGCAATTGGCAATCGGAAATTGACAATTCCAAAGGGGAGAAATCATGGCGGAGAAAAAAGAGTTCAGGGTCCGGGCTAAACAGCGCGACGGTCGCGGCAAAAACGACGCGCGCCGCGCGCGGCGCGAGGGAATGGTTCCGATTACGGTTTATGGAGGCGGCGCCGAGACGGTTGCTGCCGTTGCCCCGGCGCGTGATTTGGCTGCAATTCTTCGTTCTGAAGCAGGGCGAAACACGATCTTCACGATCGAAGTCGACGGCGTTGGCGAGAGTGAAGTGATGTTTCACGATCGGCAGATCGATCCGGTTAAGGGTCGCTTGATTCACGCCGATCTCACTCGTCTCGTGAAGGGCCAGAAGATCGAAGTCACTGTGCCGCTCCACCTCGTCGGCGAGCCGATTGGGGTGAAGGAAAAGCAGGGCGTGCTCGAACAAATCATCCGCGAAATTGATGTTCGCTGCGAGCCGCGTGAGATTCCCGATGCCATCGACGTGGATGTTTCCAACCTCGACGTGCACGACACGCTTCACGTTTCTGACATTAAGGTCGCCGAAGGCGTCGAGATCCTGACGGATGCGGAACTGGTGATCGCGACTGTCGGCATCGTGAGGGAAGAGGCCGCGCCGGCAGCGGCACCTGAGGGCGAAGAGCCTGCCGAACCCGAGCTGATCGGCAAGGGCAAGAAGGAAGAGGAAGGCGAGGGAGAAGGCGAGTAGTCTGGAGATCGTTCTTGAGATCCGTGTTTACTTAGGTTCGGTTCATAGGAAAACCACGGATGATTATCGTTGGTTTGGGCAACCCGGGTGAGCAGTACGCCGCGACGCGTCATAACCTGGGTTTCATGTTGATTGACAAGCTGGCGAGCGACGAAGGAATCGCGGTGAAACGTCGCGAGTGCCAGGCGTTAGTGGGCCAGGGCCAGGTTGAAGGCATTGTTACCAGGCTCGCCAAACCGCAAACGTTCATGAATCTGAGCGGCCACGCGGTTTCGTGCCTTCTCGGTAAAGGTGAGCTAAACGCGGCGAAGCACTTGGTGGTGATTTCCGACGATCTTGCTTTGCCGCTCGGAAAGATTCGAATACGGGAACGCGGATCGGCTGGTGGTCACAACGGATTGAAGTCGATCATTGCGGAGGTAGGAACTGACGAGTTCATCAGGTTGCGAATCGGGATTCAACCCGATCATCCGATCTCCGACGCGAAACGGTTTGTGCTCGATCAGTTTTCCGGAACTGAACGGCCGGTAGTGGAAGAGACAATTGCGCGGAGCGTTCAGGCAGTGCGGACGATCATTCGCGACGGCGCTTTGAAAGCGATGATGGAGTTCAACTGATTGCCGATTGTGCATTGCCAATTGCCGATTGGTTTTGGTTTTTCGAAACTGACGAATCGCTGACGGCTTAGGTTCTTGAAGGTATTTGCAATGAGTGAATAATTGGCAATCGGCAATCGCCAATTGGCAATGATGGGAGAATTGATGCAAACGAAAAGACAATACGAAGTGGTCTTCATTGTTGACCCAACTGCTGACGAAGAAGTATCGAGACTCACCGAAGGGTTCTCGCAGATCGTCACCGACCAGGGTGGAGTGGTGACCAAGGCCGAGCCGATGGGCAAACGCCAGCTCGCGTACGAGATCGATCACCATAAAGACGGCACGTTTGTGCTGTTGGAGATTGAAGGCTCGGGCCACGAGATCGCCGAGCTCGAACGACGCATGCGCGTCAACGATCGCATCCTGCGGTACCTGACAGTGCGGGTCGACGAAGACCGGCGTCGTGCGGAAAAGTTGAAAGACCGGCGCGCCCGCAAAGCCGCGAAACGTCCCGAGCACCGCGGACACGGCAGCCAGGACAGGGGCCCGGCGCGGCGTGGCTCGTCGATGGAGTTTGCCGAACCGAGCGGCGAATAGTTTTGATCCACAGTTAAGAGGAAGATTATGTCAACCAATTATGAAGACCGTCCCCGTGGCGGCGGTTACGATAGTGACGACGATGGCGATCGACGCCCAATGGGCGGACGCGGTGGTGGCCGCCGTATGCACCGGCGACGCGTTTGTCGTTTTTGTATCGACAAAGTAGATCTAATCGACTTTAAAGACGTGAGGCTGTTGCAGAACTACCTGCCCGAACGCGGCAAGATTTTGCCGAGACGAATCTCCGGTAATTGTGCGACGCATCAGCGCATGCTGGCCGAGGCGATCAAACGCGCCCGCAACATCGCGCTCCTTCCGTACACAACCGACTAAGCGTTGGCAACCAACAGCAGGGGAGACGAAAGAAATGGCACACACAAAGGTACTCTTGCGCGAGGATGTTGACGATCTGGGCGCGCGTGGCGAAATCGTCAGAGTCAGAGCGGGTTATGCGCGCAACTATTTGCTGCCGCGCAATCTGGCTGTCGAAGCGACTGCGGGAAATGTCAAAGGCATCGAGCAGGAACGCGCGGCGCTGTTGAAGAAGGAAGCGAAAGAGCGTGCGACCGCTGAGTCGCAGTCGCAGCAGATGGGATCGCTGGTGCTCGAGTTCAAGCGCAAAGCCGGCGAGCAGGGCGCGTTGTATGGTTCGGTCACATCGATGGACGTGGCGGAAGCGTTGAAGGAACGCGGCTACGAGATCGATCGTCATCGCATTCACATGCGCGAACCGTTGAAGCGTCTTGGCGACTACACCGTTCCTGTCAGGCTCCATCGCGAAGTCACGATGGATCTGCAAGTTCGCGTGGTTCCCGAGGGCGAGGTCATCGTTGGCCATCTGACGCCTGAACAAGAGGCAGAACTGGCCACTACCACAGATAAAACGGATGAGTCTGTGTAAACCGAAAAAATTTGTGGTTAAGTAAGGAGCATGGCGGCCCCTGATCCGATTCGCGACCAACCTTTTGAACGTGCTCTTCCCAACAGTTCCGAGGCCGAACGCGCCATCCTCGGCGCGACGCTGCTCGATAATGGCTTAATCAGCCAGGCGATCGAGCAGCTAAAACCCGAAGACTTTTACGTCCCTTCACACCGGCGCATCTTCGTCGCGATGATCGCGCTGTTCGAGCGCGGCGCCGAGATCAATCCGATCCTGATCGGCGAAGAGCTCAAGAAAGAAAACGCACTCGAATCAGTCGGCGGCGTCAGTTTCATCACCAACCTGACTTACGGTCTGCCTCACTCCACCAACATTCTTCACTACGCGAAAGTGGTCCGCGGCAAATCGATGCTGCGCCAGTTGATTAAGACGTCGAACAAGATCACCCAGGAAGCACTCGCCGAAGAAGACGAACCCGAGATCATTCTCGATCACGCCGAGCATTCGATTTTTCAGCTCGCCGACGAACGTATCAGGCAAGGTTTTGTTCACGTGAAGCCGATCGCCGAACAGCTCCTCGAGAAAGTGCAGGAGATGGAAGGCCGCGCCGCAGTCTTGACCGGGCTCACCACTGGTTTTCAGGATCTCGACAAGATGACTTCCGGTCTGCAAGCGTCGGATCTGATTATCCTCGCCGCCCGTCCGTCGATGGGAAAGACGAGCTTTGCGCTGATGCTCGCCGAAAATGCCGCCATTCACGCCGGCGCGGTTGTCGGCATGTTCTCGCTTGAAATGTCGAAGGAATCGCTGGTGATGCGCATGCTGTGCTCGCAGGGGAACATCGACGCGCAGCGTTTTCGTAACGGGTTTCTTTCGCGACTCGAATGGGCGCAGATTGCGAAGTCGCTCGGCATACTCGCCGACACGAAGATCTATCTCGACGACACGCCCGGCATCAGCGTTCTCGAAATGCGCGCGAAGGCGCGGCGCTTGGCAGCAGAGCAGAAGAAGCTGGATCTGATTATCGTCGACTACTTGCAGTTGATGTCAGGTTCGTCGAAGCGCGTGGAGTCGCGCCAGCAGGAGGTGTCGCAGATCTCGCGTGAGTTAAAGGGACTGGCGAAGGAATTGAATGTGCCGCTGGTCGCGTTGTCGCAGCTGTCGCGCGCGCCCGAGTCGCGTTCCGATCACCGCCCGCAGTTGGCTGACTTGCGCGAGTCGGGAGCACTGGAACAGGATGCAGACCTGGTGGCGTTTATCTTCCGCGAGGAGCAGTACAAGACGCCTGAGGAACGCGACGCGATGCCGGAAGATCGAAAGAACGTCACGGAGTTGATCATCGCGAAGCAGCGCAATGGTCCAACGGGCACGGTCGATCTCCGCTTCACCCCGTCGAGCATGCGGTTCGATAACCTGTACCGCGAGTAGCAACGCTATTTCGCTCGCGAAGACTCAAACATCTTCGCGTCGATCGCCACGTTGTGCCGGATCTCCTTCACCGTGAAACCGAGTTTTAAGCTCGGCGAACTCTGGCTGATATTGAACGGATACTTCACGCCATCGACGTCTCGCCAATCGTCAAAATAGACTTCCACTGGCTCTCCAGCACGTCCCACTGTTCGCACTGTATTCATGCGCACAGGTAGAAACGTTTCGGCGTCGAGATAGAGCCGCTCGAGCGGGCCGGTCGTTGGTTGCAAGTCGAGGACGTAGACTTCGCGATATCCAATTTTGCTCATGCCCGGCAGGGTGATCTTCGCGTAGTTGTTTTTCGTTCGGAGTGGCGAGTAGAAGTCGGCGTCTCGTTGCAGGATGGCCAGATCGACTCCCGTGATCGGCTGAACCCTGGCGTCGGCCAGTAACCAACCACTCTTCCCGTTGAAGCCCATCTGCATCTTCCCGAACGGATGCGCCTGCATCACCATCAAGAACTTGTTCGGCGCCTGGGCGTATTGTTCGAAGCTGCCGCCGCGGCTGATGCCGCCAACGTCGAGCGTGCCGGTGATTATGCGACTGCTGTACTTGTTGATGGTGGCCGCGCCGCCCATTGCCTCGATGTAGCGACTGAGGACGTCGTCGACGCTCGGCAACGAACCCGAGGCCTCAATTGTTTGTCCGTCCCTGATTTCAACAGTGCCACCCGAGCCGCCGCCGATCATGCGCGGAGACGATCCGCTTTCAGCCGGTTCTGTGATCATCGCCCCGCTTACCTGGCGTGAGCTCGTCGCGCCGCGATTTACGCCTGCGTTTGTGTTTCCCTGGGCCAACGAGTCGAGCAAACCTTGTGCTTCAGTTCGGACCGCGGTGTCGGAACTGCGCGAGAGCGATTCGAGAATAGCGCGAGCTTCAGCCTGTTCGGATCGACGTAAATGGATTTGGGCCAACAAAAGAGCATAATTCGCTTTGGCGGGTGCAAGTTGACGAGCCTTCTGGGCCATCTCGAGTGCTTCGTCGAGACGTTCGTTCGTGACGAGATCGACGAGCGCCAGAAGATAACGCGAGGGTGCGTACGAGGCCGCTAGTTTTATCGACTGCAAAAGCTGTTCGCGAATCAGAGCGGCGGTCTCGCGAGAGTAATCGGTGATGCGGCCGGTTGCTGAAAGTCCTTCGCGACTAAGCACGAACGCGTAGAGGTAGTGAACTAAATAACTCTGCGGCGACTCGGTTGCTCGTTGGAGATGTTTCTTCGCCTCGGCGTACCGTTTTTGATAGGTGTAAATCTGGCCGAGCGCTGCGTGTGCTTGCAGGAGAGTGGGTTCGAGTGTCACCGCCTGCTTGAAGTAACGCTCGGCGTCGGCTTCGCGGTTGATGTGGAAGAGTAAATCGCCGAGATAGAAATTTGCCTCGCCTTCGGTGAGTGACGAGCGTTGCATCGCGGTGTATGAGGCGTAAGCCTCCGGATCCGCTGTCGCGATTCGCATTGCGGAAAATTCGCCGCGACGCACGTACGCCTTCAACTCGTCTTCAACGGTTGCGAGACTCGTCCCAAACGCATCTTCCAACGCTTTCGCGGCTGAATCGCCGCGGCTCACTTGTTGCAGAAACCGTTTGAACTTTTCCTGGCGTCCATTCGAGGTGTTCCCGCCGCCGAGCATCAGGTAATGGACCAACGCCCACGACTCTCCGTAGAAAACTCCGCTCTTTTCCTGTTCGTTGTAGTGCGGCGAGTTTGTGCCGATCGAGAAGAGCGTTGAGAGCGGCAGCATTTCCTGTTCGCGCAGCAGACGGATGTAGTGATTCAGGGGCGCGCCTAACGTGGCTTCGCCGCCTGAAAACTGCATGGTGCCGTAGAACTCGGCGAGTCCTTCGTTGAGCCAGAGCGGCGTGTTAGGCACGTTGTCTTTCAAGTGCAGGTGAACGTACTCGTGAAAGGCAGTGCTGAACGGATCTCTTTCGCCCGGGTCGAGTGAGATCGCGATGTAGTTGACGTCCTCGCCGGGTTGAAAGAAGCCGGCGACGTTTGCGGGGCGTCCCTGGTAGAGCGGTTTGAACGGTGTGAAAGACGCTTCGTCGCGAAACAGGATCACGGTCGTCGGAACTGAAGCATCAAGCACATTGCGTGAGACGAGTCGAGCGAAAGCGCTGTGAAAGAACTCGAGCCACGCTGCGACCTGACGGAGTTTCTCCGCGTCGGCATTTCCGATCACCAGCAGATTGTTTGTCCGCACGCTCCGCCAGCTATCGCGCGTTTGCGGGACGGGTGCGTCCGCCACCGCGATTGTCGGATTGGATGGAACCGCGATGAGGACGGCAAGTAACACCCCAATGAGAGTCCTCATGAAATCCTTGCTCCCTCTCATCACTACCTGAATCTGTATTCCCCTTGTTAGGTAGAACATTAATCTATTTCGGGTGTCGGAAGGAACATGAAAAAACGGATTGCAGATCAGGACACTATCCGAGCAGGGCGATCATCGCTGCGAGCGCGGCCTCTTTATGGTCTTTGCCCCAAGGAGGGCCGGCGAGTTTGCCGAGCGCCGAGATGGTTTGCGATAGATCCGCGCTGGGTGTCCGTAGCGTGTTCTCAGCGTAGCTCAGCAACGTCTTCGCCGGAAGCTCGATAACCTTGAGCGAACACTTCTGCGCGGCGTTGATTAGTGCGTCGCGAAACAGAACTCCCTCAGCCTGATGCATACGAAAGTGGACTGCCCGAATCTGTTCGACACTCCACTCCGGCATCGGATTGCCCACCACAACTGCGCACGCCCCAACCTCATTCTTCCGTTTACGCTCACGCTCGAGAGCCGCGCGCACCTCGCGAGTCGCAATGCGATATGCCGCATCGATCCCACGCTTAACCAACTTGCCCGCAGCGTTCGCGTCCAACTCTTGCGCCGCATGATACGGTTGCCGGGCCCACTCCTCTTCGACCAACTCCACTCGGCGTCGATCGACGACGACAAATCCGTCGTCGGTCTTGGCGAGTACGACCAACGCCGCCCATCCGGAATGCGTCTTTAGTCCATAAGCAACTTTCATAAGGGGCGACTATTACAACACGGATAACGCGGGTAAACTACACTCCATGCCATCATTCCCTTCGTTACATGACGACGAGCACATCAGGATTTCCGGGCGACCCACGTGGGCCGAGATTCATCTCGACAATCTCGCCGCTAACTTCAAACAGATAAAAAACCTCGTCAGTCCAACAGCGAGAGTCATGGCGATCGTCAAGGCCGACGCGTACGGCCATGGCGCCGTCGAATGCGCTCGCCGCCTTGCGAAGGAAGGCGCCGACTGGTTCGGAGTCGCGATTCCGGAAGAGGGAATTCAACTGCGCACGGCCGGCATCACGCAACCCATTCTTTGCCTCGGCGGTTTTTGGCCCGACCAGGCAGCCGCGTGTCTTCAGCAACGACTCACCCCGGTGGTTTATCGTCTGGACATGTTCGAATCACTCAACCAGGCCGCCGCAGCCGCCGGCGTCGTTGTCGACGTACACGTCAAAATCGATACCGGCATGGGGCGGCTCGGTATTCGTTTCGACGAGCTAACGGAGTTCGTCCCGCAGCTCGCTCGCTTTCGCAACGTGCGCATCGACGGATTGATGAGTCACCTCGCCGCCGCCGACGATGCATCGTGCAAACCGCTGACGCGCGATCAGATCAACCGTTTCGACGAAGCAGCCAGTGTCTTTCGTCAGGCCGGCTATCACCCGACTTATCTGCATCTCTCAAACTCAGCCGGCATCTACGGTCACCGTGAAGCGTGGGGAAACATCGTCCGTCCGGGCGGGGTGCTCTACGGTCTGTGGCGCGATGTTCTGCCGGCGACGGTTTCAGATCCACAACTCGCGCCAGTGATGTCGTTGCACACGCGGATCAGCATGTTGAAACGGGTGCCTGCGGGCGAGACGATCGGCTACGGCTGCACATTTGAAGCTTCGCGCAACAGCCTGATTGCGACGCTGCCGATCGGTTATCACGACGGCTACATGCGCGCGTTGTCCAGCCGCGCGAACGTGATCGTGCGCGGCATGTACGGGCCGGTAGTCGGGCGCGTCTCGATGGATCTTACGCTGATCGACGTCACGAATGTCACCGATGTCCAGGTCGGCGACAAAGTGACTCTGCTCGGCTGGGACCGCGACAACGTTGGACCAAACATCGCCGCTGAAGATCTCGCACGCACTTCCGGAACACTCTCATACGAAGTAACTTGCGGGATCGGAGAACGCGTTCCGCGACTCTATCTCCAGCATCATTGACTCCGCCGTAACGCGTTTACTACTATTCGATTCCCTCGCGAACGCTCTAATAAAAAAGGAGATCCTCTCAATGACTTACACGGTAAAGCCCGGTGACACGCTCTCGAAAATCGCCAAGCTGAACGGCTGTTCGACGGCTCAACTGATGAAAGCGAACCCCCAGGTCTCGGATCCAAACAAGATCAAAGTCGGCGACGTGCTCACGCTGCCCAACGGTCTGTCAGACCTAACAACGGACAACACGAAGCCACTCCCGCAGATCCCCCCGACCGCTCCCGCACAACCGGCAGCGGGCGCGCTGGGTCAGGCCCTGGCCGACATGCTCGGCGAATTGTCGGCGAAATATGAAACGGGCGGCCGCGGACCGGGAACGGTTTCGACGGGCTCAGGCGATCCCGGCGGTGTCTCGTACGGTTCGTATCAAATGGCGACGAAGATGGGCACGGTTACGCGGTTTGTCGGGCAAGCTGGTTTTCAATGGGCAAACGATTTTCAAGGACTCCTTGCCGGCACTGCGCCGTTTACAGCTTGTTGGAAACGGATCGCCGCGAATGAAACGGAAGCGTTTCAGCGCGCTCAGCACGCGTTCATCAAGAAGAGTCACTACGATCTGCTCGCGGCGAAGATACTTGCCGACGACGGCGTCGACGTGAACACTCGCAGCCGTGCACTGCAAGACGTCGTATGGTCCACTGCGGTGCAACACGGTGGGGCGACGCCGATCATTCACAAGGCGTTTGCGAATGTGCAGTGCAAACCGGCGGATCCGGAGTTCGACAAACAACTCATCAGCGCGATCTACGCGGAACGAGGTCGGAAGAAACCCGACGGCAATCTGGCTTACTTTTCAAAGAGTTCGCCGAGTGTCCAGGCAGGCGTGTCGAAGCGCTTCAAGAACGAAGAGCAAGACGCGCTGGCGATGTTGGCTAAGGAAACCTGATCAAATAAATGCCCACGGAAACAGAGAAGCTGACGGTCAGCGTCAATGAAAACGATTCGGTCACGGCGCTGCTTTACGCCGCTGCCAAAAAGGAACGCGCCGGGTTGACCGCCCTGTTGGGCCATGGAGCTGGCGCCAGCCAGGACAGCGGGTTCATGCGGATGTTTGCGAGTGGTCTCTCGTCGCGTGGCCTCGACGTCATGACGTTCAACTTTATCTACATGGAACAGGGTCGCTCGGTTCCCGATCAGAAAGGGAAGTTGGAGTCCTGCTTTCGCGCCGTGATTGAAACGGCAGTCAAACATCGAAAACTGAAGCACAACCGTTTGGTGATTGGCGGGAAGTCGATGGGTGGCCGGATCGCTTCGCAGGTTGCGGCCGCTGCGTCTCAGGAGAAGCAACCGCTCGCCGATCAGATCGACGGGTTGGTCTTTCTTGGTTACCCGCTACATCCTCCCGGTGCGCCTGAGAAGCTTCGCGTGGAGCATCTCGAGCACGTGCGCAAGCCGATGCTGTTTGTGCAAGGCACTCGCGATGCGCTCGGGACGCCTGAAGAGATTCAGCCGTTCATCAAAGGTCTGCGGCCGGCGGCGAAGATTCACGTGATCGAAGGCGGCGATCACTCGTTCAAGGCCCCGAAGAAGTTTGGCGTGCCGCAGGAGGAGATTTACGAAAAGGCGATGAACGAGATTGTTCGTTGGGCGGCGAATCTTTAACAAGAGGCAGTACGCCTGGACCCTGCATTAAAGTCTTAATCCGGACACTGAATCAAAGTCTTAGCCCGGTCCCGGCATTAATGTCTTAGCCCGGACACTGCATTAATGTCTTAGCCCGGACACTGCATTAAGTCTTTTTGTGCCTTTTGCGTTTTTTGTGCCTTTTGTGGCTAACTGTCGATCGATATGAAAGCCGGCGATACGTTGTCATGGAAGCGGACGTTTACGGAGGAAGACATTCGTTTGTTCGCGCGAGTGTCGGGTGACGATGGTGAACATCATCATGTGCCTGACGAGAAGGGGCGGTTGATGGCGCATGGGTTGTTGACTGCGAGTTTGCCGACGAAGATCGGCGGCGACATGAATTTGATCGCTTACGAGATGACGTTCCGATTTCACCGTCCGGTGTTTTCCGGCGACACGATCGAATGCGTGGTGACGTTGCTCGAAGCCACACCGGCGGATGGCTACACCAACATCGATTCGGAGTGGAAGTGCACCAACCAGCATGGCAAGGAAGTCATGACCGGTCGCGGCAAGGGCATCATTCGCGATCGCAGTTAGGTAGGAAGTGAAAGTTCCACCAACTGTCGTTGGTGGGATTTGAAAAATTCTAACGCGAGACCTGTAGGCTGGAACGAACAATCCACCCACTGTCATAGGTGGGATTCAGAAACTCCTGCCGACTGTCGTACGTGGGATTCGGAAACTTCTACCGACTGTCGTGGGTGGGATCCGGGTTGTTGAGCAAAAGTCGTGAAGAACGGCGGGAGAGGTACGAGAAGCGTTGGCTCTCGTACCTCTTTGCGTTGGCGGGTAGCGCGTCTATGTCTGTTCTCGTCGTTAAATCTCTACCTGAGTTTGAAGTCGTAAGTGATCACACCCGAGACCTTCACAGGTTGTTCGCTCAACAGCGTCGGTCGGAACTTAGCCTGCATCGCCGCTTTCTGGGCTGCTAACTTGAGCATCGGATGTCCGTCGATCGGCGTCGCTGAGACGACGTTGCCCTGCTCGTCGATCAGCACTTGCACACTCACCCTTCCCTGAATACCGGCTGTCCTCGCGATTGCCGGATAGGGCGGCTGCGGCAACGAGGTTGCCTGGCCGGTGATCACTCCTTTGCTGATCACCTTCGGCACTTTCGGTTGTTCGGGCGCGGGAGGTGGTTCTTCGATTTCAACCGGACGAGCAACCACCGCTGGTCCATTACCGCCGCCAGATGAATTCCCTGGCCCACCACCCAACCCCGGAGGGTTGGAATTCTGTCCAGTGACACGATAGATACCGTTCGGTCTAGGCAGGTTCGTGTTTGGAGTTGTCGAAATTACGTCCGGTGGTCTTTCCGGCGTATCGACGGGCGCCATCGCGATCGCGCGAGTTGGTATGTTCGATTGGTTGTCTCGGCTCGGTTGTGGCTTGTCAGGCTGCACCGCTGGTTGCCGCTCCGGTTGCACCCACTCCACCGGAGCAACCAACCCTACGAGTTCCAGATTTTGTTGTTCGAGCCGAGCGTCGTACGCATAGATGCTGATCACGCCCGTCACCACAAAGAGCACGAGGTACGTCGCCGTCGTGAACAGTAAAAACGATCCGCGACGCTTGAATTCTTTCGCGTGTGAGCTTGATTCGATAAGGTTATTAAACATTCCGCTCCTCCGTATGGCATGGCGAACAACGGATTCGAAGGCGGCCCGTCCAGCTACGAGCCAAAGGCGCCTGTGCGCGCAAATCGAATATCGTGGGTCCGCTAGTTGCCGGTGCCATCGGGTCGCGGGAGCTACTCGAACCATTTAGACACCGCTCAATCCGAAGTGTTCCCGGCATGATCGACAATGCACAAGCGCGGCCTTCACCTCACCTTGCCTTCCCAAATTGAACCCCTTAGGATTGCAACGCTTTCCCACCCAAATCTTTCCCAGGAGCTGAATGCATGGCGACTCAAAAGGCTTTCCAGGAACAGCTCAATCCCTACGAAATTGCCAAACAACAGTTCAACCGCGCGGCTGACTACCTAGACCTCGAACCCTCGATGCGGCACGTGTTGGAGAATGCCAAGAGACAACTCATTGTTTCGATTCCCGTCAAGATGGACGGCGGTGACGTCCAGGTGTTTGAAGGATTTCGCGTGCAGCACAACATCGCGCGTGGCCCCGCGAAGGGCGGCATCCGTTATCACCCAAACGTGTCGCTCGACGAAGTCAAAGCGCTTGCTTCGTGGATGACGTGGAAATGCGCCACGGTCGGGATTCCCTACGGCGGCGGCAAAGGCGGCGTGATTTGCGATCCGAAGAGTCTTTCCAAAAATGAGCTCGAACGGTTGACGCGTCGTTACGCGTTTGAGATCGCTCCCATCATCGGCCCAGACCGCGACATTCCCGCGCCCGACGTCTACACCGACGAACAGACCATGGCGTGGATCATGGACACGATCTCGATGGTGCGTGGTCACACTGAGCTCGGCGTCGTCACTGGCAAACCGATCTCGCTCGGCGGATCGCAGGGTCGTGCGGAAGCGACTGCTCGTGGTTGTTTGTACGCGTTGCGTGAGGCATGCCGCGTGAAAGGAATGAGTTTGAGAGATGCGCGGGTGGCGGTACACGGCTTCGGCAATGCCGGCGCGAACATCGCGCGGCTCGTCGCTGAAGATGGCGCGCGTGTCGTGGCTGCGTGCGATTCGAAGACGGGAGTCGTTTGTGAGGGTGGCATCGACGTTCCCGAAGCGCTGAAGCACAAAGACGTGACGAAGTCGTTGGCGGGGTTGAAAGGGACGAAAGAAGTTGCGCCGGAGGACATGATCGGGATCGATTGCGATATTCTTCTTCCATCGGCGCTGGAGAATGCGATCACGATGAAGAATGTCGGGCAGGTGAAAGCGAAGATCATCGCCGAGCTGGCGAATGGTCCGACGACGCCGGGCGCCGATCGTGTGCTCGAGGATGAGGGTGTGTTTCTGATTCCTGATATTCTGGCGAATGCCGGTGGCGTGACGGTAAGCTATTACGAGTGGGTGCAGGATCAGTATTCGTTCTTCTGGTCGGAACGCCAGATCAACGATACGCTCGAACAGACGATCAATACGGCCTTCAATTCGGTGCACGAGACGGCGCAACATTACAATGTCGACATGCGCACCGGCGCGTACATTCTGGCCGTCGGGCGCGTGGTTGAAGCGACGCGGGTTAGAGGAATCTTCCCGTAGTGCCTGCGCGAGGTCAGCGAAAAGGAAAATTTAAAAAAAACATGGCAGACAAGATTACGGTCTACGAAAAACCAACTTGAACCAAGTGTCGCGAAATGGACAAGCTGCTCCGGGAGAGCGGCATTCCGTTTGAAAAAGTTAACTACTACATCGAACCGCTAACGAAGAAAAAACTCACCGAGCTCATTCGCAAGATGAACGTCAAACCGCGCGACCTGCTGCGAAAGGGTGAGCCGATCTACAAGGAACTCGACCTGGCAAGCAAAGACCTGAGCGACGCCGAGTTGATCGGTTTGATGGTCGAACACCCGGATCTGCTACAGCGCCCGATCGTCGAACGCGGCGATCGCGCAGTACTCGGACGGCCCACGGAGAACGTCAAGGAACTGTTGTAAAGGGTCCTTTGCGTCTTTGCGCGTTTGCGGGATAATTTTTTAGCAGTAAGGTTCCCGCAAAGACGCAAAGAGGGTCCAGGGCGTGAGAGACCACGTTATAAATGAAGAAGTCAGAAACGATCTTTGTCTGCCAGAGTTGTAACTTTCAGTCAACCAAATGGCTCGGTAAGTGTCCGGAATGCGGCGAGTGGAATTCACTCGTCGAAGAGCGAGCGCGAAAACCAGCTCGCAACGGTTTCGCGTTACGCGAGGTTTCGGCGGTCGCATTCAACGACATCGAACCGCAGGACGATCTGCGCGTCTCGTCCGGCGTGACTGAATTCGATCGCGTGCTCGGCGGCGGCATCGTGCCGGGCACGCTCGTTTTGATCGGCGGCGATCCGGGCATCGGCAAGAGTACGCTGCTGCTTCAGGTCGCCGACCAACTCAGCGGCACGAACACGATCGTGCTGTACGTCTCCGGCGAGGAATCGGAACGCCAGATCAAACTGCGCGGCGATCGACTCGGCGTCAGCGCAAAAAATCTCTACCTCCTTCCCGAAACCAATCTCGAAAAAATCTTTCACGAGATCGATCGTCTGAATCCTGGCGCGGTGATCGTCGACTCGATTCAAACCGTGTTCGCGAGTGCGATCGAAGCCGCACCGGGTTCGATTTCGCAGGTGAGGGAAGTCGCGCACCAGTTTCTGTTGCTCGCGAAGAACCGTGGCGTTCCGGTTTTTCTCATCGGTCACATCAACAAAGAAGGATCGATTGCCGGGCCGAAGGCGCTCGAACACATCGTCGACACGGTCTTGTATTTCGAAGGCGAGCGCCATCACAACCATCGCATCGTACGCGCGGCGAAGAACCGTTTCGGCGCGGCGAATGAAGTCGGCGTGTTCGAGATGACCGGCACGGGGCTGAGGCCCGTTGCGAATCCGTCGCAGATGTTTCTCCAGGAACGACCACAGAACGCTGCTGGATCGGTCGTGAGCGCGTGCATGGAAGGAACGCGCCCGCTGCTCGTCGAGATTCAGGCGCTCGTGTCGGGCTCGAAGTACGGCAGCGGCAGGCGCATGACACAGGGGTTGGACCAGAACCGCGTTTCGCTATTGATTGCGATGCTCGAGAAACGCGTGGGCATGCAACTGATCGGCGACGACGTGTTCGTGAACATCGCGGGCGGCTTGGAAGTTGACGAACCCGCCGCGGATCTCGGCGTCATAACGGCCATTGCTTCGAGTTTCAAGAACACGCCCATCGATCCGCACACGGCGGTGTTTGGTGAGATCGGATTGACGGGCGAAGTGCGTGGCGCGATGCAGGCGGCGGTGCGCGTCAAAGAAGCGCAGGCGCTGGGGTTCAAGAAGATCGTGATGCCGGCGTCGAATGTTGCCGGACTCGAACGTTTGCTTGGAATTCGTGCGGTCGGCGTGCGTTCGGTTGACGAAGCGTTAGATGAATTGTTCTAGCGGCGATTGTAAACCTTGACGACCAGGCTTTCATCCAGCGGTTTGGAAGACACAGATTTAAAATCATCCAAATAACGTTCCGGCATGAACGTGTCAGCGCCGGAAACCGTGAGCGGCACTTCGGTGATGATCCATTTCTCAATGTGGTCCAGAAACGCGGTGTAGATCTGCGCGCCGCCAATCACGAACAGATCCGTCGTGAGCGAGTTGTTGAGCGAGATAACGCTGTCGATGTCCGTCAGCACCAGCAGCGACTCTTGAGGCTCGATACTCGGGTCGCGGCTCAACACGATGTTCAGCCGGTTCTTCAACGGTTTACCGAGGGTGAGCCACGTCTTTCGCCCCATCACGACCGCGTGCCCCGTCGTCGTTTCGCGGAAGAACTTCATGTCCGACGAATAGTGCCACGGGAGCTTGCCGCCTTTTCCAATCGCCCCTTTGCGATCCACTGCTGCGATGCCGATGATCATGAGTCTCTTTTCATACCGCCACCGGCGCCGCGATCTTGCCGTGCGATTTGTAGCCGATCAATTCGAGGTGTTCGTAGTTTATTCGCAACAATCCTTCCAAGCCGCGTAAGTCATTTGCGTTAATCTTCAACTGCGGCAGCGGATAAGGGTCGCGCGACAACAACTCTTTCACCTGCTCCATATGATTCTTGTAGATGTGATAATCGCCGAGTGTGTAGACGAAGTCGCCGACCTCGAGCTCGGTGACGTGCGCGACCATGTGCGTCAGCAGCGCGTACGAGCTGATGTTGAACGGAACGCCGAGAAACGCGTCGGCCGAGCGCTGGTAAAGTTGGCAATGAAGAATTCTTCCGCTCTCGACCTTGAATTGAAACAACGTATGACACGGCGGCAAATCAACGTTGTCGGCCTGGCGCGGGTCCCAACCCGTCACAATTAATCTGCGCGAATCCGGGTTTGTTCTGATCTGCGTTATGAGTTTCTCGATCTGATCGACGCCGTTCTTCTCGGGATAGTCGCCGCCAAACGAGCGCCAGAGATAACCGTAGACTGGTCCCAGATCGCCGGCGGGTCTGCCAAATTTCTGCGTGTGCTCTTCGTCGGCCCACTCGGCCCAGATGTCGACGCCGCGGGCGCGCAGGTTTGCTTCGCTCGTGTCGCCCGAAAGAAACCAAAACAACTCTTCGGCGACCCAGCGAAACGGAACGCGCTTGGTCGTGACGATGGGAAAGCCTTGTCTCAGGTCGAAGCGGGTTTGAAAACCGAAGTGCGAAATGGTGCCGACGCCGGTCCGGTCGCGGTGCTCGGTGCCATTCTCCAGAATCGATCGCAGTAGATCGTGGTATTGTTTCATTTCAAATGTTAGCTGCGGATTATAAACGATACAGACTCGCATTTCTCGGTTTTGGGAATGTCGGGCGGGCGCTCTCGAGGTTGCTCGTGGCGAAGTCGATGGAGTTGCGCGACCGTTACGGGATCGAATGGGAGATCACAGGAGTGGCGACGCGGCGCATGGGTTGGCGGGCCACGGGTGACGCGATCGATGTTGCGACCACGGATCAGATACCAAATAAAAATGGATTTGAGGACTGGCTCGCAACGGCGCGGCCGGATGTGCTGTTTGAAACGACGTCGCTAAATCCTGAGACTGGTCAGCCCGCGATCGATTACTTGAAAGCGTCGCTAAGAGCAGGCGCACATACGATCACTGCGAACAAGGCGCCGATCGTTTACGCGTACGATGAGTTGAACGCGATCGCGGAAGCCACGGGCAAGAGCTTTTTGTTTGAAGCGACAGTGCTCGACAGCGCGCCGGTGTTTTCGCTGTTTCGCGAGACACTGCCCGGTGTGAAGGTGCGGGGGTTCAGCGGCGTTTTCAATTCAACTACCAACGTGATTCTCGAGACGATGGAGGCGGGAAGAAGTTTCGCCGAGGGCGTGAAGACGGCGCAGGACCTCGGCGTCGCGGAGACCGATCCGACGAACGACGTCGAAGGTTGGGACTCGATCATGAAGATCTGCGCGATTGCGCGTGTGATACTGCGCACTCCGCTGTTGCCGTCTGAGGTGCGACGCGAGGGGATACGCGGGTTGGATCCGGAGACGGTGCAGGCAGCACGAGCGGAAGGCCGGCCTTACAAACTGCTTTCGCGTGCCGTCGTCAATGCCGACGGTTCCGTTACAGCCTCGGTGCGACCCGAACAGATCAACTCCGGCGATCCGTTTTCCAGCGTCCGTGGAACCTCGCTGGCGGTTCACTTCGAACTCGACACGATTCCAGGGCTGACGGTCGTGTCGCACCGACCAAACCTGCAAAGCACCGCATACGGGCTACTGGCCGACTTCATTAATGCCACACGGCTCAAAGATCGCTGATCGCGGAAATTAATCGATCGATCTCTTCCTCTGTCGTGTAGCACGCGCATCCCGCGCGAATCAGTCCTTCCGGCTCGAGACCAAGACGCTGCACAACTGTCGCAGCGTAAAAGTCTCCATGCGACAGGAACAGTCCCTTTTCAGCTAAACGCCGCGCCGCCTGCGTGGAAGCAACACCGTCAATGGTGAACGAAAGCGTCGCGGTGCGCGGCGATCCCGGCGGTGGACCATACACCGTGACCCGCGGCATCGCACTCAACGCACTCCACAAACGCTCGAACAGTCGCAACGATCGCGCATGTATCTCGTCAAAAACTGTGACGAGGCTCTCACGCCGGCTCGAACGTTCACCCAGCGACGCCAGGTAATCGACCGCCGCCGCCGCGCCAACCATCCCTTCCTGATTCTGCGTCCCAGTCTCCGCGTTCTCGGGCGCGTAATCCGGCGCCGGCACGAGCTTGGGAAAGTCGATCTGCTCAAGCAACTCGCGCTTCGCAAACATCACGCCGACATGCGGTCCATAAAACTTGTACGCCGACATCCCTACAAAATCGCAATCGAGCTGCCGCACGTCCAACAGCTCATGAGGCACGTAATGCACCGCGTCGACAAACACCTGCGCGCCAACACTGTGACCCATCGCCACCACGCGCGCGATGTCGTTGATCGTGCCCAATGCATTTGACGCAGCACCGATCGCGACCAGCCGTGTCTTCGGACCGATAAACCGTTCCAGATCTTCCTCAACAAGTTTCCCGGTCGACGTATCCATCCGCACTGTTCTAACAGTGACACCACGCTCGACGGCAAGCCGTCGCCAGGGGTCGACATTCGCATGATGATCCAACTCGGTGACGACGATTTCGTCGCCCGGCGAATACTGTTGTCCCAGCGCGCGCGACAAGTGATAAGTCAGCGTCGTCATGTTCGCGCCGAAGGCGATCTCCGCGGGCGAGGCATTCAAAAAGTCGGCACAGACCTCCCGGGCATACTCGATCGCCGCGTCTGTTTCAGCGCTGGTCGGATAGGCCCAGTGCGTGTTTGCGTTGTGGTGATAGAGATAGTCACTCATTTTTTCGACGACGTAACGCGGCACCTGAGTACCGCCCGGGCCGTCGAAATAGGCGACTGGATAACCGTTATGGACGCGTTCGAGAGCAGGGAAGTGCCGCCGGATCTCAGCCACGGGCGCCACTGCGGTTTGGGCTTCTGTCTGGGTTCGCCTGGAAGTTGTAGACATTGGCGCATGATATCAAGAAAAACACCGATGTTAAGAACCCACTCAAATCTGCTAGAATCAGACCCGTCAGCGCGTTCTCACGACTTAACTGTTTCTCATCACGACGAAAAAAGATGGACGAGCGGAGGACTGGAAAGCGGTGGGATGTTTCGCTCGACGCTGTTTGGGACGGCAAGAGCGGAAACTATACCGCCCGCATCACTGATCTCTCGGATGGCGGCTGCTACATGGATTCGCTGGGCGATGTGACCATGGGCGAGCTGCTGAATTTCAAGCTCCACCTGCCGAATGGCGAGTGGCTGGAGTTGGCTGGCGAAGTAGCTCATCACACTCCGCCGGTCGGTTTTGGCGTCCGTTTTCTGGATCTGTCCCAGGAACAACTCGAGACCCTGCGGGCCTTTATCGAGTACCTCAACGACCCTAACGAGCCGGGCTTAATAAAGCAGGAATCGTGACCGCATTCAGCGTTTTTATTGGGTACAGCCTTAACTCAGATATCGGATCTTCAGATCAGTACCGAAAACGACTGTTGAATGTACAAATTCATCGTTTCATGCTACTACTGGCCCGCCGGAGAGCGTTCCCTTCGGTTGCGGACCCTGACAATAAAAACTGACGCGTCCGGGAAAGGTCTCGAACACTTCCCCATCAGCAAGCTGACCAGGTTGGACCATCTCACGTCATCCATCGAACGCCGGGAAATGCGCCGCCTCAAGGTGAGATGCGAAGTCGAGCTGCTGGCCGACCTCTCGCTGCTCGACACCGACGCCGGCGAACCGCTCGAATCGCTGATCTTCATGGGTCAGACCACCGACCTCAGCGCCGCCGGATTGTCGATGATCATACCGTCGACGATCATCGACGAACGGTTCTGTGACGGCGACAATCGGTTGCACCTGTCGCTGCATCTGCCTGATGGTGTGATTGGACTGGAAGTGACGCCGGTCAGGTGTGAACGGATAAACGGCGTGAACTCGTCGCCTGGGTACTTGTTGGGCACGAAGATAACGGACGTTCAGCAGCGCGACCGTTTCGAGCGTTACCTCGAGCGCATGTCAGACCCGCAGCGCGCCCATTAATCTATTCCGCCTGTTCCAGAAATTCCTTTGTGCGAGCGTCCTGAGGCGAGTTCAAGACTTGCTCCGCGGGGCCGTGTTCGACGACGTGTCCGCCATCCATGAACAGGATGTGGTCCGCGACGCCGGCGAGAAATCCCATCGAATGCGAAATGATGATCATCGTGTGACCACGGTCGACGAACGTGCGCAGCAGCGCGCGCAAACTGTTGATGCGGCGCGGATCGAGCGCGCTGGTCGGTTCGTCGAGCAGCAACAACGCGGGATGCATCGCCAACGCCCGCGCGATCGCGACGCGTTGCTGTTCGCCGCCTGACAACGATCCCGGATACCTCCGCGCGGCCACCTTCAAACCCACGGATTCGAGTAACTCGTAAGCCTCCGTCTGCGCCGTGTTGCGCGGCGTGCGCAGCACGTGTACCGGCGCCTCGACGATGTTTCCCAACACCGAGAGGTGCGGGAACAAATAGAAGTGCTGAAAGACAGTACCGACTTTCAAACGCAACTCTCGCACCCGTTTTCGATAGTCGTGGTGCGAAAGACCTGCTTCCAGACGCACATTGCCGCACTCGATCGTGCCGCCGTCGATCGTCTCCAACCCGTTCAGACACCGCAGCAGCGTCGACTTCCCGCTGCCGGACGCGCCGATGACTCCGAGCACGGTTTGCGGCGGAACTTCGAAGTCGATCCCTTTCAGAATCTGCGAGTCGCCGAAGTGTTTGCGTAAGCCCTGCACGCGAATCATGGCGCCAATCATGCCGGGGCCTCCACTTCTTCGGCTTCTATGACACGTGAGGTAGCCCGATTACTCAGGCGCTGTTCGAGCAGACGCGCGAGATGGGCCATCGGCAGACTCATCGCCAGATAGAAAGCAGAAACCGCAAGCCCGAGCAGCAGAAACTGTCCGGACGCGTTTGCAAGCTCGCGATACGCAGTGGCCAGTTCCCAAACGGAGATCGCAAAGGCTACCGAAGTGTCTTTGAAGAGCGAGACGAAGTCGTTGGTCATCGGCGGCAGCGCGATGCGAAACGCCTGCGGCAGGATGATGCGGCGGAAAGCGAGCACTGGTCCCATTCCAAGCGAGTACGCTGCTTCCCATTGCCCGGTCGGAATCGCTTCCAACGACGCGCGATAGACTTGCGATTCGTAAGCTGCGTAGTTCAAACCGAGTCCCACGAGCGCGGTCAGCCAACCCGGCATCGCGATTCCGATCACCGGCAGTCCGAAATAGAGAAACAACAGTTGCACCAGCACCGGAGTGCCGCGAAAGAACTCGACATAGATCGTGCACAGCGAACGTAGCCACCCGGGACCTTTCCACTGCCCGACCGCCAGCGGCAGACCCAGCACGACGGCGAGCACCATCGATCCAAGCGCGATCAGGACCGTGACGGCGGCGGCGCGCGTGAGACGCCACAGCGCTTCACGCCAGTTGAACGTCGCGTCTGTGGTCGTGTATTCGACGTTTTCGGTGGCCCGATTACCGGATCGAATCGGAGCTTGAAACTCGACCTGCGCCTGGTTCCAGAGTCCCCACTTTTTGAGAATCGTTTCGAGCGTGCCGTCGGCGATGATCTTGTTGATCGCCGCGTCGATTTCGGTCTTCAGTGCCTGATCACCTTGCCGTAAGCCGATCACGTACTGACCGCGCGTGAATGGTTCACCGGCCGGTTTCAAGCGTCGATTCGGACGGGCGTAGAACGCCTCGGCCGGAACGTCAAACAAGGCTGCATCGATTCGTTTCAACTCGAGATCTCGATAAGCGCCGACCGGATCGGCGTAACTCTTGAACGCAATGTTTTCGTGTTCCAGCAGTCGCGACGCGGCGGTGTTCGCGAGCGTGCCGACGACGCGGTTTTTGCAGTCGGCGAGAGAGTTGATACGGTTGTCGTCCGCGCGGACAGTGAGTTGCAGTTGAAAGATGTAGTAGGGGTTGCTGAAGAGGATTTGTCGGGCGCGATCTCCGGTCGGCTCGAGACCATTGACGATCACGTCGAACGAGTTGCGTTGCAGTGCGGAGACGAGCGTTTCCCAATCGCTCGGAACAAACTCGGCGCGGCGGCCCATGGCTGCCGCCAGCGCGTCCACCATGTCTTTTTCGTAGCCGATGTAACGGTCGGGATTAGCGGGATCGGTAAAAACGTAAGGCGCGCCGCCACTCGGGTCGGCTCCCCAACGTAAGGCCTGCTGCGCGCCGGCGGTGGTCCACAGGCAGAGAATACACGCGAGAATCCGGCAAAGATTGATCTTGAATGTCCCTCCGTTTGCAGACGCGCGAAAAATGCGAGTGAGGATTCTAGCTGGTGATCGCTTTTAGATCCAATTCTTTTGCGTTACTCACGTCCGCCTTCAGCACGGTCTGCATCTGTTTGAGCGCGTGCTCGTTCTGCTCTTCAGTATTTGAGGCGGTGCAATCGGACGGCACGAAGATCTTGTAATCGCGCTCGTAGGCATCGTTCGCGGTGAACAGGACGCAGTTGTTTCCCTGAATGCCGGTGATGATCAAATTCCTCGCGCCGAGGTGGATCAGCAGCAGGTCGAGCGTCGTCGAGTAGAAGCCGGAGTTTTTTGGTTTGAGTACGAAATAGTCGTCCTCGTCAGGCAAGAGAAGTTCGACGATCGGTTTACCACGCGATTCGTCGCGACAGTGCGCCACGATCTTTTTGAAATCAGAACGCCAGCGGCCGAAGTTGTCGTTGACGTAGATCACCGGGATGCCGGCATCTTTTGCTCGTCGTTTCAGCGCAGCGATGTTCTTCGCGGCCGGCAGCGCGAGGCGCAGGAGTTGTTCGGCCTCGGGAAAATCGAAGTCGTTGATGACGTCAATTAGAAGCAGCGCCGCGTTGGATTTGTCGGGTGCGGAACCATGAAGATCGTGACTCCTGATTGGCATAATTGACCCCTTGTTCCTTTATAGTCTCTCGTGTACATTCCGCTTGGTCTTTAATACAAAACACAGATTGGAAAACACAACCCGAGGAGCCCCATGTGCACTGATCGTCGCGATTTTCTACGTTTATCAGCCGGAGTCGCCGGCGCAACACTCTTCGGCACTTCGCTGGCCCACGCCGGCAACGAAACCCCCGAACCGCCACAACAAAACCAACCGGAAGCAATTCGACAGTTGCGTCGCATGACGGACGGCGTCGTTCCGATCACGCAGGAAGAACGCAAGAGCCGGATCGAAAAAGCCCAACGACTCATGCGCGAACAGCGCATCGATGCGATCTATCTCGAACCGGGCAGCAGCATGACTTACTTCACCGGCATGCGCTGGGGCACGAGTGAACGCATGTTCGCAGCCGTGATTCCCGCGCGCGGCGAGCTCGCCTGGGTGTGTCCGAAGTTTGAGGAAGAACGCGCTCGCGAACTGATCAAGATGGGTACCGACATCCGCACGTGGGAAGAAGACGAGAGCCCATACAAACGAGTCGCCGAGATCTTTCGCGATCGCGGCGTGCGCACTGGAACTGTCGGTATCGAAGAACGCGTGCGGTTTTTCCTGTACGACGGCATTCGCAAGGCCGCCCCGGCGCTGAAGTACGTCGACGCGACCCCGATTACCGCCGGCTGCCGCATGATCAAGTCACCGGCCGAGATCTCCTTGATGCAGAAGGCAAACGACATCACGATCGTAGCCTACAAAGCCACGCGCGACAGCATGACTGAAGGCATGACTCAGGGCGAGTTCGCGGGCGTTTGCGCGTCGGCGTTTCGCGCGCTCGGTACGTCGGGTGGAATATTCGTCAGCTTCGGGAAGTACACCGCTTTTCCGCACGGCAGCAGCACGCCGCAGCGGTTGAAAGAGGGCGATGTCGTGTTGATGGACGGCGGTTGCAGTGTCGAGGGGTACCAATCAGACATCACGCGCACCTTCGTTTTCGGGAAGGCGTCGGATCGGCAGCGGCAGATCTGGGACCTCGAACGAAAAGCGCAGGATGCAGCGTTTGCCGCCGCGAAGGTCGGCGCGCCGTGTGAAGTGGTCGACGCCGCCGCCCGGAAAGTTATTACCGACGCCGGGTTTGGTCCTGATTACAAGGTCCCCGGACTACCGCATCGGACCGGTCATGGCATCGGCCTCGACGGACACGAATGGACGAACTTTGTGCGCGGGAATAAAACGCCGATGCAACCGGGTATGTGTTTTAGTGACGAGCCGACGGTGGTGATTTATGGCGAGTTTGGCATCCGCCTGGAAGACTGCCTGTACATGACGGAGTCGGGACCGAAATTCTTTACGAAGCAGAGCGAGTCGATTGACGAACCGTTTCCTGGGACTTAGGCGACGCCCGTCAGGACCGCCACGAGCCACATTACGAGGAACGCCGCGATGGCTACTCCGGCGCTCAACAGGCAGATTAGCGAGGTCTCAATCAACTCCGATGTCTTTTTTTGTTCGATCATGGGGAGATCCTTGTTTTCAGATGGAAATCATTCGTACAATCCGTCTTTCCTGAGTCGCATACGAGAACCCGGATTGGCGTAATTTACGACTGCGCCACCCGGCAAGTCCTCAGGCCGCACTCAAAAAGTCCTCAAAGATATTTCTCAAGGCCGTTTAATGGCGCAGTTGGATGCTCACAGCTATGAATTTGGTCGTTTCCGCTTGAAAACAGCGGAACGAATCCTGTTGCGCGAAGGTGAGCTGGTCCCGCTGACGCCGAAGGTTTTCGACATCCTGATCACGCTCGTGGAGAACCGCGGCCAGGTCGTCGCCAAGGACGATCTGATGAAACGCGTGTGGCCCAGCACGTACGTCGAGGAAGGGAACCTGACGCAAAACATCTCGCTGCTGCGAAAGGCGCTGGGCGAGAGTCCCGGCGGTGTGCAGTTTATCGAGACCGTGCCGCGACGCGGCTACCGGTTCGTCGCGGACATCAATGAAGCGTGGGACGGCGTTTCTTCCAACGGTCCGACCGCAGCTGCGCCCCCTTTGGAGACGCCACCGCCGGACTCAGAGACTGTCTCACATCAAGACAACTCGGCCTCGATGCCTGTCGTATCAATTCCCGCCGCAACGAATCGAGCTGCGTGGCGTAGTCCGGCCTTTGCGGGGGTGGCCATCGCGGTCGTCATCGCGATTGTCGGTCTGGTCTATTTCACGAGTGGCAAGTCGGACGGCGCGGACCCGATTCAGTCGATCGCGGTGCTGCCGTTTTTCGACGAATCGTCTGATCCCGACGCGCAGTACATCAACGACAAGATCGCCGAGAGTTTGATCAATAGCCTTTCGAAGCTGCCGCAGCTCCGCGTCGTACCGCGCAGCGTCGTCGCGGGTTACAAAGGCAAGGAGGTGGATCCGCGCAAGGTAGGACAGGAGTTGAACGTGCGCGCGGTTGTGACCGGACGCATGCGGCGGCACGGCGACATCATCAGCATCCAGGCCGACTTGATCGATCTCCAAAACGTCGCCCAACTGTGGGGTCAGCATTACGATCACAAACTCTCCGACGCCCTGCTGGTCCAGGACGACATCTCGCGCGACATCTTCGAAAACCTTCGACTCAAGCTGAACGTCGAGGAGAAGAAACAGCTCGAGGCGTACGGCCTTTATCTGAAAGGCCGCAACGCGTGGAACAAGCGCACCGGCGACGCGTTGCTCCAGGCCATCGACTTCTTCAACAAGGCTTTGGAGATCGACCCGAACAATAGCGCCGCTCATGCCGGTCTCGCCGACTGTTACAACATGCTCGTCGTTTACGGCCGGTTGGAACCGAAAGAAGGATTTCCCAAAGCCAAAGACGCGGCGTTGAAGGCGCTGGAGATCGACGAGGGCTCAGCAGAAGCGCATACGTCCCTGGCTTTCATCAACTTTCGCTGGGACTGGGACCGCGCCGCGACCGAGCGCGAGTTTCAGGCGGCGATCAAGTTGAAACCCGCTTACGCGCCCGCGCACCAGTGGTACAGCTCGTACCTCGTCGCCGTCGAGCGATTTGACGAAGCGATCGCGGAGGCGAAGCGCACGGAGGAACTCGAGCCGCTTTCGTTCGTGGCGAGTTCTCACCTGGGCTGGATTTACTATCTGTCCGGCAAGAACGACCAGGCAATCGAACAGTGCAAGAAGATACTCGAACTCGATCCGAGCTCGTTTCCCGCACGCCGTTATCTTGGGTTGGCGTACGAAGCTAAGGGAATGTACGCGGAAGCGATCGCGGAATTTCAAACCGGCGTGAAGCTTTCGGGCAGCCCGTTGATGCTGGCGCTGCTGGGCCATGCGTATGCGGCCTCCGGAAAGAGGACCGAAGCGCAGCAGGTGCTCACCGACCTGCACCAGTTGCAAGACCAGCGATATGTTTCACCTTACACAGTCGCCGCGATCTACGCCGGATTGGGTGACAAGGAACAGGCGTTCAAGTGGCTGGACACGGCCGTTGAAAGCCGCGATATCTGGTTGATGAATCTGAAAGTAGATCCCGTCTTTGCGAAACTGCGTTCCGAGCGCAAGTTCACCGATACGCTCGCGCGCATCCGCCTCCGCCCGTAAACGTTCACTTTGTCAGCTTGAAGGAATTGAAGAACTTCGTGGAGATCTCCTCGAAGAGTTCTGTGCGGTCGGCTGCGTTTGCTGACGGCTTGCCCGTCGTAAACGCGGTGTTGGCCTGAACGCCGATTACGAGGTTGTAGAGCCTGCCGTTGACGTACGCGAATCGTGCTCTCAGGATCATGCCGTTCTTTTCCGCTAACAATTCTCGGCCGAGCGTTCCGCCTACCGATACATCAGCTTCGCTAATTAGCTTCGCACCGTCCGAGATGACGTGGTTGCGGCTGCTGTCCAGCATCTCTTTCTGATCCTGCGGTGTCAAAACGCCGGCGTTTGGAAACTCCGAGTACGACAGGTAATAAGCGGAAACGTCGGACTGCACCATGAAGCCATGAGTTGCCACAGGGCCGGCGGGAGTGTCGAGATTTCTGTCGTTCTTCGTGGGCGTGCCCGGAAATAAAACGCTGAATCGACCCTCCTTCGAAGTGAATTCTTTCCAGGTGTTCTGGCTGTATTCCCTTGCGGCCGGCGGTGGATCCTGCGCTACAGCGCCGCACGCCAGCAGCGCAACGATGGCAAAAATATTAACGACGCGTCTTATCGCTTGCATTACCTTTACGGCTCCAGACCAGGTTCGTAGGTGTTGATGAACGTCAGAAACTTCGAGACCTCTATGATGTCTTTACCGACGAACCGGATGCTATGCGAATCGGGTCGTTGGACGATGCTCAGATAACTCAGCACTTCTGCCGGACGGTAGTTCTTGAAACGGACCTCCAGCTCGATCGGCGCCGCCAGCTTGTACGGTTTGAACTCGCTGATTCTTCTAACCGCCCGTTCGGCTTTCTCCCGAATCAAGACGGTCGACATTTGCGGCGTCATCGTCATCGCCGAATGAAAACCGGAAGCCCATTTCACGACGGCGCCTTCGATGTTCCCCAGCAGTGCGGTTGTTTCTTTCACTACCGCATCATCTCCCGACACCATGATGACGGGCACGTTGAAATGACCGGCGATGGCCGCGTTCAGTCCGGCCTCTGACACGGACACGCCTTTCAAGCGAACATCGGTGAGCCTCGCGCTCGAGAGCGTGTGTGCGCGCACGCCGTCGAGGTTAGTTGTGCCGGTGTGATAGCCGATAAAAATCGCGCCCGCGAACGACTCGTCGATGCCTTGCATCATGCCCAACGGCCTGGGCCAGGAACGCACCACCAGGACGTTGGCCGGCGCTAACTTCTCGATGAGCAGGTTCTGACCGTTACCGTGCGAGTCGCTGATGACGATCTCCGTTGCGCCGGCTGCCATTGCCCCTTCGATTGCGGCGTTCACTTCCTGCGTCATGAATTCACGGAAACGCGCGTACTCGAACCCCTGCGGTCCGAGTTGCTCGCCGGTAACGACACCCGTGATGCCTTCCATGTCGGCGGAGATGTAGATCTTCAGCCGTCGTTGTTGCTGCGCAACTGCGGTGACGGTGCAGACGATTAGCGTAAGGGTCACTAAGAGTGCTCGGAGTTTCACGGTTGTTGGTCCTCTACTTTGCGGTTTCTAAAACGCCGGTTGGTGGGCTCACCGGGCGGATTGTACCACCGGCACGGCGATGTGCGAGGCCTGTTGGCCCGATCGAAACACGCGCTGCGTCGCCGGCTGAAAGTCTGAGTCTTTAGCCAGAAAAATGTTCGGCACGAACCGTTGCGGGTTGCGATCGATCACCGGAAACCACGTGCTCTGCACCTGGACCATGATGCGATGGCCCCTCTGAAAAACGTGATCGTTCGCCGGAAACGGAATCTGGTAGTGCACCACCTGGTTTGCCGGCAGCGCTTCCGGTTTTTCCCAGCTCTTGTAATAACGCCCGCGCAGCACGTCGCCGGCAATCATCAGTTGATAACCACCCATCTTTGGATCGGGCTCGTACTTCTCGGGGTAAACGTCGATCAGCTTGACGATCCAGTCGCTGTCCGTGCCGGAGGTCGAGGCGAAAAGATTGGCAATAATCTTGCCGGAGACGGTGATGTCCTGGTCCAACGTGTCTGTGGCCCACGTCAGCACGTCCGGACGATGATCTACGAACCGCTGGTCCTCGACCAGCCACGTCGTCCAGCCCTGTCGCACTTCGATCGGACGCTTGCGGTACGGAACAGGATGCGCCGGATCGGAGACATAGCTATCAAATGCGGACGCGGAATTCGCGGGAGGCGGATCGAACGACAACTTGCCGTTCGGCTGGAAATAAAGTTTCTTCGCGACGACGTTCTGTTTCGGCGGCCACTCGGTATTCTCGACCCACTGATTACTGCCGGTGCGGAACGTGATTGCTTCCGGCTGATTGCCGGTCCCTTTGCCTTTCAGATAGTAGTCGAAGAAGGGAGCCAGAATATTTTTGCGATAGTGCGCGGCGGTCGGACTGCCGAAATCGACCGGACCGAGCTTGTTGCCGTCACCTCTCGACCAACCGCCGTGGTTCCACGGGCCGACGACGAGAAAGTTCTGCTTCTTTGAATCGTGGCGTTCGAGTAGTTCGTAGATCTTGATCGGACCGTAGAAGTCTTCCTGGTCCCACCAACCGGCGACGTTCAGGGTTGGCACCGTCACGCGATTGAGCCAGGGTTCGAATCCCTGGCGTTTCCAGAAAGCGTCGTAATCGGGATGACTGACGAAGTCGTTCCACGTCGGCAGACGATTTTGAAAGTACTTCGCGTTCGCATTCGCGAGTGGTCCAAGAGCGAGGTACCACTCGTACGCATCGTAGCGATCGATGATCTTCGTCGGGTCGGTGAACTCTTTCGACGACTCCATCATGTAAGCGTATTCGAGACCGTAGCTCAGACGGAACGCGCCGTTGTGATGAAAGTCGTCGCCGAGCCACATGTCGGCCGGCGACGCCTGCTGCACGATCGCTTTCAGCGCCGGATGGGGATCGAGCATTCCCATCACCGAGAGCCATGCGCCGTAACTCGTGCCCGCCATGCCGACGCCTCCGTTATGGTTCGACACGTTCTTCAACAGCCAATCGATCGTGTCGTACGTGTCAGTGCCTTCGTCGATACCTTTCTTGTCGGACGCGTCGCGCGGTTGGCGCAGCATCACGAACTGGCCCTCAGACTTGAACCGTCCGCGGATGTCCTGCCGCACGATGATGTATTCGGTTAACTCGGGCAGCAACGCTGCGAGTTGCTCGGAAGTGGCATTTCCGATCCCGTACGGTGTTCGCAACAACAGCATTGGCACTGGTTCGGTGGTGCGAGTCGGCGCAAAGACCTGCGTGTAGAGCTTTACGCCGTCGCGCATGGGAACCATGGCTTCAGTCCGCGTGAAAACCGGCTGCTGCGCGCTTGCGGCACCGGCAATTACGAACAGCAGAAAAAATGCTACGCGGAGTTGTTTACTGAACACGCGCTTACCTCCCCGAACCCTTTGACGTACGATCGATCGGCGCCGGCCGCGGTACTCGTCGCACCGGATTCTGTTGCAGCAGTTTCATTGCTTCCTGCACCGCGCGCTCGAGTTGCGGATCGTTTCCTTTGAGAACTTCCGCCGCCGAGTAGTCGACCTCCACATCGGGCGCGACGCCAATGTTCTCGACGTCCCATTCACCTTTCAAGTTGTAGAAGGCGAGGTTTGGCGCGGTGATACCGCCACCGTCGAGCGTCGGCGGGAAACCGAGCGTTCCGACGAGCCCGCCCCACGTCTTCTTGCCGACAAGCGGCCCGATCTTCCGCTGGCGAAACATGAACGGCAGCGCATCGCCACCGGACCCCGCTGATTCATTTATCAGCATCACCTTTGGACCATAGAGGCCCGCGATGGGTGACGTCGAAGGCTCGCCGTCACGCAACGCAAAATAACCCATCAGTTTGCGGTCGAGCTCGTTGACGATGTAGTCGGCCACCATACCGCCCTGGTTGTAACGCTCGTCGATCACCGCGCCTTCTTTGTCCTGTTGGGAATAAAAATAACGCGTGAACGAAACGTAACCGGGTGTTGCAGTGTTCGGCAGCCAAACGTACGCGAGACGACCGCCGGAAAGTTTATCGACCTTGCGGCGATTGTCTTCGACCCACGCGCGCGTGCGCAGTCCATCCTCGCTGGCGACCGGAATGACAGTTAGCAGGCGCGAACCTTCGCGATCGGGTGTCTTGTTGACCCTAATGAGCGTCTGTCGATTGGCGGTGCCTTCGAACAAACTGTAGATGTTGGTCGACGAGGTAAGCATCCGGCCGTTTACCTCGACGATGTAATCGCCTTCGGACACCTGTATTCCCGGCGCACTCAGCGGCGCACGCAGCTCCGGGTTCCAGTTCTCGCCGGTGTAGATCTTGCGGATGCGATAGCGTCCGTTCTCGATGGCATAGTCGGCGCCCAGCATGCCGACCGACACCGGATCGCCATCGGGTTGATCGCCGGGAGCCGAAATGTACGAGTGGCCGACCATCAGCTCGCCGCCCACCATGGCCATCAGGTAGCTGAGGTCGGTGCGATGCGCCACGAACGGCACCAACGGACGGTACTTGTCGTAGACGGCCTGCCAGTTGGCGCCATGCATCGACGCGTCGTAGAAGTACTCGCGCTGAATGCGCCAGGTCTCGTGGAAGATCTGTGCCCACTCCGCGCGCGGATCGATCAACGCATCCAGGCCCGTGAGATCGATCGGGCCATCGCCCACCTTCGCCGGACGATCCGCCAGGACGACGCCCCAGCGATTGCCGTCGGCGCGATAGAGCAGCTTCTTGCCGTCCCCTGACAGCGTGAACGAGCGAATGCCTTCGAGAAACGGCGCCGCCTTGCGCTCGCGCAGCTGGTAGCGGTGCAGGGTGAGCGGCGAGGGTCCGCCCCCTCGCGGCGTTTCCAGGTAGAACACGGTTCCGGCCGGGCCGGCTGCCAGCGACGCGTAGTCGCCGGCGGGCACGCCGAGCGCGAGAATCCGCTGATCGATGCCCTTGATGTCGACGCGCACCGGCGGCGGTGGCGCGGGTTTGCCGCCATCGCCGGCGCCCTTCACCGGCTCGTCGCCGGTTTCCGGCAGCAGTGGCGAC
>DATANW010000331.1:0-9396 GCA_036266055.1 Pyrinomonadaceae bacterium | reverse complement strand
GCATTCTGATTCGTCCGTCTGCGGCGCCAATCTGCCATATCGCGTCGGGGACGTCGATGGTCTTGCAAATCGCGGCGACTTCGCTAGGAAGCACGCCCGCATACCAGCCCGATGAGTATTGCATCGGAACGGCAGCAAGCTGTTTCCAGAGTTGCGCGTCGTCAGTGATGACTTCGCCATCTTTGCTCAAGGCCAGCGTTCGTTCGACTTGATATTTGACTGCCACTTCATTTCCCGCAAAGCGGACGAGCATCACTGGTAGGTTCGCGGCGACTCCGAGA
This sequence comes from Pyrinomonadaceae bacterium, assembly GCA_036266055.1. Taxonomy (GTDB): domain Bacteria; phylum Acidobacteriota; class Blastocatellia; order Pyrinomonadales; family Pyrinomonadaceae; genus PSRF01. The sequence continues at coordinate 9,115 of DATANW010000331.1, read as the reverse complement.
ATCGCTGCGAATGCAGGCGAAACGATCTCAGCCGCCACCGGAAACAAACCGGCCGAGATGATCGCTCGTGCCTTCGCGGGAAGATCCAGGGTTGGACTATCGATGATGACTGTGCGTTCGCATTCGGGTCTTGGTCTGAGTTTGAAGTTGAGTTCCGCGATAACGCCCAAAGTGCCGAGGCTGCCGGTGAACAACTTGCTGAGATCATAGCCCGCCACGTTCTTCACCACGCGCCCGCCCGCTTTGATCACGCTGCCATCGGCGAGGACCACTTTCATTCCGATGACTGTTCCGCGCGGACGTCCATAACCAAACTGTTGCGCGCCGCCGAGACCCGTCGCCACGACACCGCCGAGTGTCGCACGGCCGTCGTCAGGCGGATCGAGTGGCAGCCATTGACCGTTCTCGGCGAGGGCCGCATTGAAGTCGGTTAACTTCACACCAGCTTGAGCGACTGCGATTAGATCCGCGGGTTCATGTTCGACTATTTGGTTCAGTCGTGCGGTAGTAACAATAAGATCCGTGTTCTTTCGCAACCACGTCATGCCTCCGGCCGGCAAAACTCGCGACGCAAATCTCACTACTTCCGACAACTCTTCAATTGAACCAGGCGACACCAACACGGATTGATTGAATTCTGAAATGAAACTCTCACCCACTATTTCAGCGAGCGATGATCGGGGAGGCTTTGATACGGGTTCATGATGAAGAGCAGCTGCTGGTTGCTCGAATGTTTCCGCAATCGCACGTCCTTCACCGCAACCGCGCAGCATGGGCACAATCTTTCCCGGATTGCAGATTCCCAGCGGATCAAACGCCGCGCGCACGCTCAACATCGCATTCATGTCCGCATCCGAAAACACCAGCGGCAACAACTCACGCTTGTCCAACCCGACGCCATGCTCGCCCGTGATCGTCCCACCCGCACTGACGCAAACTTCCATCAGCTCGCGTCCCGCTTCTTTCACTCTCAACACCTGGTCCGCGAAACGTGAATCGAAACAGATGAGCGGATGCAGATTGCCGTCGCCGGCGTGGAACACGTTCGCAATTCGCAGTTGGTATCGCGCCGCGATGTCGTAAGCAGCCCCGAGCACTTCCGGAAGACGCGACCGCGGCACGACCGCGTCCTGGATCATCGAGTCAGGCGAGATGCGCCCGATTGCGCCGAATGCACCTTTGCGCGCGGCCCAAAGCTGTTTGCGTTCGACTTCGTCACGCGCGTTGCGACAACTGCGCGCGCCGTACTCCATGCAGATCGATCTGACGCGTTCCGCTTCAAGATCGAGGCCCGCTTCAATGCCGTCCAGCTCGATCAACAAAGCGGCGCCCGCGTCCGGTGGCAGTCCCGCGGCAAAGATGCTTTGTTCGACTGCGCGAATGATCTCGCGGTCCATCATCTCGAGCGCCGCCGGCATCACCCCCGCCGCGATGATGGCCGAGACCGCGTGACTCGCGTCGTTAACTTCACCAAACTCCGCGAGCATCGTGCGCACCGCCGGCGGAATGCGCGACAACCTGAGGGTCGCTTCAGTCGCAATGCCGAACGTTCCTTCAGACCCGACAAACGTTCCCAGCAGATCGTAACCCGGCACTTCGGCGCCCGCGCCGCCGAGATCCACTACGTCACCGCCCGCCAGTACGACGCGACAACCGATGACGTGGTCCGTCGTCGTACCGTACTTCAAACAGTGAATGCCACCCGCGCTCTCGGCAATGTTCCCGCCAATCGTGCACGAAGGCTGGCTCGACGGATCGGGAACGTAGTACAAACCCTGCCCGGCAACCGCGCGCGACACGTGCAGGTTGACGACGCCCGGCTGCACCACCGCCAAAAGATTCTCCGCGTCGATGCGCAGAATGCGGCGCATGCGCGCCATCTCGATCACGACTCCCGAATCGAGTGCGAGGGCGCCGCCGGACAAACCTGTGCCCGCGCCGCGTGGTGTGAACGGAACGTTCGCGCGCGCGAGTTCACGCATGACGGCTGACGTTTCTTCAGTCGAAGAAGGGAACACGACGGCACGCGGTCGATGCTTGTGATGGGGCAGACCGTCGCATTCATAGACCAGCAGTTCGTCAGGTGCGGAAAAAACGCGCTCGCGGCCAAGAATCGCCGTCAAATTGTTGATTAGTTTATCCACGCCAACAGTTAGCCGACAGTGTACCGCACCCGCGGTGGTAGACTATAGTGCATGACCCGACTATTCACTTTGCTCTTTGTTCTGACCCTGACGCTGATGAATCTTCCACTTCGTGCTGACACCCAAACGCTTGTCGCCGACACGATCATCGTGAACGCGATCGTGCACACAATGGATCCCGCTCGACCCAATGCCGAAGCGATCGCGATCCTCGGAAATCGCATCGTTGCCGTTGGTTCCACAAAAGAAATCAAGAAACTGGCAGGACCGCGAACACGCACCATCGACGCTAAAAAGCGTCTGGTGCTGCCCGGATTCAACGACGCGCACACACATTTCCTGAGTGGCGGTTTTCAACTCGCGAGCGTGGACTTGCGCGACGCCAACACGCCACAAGAGTTTGCTGCGCGCATCCGCGCGTTTGTGGCGAACGTTCCGAAAGGGCGTTGGATCACCGGCGGCGATTGGGACCACGAGCGTTGGCCTGACGCAGCGTTGCCGACGAAAGATCTGATCGACAGTTTCACTAGCGACACGCCGGTGTTTGTCAATCGTCTCGACGGTCACATGGCGCTCGCGAACAGTCTCGCCCTCAGACTCGCAGGCGTGACCCGCCAGACCCTCGATCCACCCGGCGGCGTGATCGTTCGCGACCGCAACGGAGAACCGACCGGCGTTTTGAAAGACGCCGCGATGAGTTTCATTTGGAAAGTGAAGCCGCCCGAGAGCTTCGACGAGAAGATCGCCGCCGCCCGTGCGGCGACGAATCACGCCGCGCGACTGGGCGTCACCAGCATTCAGGACATGTCAGCGGGCGCGGACGTTGGCGTCTATCAGACGTTGCTCGATCGCGGCCAACTGAACACGCGCATCTACGCCGTCGCGCCGTTGCCTGCGTGGGAGCGTCTGGCCCAAACCGGCGTGCGCGCACATTTCGGCAGCGAGATGTTGCGCGTCGGCGGACTGAAGGGTTTCTCCGACGGCAGCCTGGGATCGACGACGGCGCTCTTCTACGAACCGTATCGCGACGAACCGAATACGAGCGGGATTGCAACCGACGAGATGTATCCCGAAGGCGCGATGCTCAAGCGCGTCGTGGAAGCGGACCGCGCTGGTCTACAGATCATGATTCACGCCATTGGCGATCGCGCGAACGATCTGATCCTGAGCATCTACGAACAGGTTGAACGCGAGAATGGTCCACGCGATCGACGTTTCCGCATTGAACACGCGCAGCACTTGCGCGCGCAGGACATTCCACGCTTCGCGCGCGATCGAGTGATCGCTTCGATGCAGCCGTATCACGCGATCGACGATGGTCGTTGGGCCGAGAAACGCATCGGCAAAGAGCGTGCGCAGACGACCTACGCGTTTCGTTCGTTGCTCGACGCCGGAGCAACGCTCGCTTTCGGTACCGATTGGACGGTTGCGCCCCTCGATCCGATGTTGACGATCTATGCTGCCGTTACGCGTCGCACACTCGACGGCAGGAACTCGAAAGGCTGGGTGCCGGAACAGAAGATCTCGGTTGAAGAGACGGTGCGCGCATACACGATGGGTTCGGCTTACGCAGAGTTTCAAGAGAACGTGAAGGGAAGCATTACTCCCGGAAAACTGGCGGACCTCGTGATCCTGTCGCGCGACATCTTCAAGATCGATCCGAAGGAGATTGAGAAGGTGAAAGTGGAGTTGACGATGGTTGACGGTCGCGTTGTCTACGAGCTGAACGGGAGTATATCCAGTAAATGAAATAGATCAGCAGGCCCACCCCTGCGGCAGCCGCCGTCGCTTGCGCTTCCTGCAACGTGCTGTGCGCGAGCAGCCAAACAATCAATAACATCGACAGGATTGCGATCACCGTTCCGCCGGGTAAACGAAAGGCCGCCGGCGGTGTGTCGTGGCGGCGACGAAAGAGCGGCAGCGCCAGACACGTCGCGCCGTACGTCACGAGCCGCGCGAGAGTGCTGATCGTCAACGCCTGCGCAAACGAGCTCCTGAGCGTGAGAACCAACATCAGCGCCGCCGTGATCAGTATCGCGATGTAAGGCGTGAAGAAGCGTTTGTGAATGCGGCCGATCAGCGTCGGTAACTGATGCTGTTCGGCCATGGCAAAGGGCAATCGCGAGCCGGACAACAAAAGGATGTTCAAGTTGCCGGTGATCGAAATAACGGCGCCCGCGGAGATGATCGCGCCGCCTGAGGTTCCGAGAAAGTGTGCGCCCGCATCCGCCAACGGTTTCGTCGATTGGGCCAGTCCCGGCAACGTACCGACGCAGACGATTTGCACCAGTATGTAAATAGTTGCGACGACGAAGATCGCGATGATCAGCGCGCGTGGAAGGTTACGTTGCGGGTCGCGCACTTCACCGGCCGGAATCGTCGCCATTTCAAAACCCGTAAACGCGTAAACGAGAAAAAGCACGGATTGCGAGAACTTGTCAGTCGTTGGCGCGGCGCCGAGTTCGAACGCCTGTGGATTCAGGAAGAACAATCCCGCTGCGATGAAGATGATCAGCGCCACCAGCTTGCCGATCGTGAACGCGTTGCTGACGATTGCTGCTTGTCTGATACCGAGTAGATTGATGATCGCGAGGATGGTGACGACGAAAATGATGATGGCGGCACGCCAGGCGGTCGTTGTCGCTCCCGACCAGAAGAAACTTACGTAATTGATCAGCAGGTTGCAGTTAGCGGCGAACGCCGTCACCCGCGCGAGCCAGATCAGCCAGCCGATCTCGAAAGCGACTGCGGGTTCATACGCCTCGCGCGCATAGAGATATGGACCACCAGTCTCTTCAAAACGGCTGCTGACTTCGGCGAAGCAGAGGATGATGAGCGCGACGACGAGCGCGCACACGATGAAAGCGATGATGCTGTAAGTGCCGATTAACGAGTAGACGCGTGAAGGGAGCCCGAAGATTCCCGCGCCGATGATGCCGTTGATTGCAATGGCGACCAGGTCCCAACGCCTGATGCCGCGGACCAGACCTTCCTCAGGTTTGTTCTGCACGCGCGCGGTTATAGCACATCTTGCGCGCATCCGTGAGATCCGTGTTAATTTGGCTTGCCTATGTCGATCAAAAACATTCTGACGCTGTGCATTCTTCTGCTGATCTCCGTTTCTCAGGCCTTTAGTCAGCAAACTTCCTTGCAGGATCTGGTCGATCGTGCCGCGAAGACGACCATCGAGCGGTTCGCCGCGCAGAAGCTCGAAGACAAGCAGCTTTCAATAACGCTGATCGATCTGCGCGACCCGCAACATCCGATCACGGCGAGCTTCCGCCGCAACGAACGGATCTATCCCGCGAGTGTTTCCAAACTCTTCTATCTCGTCGCGGCTCATCGCTGGCTGGAAGACAAGAAGATCGAACAGACCCCGGAGTTGACGCGCGCGCTGCGCGACATGATCGTCGACTCGTCGAATGAAGCGACACAATACGTGGTCGACGTCGTCACACATACGACGGGAGGTTACGAGTTGCCGCCGAAAGAGATGGAAGAGTGGCAGTACAAACGCAACGCTGTGAACCGCTATTTCGCGGAGCTCGGTTACACGAACATCAACATCAATCAGAAAACATTTTGCGAAGACGCGTATGGACGCGAGCGTGTTTCGCGTGGTCCAAACGGCGAGAACCGTAACAAGCTGACCACCGACGCCACCGCGCGGCTGATGATGGAGATAGTCACCGGAAAGGTCGCGAATCCCGCCCGGACGGCGCTGATGATGGAATTGTTGAAGCGCGATTACAACGGCAAGACCAGCGATACCGACGATCAGGGCACCGGGTTCAGCGGCATGGCGCTGAAGGGCCGCGAAGGTTATCGTCTGTGGTCGAAAGCCGGTTGGACCAGCACCACGCGACACGACGTCGCGTATATCGAAACGCCCGAGGGTGGAAAGTTTGTCCTGGCGACGTTCACGACCGATCATTCGCAGGAGCGCGAGATCATTCCGACGGTCGCGCGTATTGTGATCGACGGACTCAAGCAACTGAAGTCTGATTCGCAGCGATGAAGAACGAACTCGAAACGAGCGTCGAGGAGATCAAGCAAGACGCTGACGTGCAGCGCGCGTTGAAGGAAGCGACCTCGAAAGAAACAGAAGAACCGCCCCCGACGCGGTTTCGCGACAAGCTGGTCATCGGAACCCACGTGCTGTCGCTGATCGCGCTGTTCGTGGTCCACCAGATCATTTCATTTCGCTTCTACTTCATTTACGACCGTTACCCGCTGACCAAAAAGCTGATCGTCGCCGTGGCGGTCGCGGTGGCGTGTTTGATGATCCTGCGCCTGATCGAAGTCTATTTCATCGGGCGGGTGGCGAATACGGTTCATAAGTACAACTTGAATCGCGTCGCGCGGCTGGTTGTGTGGCTCGTGATTGCGTTCTTTGTGCTCACGATACTGTTTCAGAACTGGTACACCGCGGTCGTTTCGTTCGGTTTGATCTCGTTGGTGCTCGGCTTTGCGTTGCAGACTCCGATTACGAGTTTCATCGGCTGGGTCTACATCCTCGTTCGTGAGCCGTACCGGGTTGGCGATCGAATTCGCATCGGCACAGCGACGGGCGACGTGATTGACGTCGGCTATCTGGATACGACGTTGTGGGAGTTTGGCGGCGACTATCTTTCGACTGAGCATCCAAGCGGGCGCGTGATCAAGTTTCCGAATTCGTCGGTGTTGAGTACGCCGGTTTACAACTACACGTGGCCGCTGTTTCCGTACATCTGGAACGAGATCAAGTTTCCGATCGCTTACAACTCGGATCTGGATTGGGTCGCTCGGACAATGCAGGAGGTGGCGGAGCAGGAAGTCGGGCAGACGATGATGCAGCACGTTCGGTTGTTTCGCCAGTTGTTGGCGCAGACTCCGGTGGACCAGCTTGAAGTGCAGGAGCGGCCGGTGGTGATCTTTCGTGTGGCTGAGAACAGTTGGCTCGAAGTGATTGTTCGCTATCTTGTGCCGCCGAAGGAAGCAGGGCGAGTGAAGAACAGGCTGATCAAGAAGCTGCTTACGCGATTGAGTGCGGAGCCGGATCGGGTAAGGTTTCCGAAGGGCGACACCCGCTGAGCTTTCGCGACACCTTTTGTTTGCGTGGGAACCTTTTCTTTGAAGATGTGTCTAAGTCCGTGTTTGAAGTGCGGGGAGGAACACGGATGAAACGGATCAAAGACTCAACGCCGCCGCCGTTTATTAATGTCACGCCGCTGATCGACGTTCTGCTGGTGTTGCTGATCATTTTCATGGTTGCGGTGCCGTTGAATCCAGCGCGCTTCATGGCGAAACTTCCGTCGCCTCCGGACAACACTCAGGATCTCAAGCCCAACGATTACACGCTCGTCGTTACCATCGAGCCCGATAGGACCTTGAAGCTCAATCGGGATGCTGACATGGGCACGCTCGACGACATGTCGAAACTCACGAGCCGGCTGGTCTCAGTGTTCGACCAACGAACTCGCAACCGCGCCTATCGAGCAGACATGATGAACCGCTTCGATCTACCCGACGACATCCGCATCGAGAAGACAGTCTTCATCAAAGCCCCACGCACCCTCGCCTACGGCGAAGTCGCCCGTGTAATGGACGGCCTGAAAGGCACCGGTGCCTCCCCCATCGGCTTACAACTAGACGATTTGAAGTAGCGATCCGATAGGTGAGTCGATCGAAGTCAAGGATGTGTCAGTTGATGGCCTTCTTACTACGGCCTACTCACTTACTACCTCTACCTGACGTATTCCGGTCTACGGGACTTATTACGGTCTACTTATTTACTCCGGCCTACTGACTTTTTAAACATAAGCAAATCCCACCAACGTTAGTTGGTGGATCGTTCACATCCCACCTACACAACCCACGCCCTACATCTCGAAAATCCCACCAACGTCAGTTGGTGGATTGTTCAACTCCAACCTTGCAGAACTTAGCGTCAATCCCTATTCTGCCGTCGATGTTCCTCACGCCGTTTACCAGCCTCACTTGGGCTTACCAGCTTCATTACTACGTTTGCTTTCGCACGCACCGGCGGCGCCACCTACCTGCGGATGGTCCAGAGCGCCTTACTGATACGATCCATGAGATATGCAAACGACAGGATTACCATCTCCTCGAGTTTCATCCGGAGCCTGCTCAGATTCTGTGTTTACTCAGCCTGCGTCCCGCGCACACGATCTGCAAACTGGTCCAGATCATCAAAAGTAACTCCTCACGTGAAATCGACATGCTGAAGCCTGTGTGGGCACGAGGATACTTCGCTAGCAGCGTCGGTCGTATGCGTATCGCTGCGGTGCGAAACTATCTGCAACATCAGTCAGAGCATCATGGCTATTCCGTTCGCATGTTGCCCCCTGTTTACCGCTACCGTGTGCGCGAGCCAGTTGCGTTGACGGCGGCGCACTGTAGCTTCAGCCTCAGTCATCACGTGGTTCTCGCCACGCGCAAACGAAGGGGCGTATTTGATTCCAAGGTTGGGCGCGGGTTGAGCGAGTATTGGATGCGAGTGGCGTTTGCGAGAGGGTTTGCTATCGACCAAATCAGCGTCGTTCCGGACCATGTGCATTTGATAGTCAGGATTGTGCCGAGTATGAGTATCGAAGAGTGCGTGTTGCTATTGATGAACAACGGGCAGCATTTTGTTGGCAAGAACTATCCACGGCTACTGGTAGACGTGGGTATAGATCAATTGTGGGAAGGGTCGGCTTACGTGGGAACGTGTGGAGAGTTTACGACTGCATTCGTGAAGGCCTGGTTGCGGAGGGGTTAGTAGGCGGGAAGTGAAGAATCCACCAACTCACGTTGGTGGGATTTGCGCTTTTTACGTCGGTAGAGGTAGGTGGGAAGTGAAGGATCCACCAACTGACGTTGGTGGGATTGCGTTATTACTACTAGGCATGAACGGCTTGATCTGTGCAAGAAGGCTGGCGTGCGCAAGGACGTATGGTCGCTGCAAGAACGCTCGTCCGTGCAAGGAC
>DATANW010000330.1:0-7369 GCA_036266055.1 Pyrinomonadaceae bacterium | reverse complement strand
AATTTACTCAGCGCGCCAAACTCCAGCAGCAACGTTCCCGTTTCCGCCGGATTACTGACCGGATTGCGGACCTTGCCGGTTCTTAAATTGACGTAGCGATACGGCATTCCCGTCGGCGACTCGAACACCGGCAGCAGCCGCCGGCCGAGATCTTCGGCAAGACTCAAGAATCTTTTGTCGCCAGTGAGCTGATAATTCGTAACCAGGCCGCCAAGGATCCTGATCGTGATTTCGAAGTTCTGAACGTCAAAGTCTTTGTCGAACGAGAGATTGTTGAGAATGTAAGCGCGCGTTGCTGCAGCCTCTTCGTCGAGGCCCATGATGATCATTGTGTCGAGCGAGTCGATGGGTGTCATCAGCAGCGGCTGTGCGTGCCAGTCGCGGTGGGTTTTGGACAACGGTTTCAGATCGTCATGTCCCCACGCGTATTTCTTGTAGCCGTTCCAGGCGTGCATGAACTCGGCTTTTACTTCCGCTGCGAGCTGTTTCCTGTTTGGTTGTTGCGCTGCTAACGAAGCCGGCAGCAGTAGCAGAAAGAGAATTGAAAGTATTCGGGTCATCTGTGGTTTCTAATACTTTCCTTCGGAGGTGGCTCGGGCCAGATTGTAAAGCGCTTGGACCAGCGATGACGCAACACGCACGAACGAAAATAGCGTTCGTGCTCCCACTCGACTTCCGCCATCGTCAGCAAACAATCGATCAGGTCAGTCCGTCCGCACTCCCGCGCGTAACGCGCCGCGGTTTCATACTCGACGATGTTTCGACTCTCGAGCCGGCCCGCGCCGTACATCGGCGCAAACCAACCAGTGACGTGACACAACAGACCGAGCGTTCGTCCGACTAAAGTGGCTCGCAGCTCGCGCCGTTTGTTTGGTCCAGCACCGAGTTCGCGCAGCATCTCGCCGACCAGCTTGCGATGCTGCCACTCTTCTTCTTCGATCTGTTTCACCCGCGCGCGGTCGTCGCCGTCGCTGAGTGAGTGCCAGTGACCTCGATAAGCATAACCGGCGGCCAACTCGCCCGAGTAAGCGAGTTGCAGGATATTGATAAGTTTAGCTTTGGGAGTTGACTGGTCGGTCGATTCCATAGATTAAGACGTCGCGACCAAACAATTCAGTTGTGCCTTCGACTTTTTCGCCGAGACGTTCGGCGACTTTGATCGAGTTGGTATTCTTTGGATCGATCAAGCTGATGACGTGATCTTTGTCGAGCTCGTCGAACGCGTAAGCCAGCGCGCGACGTCCGGCTTCGCTGGCAAAACCGCGTCCCCAGAATTTACGCGCGAGCGTCCAGCCAAGCTCGAAAGCGGGCCAGCCTTCCGGGTTCATGAAACCAACGCGGCCGACAAATTCGCCGCTAGCTTTCTCTTCGACTACCCAGTGACCGTAACCGAGCAGTTGCCAATGGCCCACGAAGAACGCCATGTGCCGCCAACATTCGAGCCGGTCCATTGTTTTGCCGCCCAGGTAGCGCATCACTTCCGGATCGGAGCAGACCTGAAAGTAAGGTTCGAAGTCTTCATTGCGCCACATGCGCATCCTGAGACGATCGGTTTCGAGTCGGACTTCTGCCACGGTGGTTACTTGCTGCGCTTCCAGCGTACGCCGTCTTTAGTGTCTTCGAGAATGATGCCGCGGTCGGCGAGTTCGCCGCGAATCTCATCGGCGCGGCTAAAATCACGACGACGCCGCGCTTCCTGTCGTTCGTCAACTAACGCTTGAATCTCGCCGTCGAGGTTTTCGCGTTGTTGCTCCCCGAAGATGTTCAGCACCGAATCTATGCGATTGATGACTTCGAGCAGTTCGCGCTGGTTGTCTGCCTTGACTTGTTTGCGCGCGAGCGCTGTGTTGACCTCGCGCGAAAGATTATGGACCGCGGCGAGTGCGACTGACGTGTTCAGATCGTCGTCCATGCCTTCTTCAAACTCGCGCAGCGCGCGCGTTGCGGTTTCGTGCAGTTTGTCGTTGCTGCCGGGTTCTGTTTTGGCTTCACTCAAGCGCGCGCGAAAGTCGCGCAGGCTGGCGACGGTTTTCTCCGCGCCCGCAAGCGCGTCGAACGTGAAGTTGAGCTGCTTGTTATACGGCACGCTGAGCAGGAAATAGCGGACGGCGGTTGCGGAAAAACCCTTCGCTGCCACGTCACGAAAAGTGTAGTAGTTGCCTTTCGACTTCGACATCGTTTCGCCTTCGACCTTCAGATGTTCGAAGTGAATCCAGTAACGGACGAATTCTTTTCCCGTCGCGCCCTCGCTTTGCGCGATCTCATTTTCATGATGCGGAAAAACGAGATCGATGCCTCCCGCGTGAATGTCGAACGTTTCGCCGAGATACTTCATCGACATCGCGGAGCACTCGATGTGCCAACCGGGCCGCCCGTTGCCAATCGCCGTGTCCCATGAGGGTTCGTTCGGCGAGCTTCGCTCTTTCCACAGCGCAAAATCACGCGCGTCCTCTTTCTCGTACCGGTCGGTAAGAATTCGTTCGCTGGCGCCGGCGATGTTTCCTTCGAAGTTGATCTTCGAGAGTTTCCCGTACTCCGGAAACGAAGCGATGCGGTAGTAGATCGAACCGTCCGATCGATAGGCGTGGTCCGTTGCGAGCAGCTTTTCGATCAGCGAAACCATTTCCGGAATGTGACGCGTGGCGCGCGGCACGACCTCCGGCCGTTCGCAACCGAGCGCGTCGAAGTCTTCCCATAGCGCATCGATGTACTTCGCGGTGTAGTCGTCGATACTGACGCCCGCTTCTTGCGACTTCGCAATGATGCGATCCTCGACGTCGGTAATGTTCATCACGTGCGTGACTTTATAACCCTTGAACTTGAGATAGCGGCGCACGACGTCGGCAGCGATAGCGCTGCGGAAGTTGCCGATGTGGCCGTACTCCCACACGGTTGGACCACAGTAATACATGCGAACCTCGCCCTCGTTCATCGGGCGAAACTCTTCGACACGTCCGGTGAGTGTGTTACGGAATCTCAACATTGCAGCCCAATACTAACTCAAAAGTGTTTCCAGCCGCCGGGATTTAGCTCCCAAACGCGCGCGCCCTCCGAAATCCTGACGCCTTCATCATTCGTGCGAATTTCGCCGATCCGTGTAATCGGCGCGCCGTCGACGCGACGCGGCAGTCGCGCAGCATCGCGCGCGCTCACGGTGAACAATAGTTCGAAGTCTTCACCGCCGTGCAACGCGAGTTGCAGCGGATCGAGCGCGCGACGACCGCATAGTTCGACAATCTGATTGTCGATCGGCAGCAGTGACGAATCGATCAATGCGCCCACGCCACTGGCGGAGCACAAGTGATTCAAATCGGACGAAAGACCGTCGCTGATGTCGATCATTGCGGTCGCGAGTTTTTCATCGCCGAGGACCATTCCCCAACCGACGCGCGGCTCGGGACGGAGTTGTCGCAGGAGTACGTGATCGAGTTTCTGTGAGTCGTCATCCGCGAAACTTTTCTCCGCGAGATGTGCGCCGCGTTCGACGAGTCGCAAGCCGGCGGCGGCCGCGCCGAGTGAGCCTGTGACAAAGATCTGATCGCCGGGTTTTGCTCCGGATCGTTTGACTGCCTGGCCCGCCAAACATTCGCCGAGCACGATCGAGTCGATCACGATCTTCTCTTCCGTGCGCGACGTGTCGCCGCCGATCAACTGCACGTCGTAACGGCTAGCCAATTCAAACAAGCCGCTGTAAAAACGATCGGTGAAGCCGGTTTCCCAAACGTCGGCCGGAACGCCGAGCGAAATGAGCGACCAACGCGGTCGCGCTCCCATCGCGGCGATGTCCGAAAGTGAAACTGCGAGTGCTTTATGGCCCAGGAGGTAGGGCGTGATCGTGGTGCGGCGAAAGTCGATGTCTTCGATTAGTAGATCGGTGGTTACAACTGTCTCTTTGCCGGAACTGGTTTGAACGACGGCCGCATCGTCGCCGATGCCGGTGACAGACGATGTCGCCGGCGCGCGATCTCTCAACGCCCGGATGAAATCAAATTCGTCCTTCATGCGTTAGAGAGTGCGGCGGAGTGAATCGAGACCGGCTTCGATGGTCTCAATTGAAGTGGAGAAAGAAAAACGCAAGTGGCTTTGTCCGTCTGGTCCAAACACGATGCCGGGCACCGCCGCGACGTTTGCCTGGTTGAGCAGGATGTCTGCTGCTTCCTGACTGTCGCTGCTGATGCGGCTCACATCGGGAAAGGCGTAGAAAGCGCCCGCTGGTGGATCGCACGGGAAACCGATTTCGTTGAGTCCGGACAAGAGCAGGTCGCGACGACGTTTGTATTCGGCGGTGATCTTTTCCTGAGTCGCTGCGTCGATCTCGAAAGCTGCGAGTCCGGCCCATTGCGTCGGTGTCGAGACTCCGTTCGACGAATAGAGTGTTGCTTTCTTCAGTCCCGTCATCCACGGTTCGGGTGCGACTGCATAACCGAGACGACATCCCGTCATCGCGTACGACTTCGAAAACGTGAACGACGTGATCGTGCGTTCATACATTCCGTCCAGCGAAGCGATCGAGAAATGCGTGCCGTCGTAGACCAGATCCTCGTAAGCTTCGTCGGCGATGACGATCAGATCGCGGTCCTGTGCAAACGTCGCGACAGCTTTTGCCTCCTCGGGTGTGAAGACGACGCCGGTCGGGTTTTGTGGCGTGTTGTAGTAGATCGCTTTCGTTCGGTCGGTGGTGTAACGCGCGAGCGTTTTCTGAAAACCTTCGGCGCGAGCTTCCTGCGTTGGAACCAGAACGCTGCGGCCCTGGCAATGCGAGACGAGATCTTTGATCGGCGTCCAGTAGGGCGAGAAGAGAATCACTTCATCGCCCGGATTTACGACCGATTGAAACGCGCCAAACAGTCCTTGCATGCCGCCGTTGACGACGATTACGTCGCGGTCTTCAGCGGGGATCTGATTTTTGCTGCGCAGCTTTTCGGCGATTGCGGCGCGCAGTTCGGGAATACCGGATGAGGGCGCGTAACGGGTCCTGTTCTCGTCGAGCGCGCGTTTCATCGCTTCGCGAATGGGTGCGGGCGTGGACATGAATGGCTCGCCACCTTCGAACTGGTAAACGGTCGCGCCCTGGTTGCGCAGTTCCATGATGCGGTTCCGCAACTTCACAATGTCCGAAAATCCGACTTCGTCGAATCGTGAAGCCAGTCGAAAAACGGTTGGCGAGGTTGTCACTGTTTGGGTTCGTTCCTTCCGGTTTGTGCGCGGGACGCGCGGATTATAGCTTGGCCGAATGTGATTTGTTAAATCGGGGTTTTTCGCATGCGCCACGTTAAGGCGTTACTTTTAAGAAAAAGTTTTAAGTAAGTCGCGCTAAGTGTAAGTATTGACACGCCAAACGCCACGCGAGTAACATGCGGTGGTCGACGCTGGGCTGCTGGCAAACTCGCCACAGAGACATTAGAGACATTCCAACTTTCGCAGTGGCCCGCCCGATTCCCCGATTGCGCCGATAGCGCCCGATAGCCGAACGCCAGCTTGAGTAGTTTCTGTTTTTAGGCAAGTTAACCGCATGAGTCGTCCCGCTGTGGCCATACCCGAAAAGCTCTTTTTCAAGATCGGCGAGGTGTGCGAACTCGCGGGCGTGCAGGCGCACGTGTTGCGCTACTGGGAGTCCGAGTTTCCCATGCTCGCGCCGCAGAAAAATCGTGCCGGCCAACGTGTCTATCGCAGGCGCGACGTCGAGATGGCGTTGCGGATTAAAGAGCTGCTGTATGAAGACCAGTACACGATCGCCGGTGCGAAGAAGCGGTTGACGAACGAGTTGCGAGGCGGCGGAAAGTTGAAGGTTGTTGCGAGCGAGGAAGCGAGTGGTTCGTCCGACGTGAGTTTGTTTTCGGAGACTGAGGCACCGGCTGTGCAACCGCCGCCCGTCAATGACGTGCCGAGTGTTGTTCGACGCACTGCGGAAGAACGACAGGCGTTGAAACACGTTGCGTCCGAGTTGCGCGAGCTGCTGGCATTGCTGGCCGAGCAGGAAAAGGGCCGCGCTAAGTGAATCGGTGTGGTGCGTTTGACAATTAATCTTTTGCGGGATACTAAGTCAGGGAGACGGGACGTGGCGCAGCCTGGTAGCGCGCACGCTTGGGGTGCGTGAGGTCGCGAGTTCGAATCTCGCCGTCCCGACCATTTCTTCAATCATCTACGGCTGCCATCTCTGGCAGCCGTTTCTGTTTTGCGTTCGGACTGAGTTCTGAGAACAGGCGACTGAAGGAACTCATTCACGTGAGTAGTTCAGAACCCAAGCTCACCACGGACAATAGCGCTCGGAATTCAGACGATCGATAGCCTTCCATTCTGGTGCTGGACGCACTGTGGATCTAACATCAGATAGGATAAGCGCTACCGATGAGGCGCTGTAGCGCGTTCACGGTATGTTTCTCAGTCAATAGGTTGCCCTTGGGTGATCCCCAGAACGTTTATGTGACTTCCCTGTCGTGACAAAGCACCTATCATTACACCTGTGAACGTGAAGGAGGTTATCAAGCTTCTCGAGGACGATGGATGCTTCTCGCGAGGACGAAAGGTAGTCACCGTCAATTCAAACACAATACTAAGACCGGTGCTGTGTCGGTGTCAGGAAGACTCAGTATTGATGTTCCTCGCGGCACTGAATAGCATTTTGAAGCAAGCTGGATTGAAGGAGCAAAGTAAAGCAATGAAGTACGCCGTGATTGTGGAAGAGGATGAGAGTAGTTTTGGCGCTCATGTGCCTGACTTGCCTGGTTGTGTAGCAGTGGCTGATACGAAAGCCGACGTCTTGAAGCTTATCCCGGAGGCAATACAGTTTCATATCGAAGGTCTGAGAGAGGACGGCTTGCTGTAACTTGAACCATTAATTTTCCGCCGCGGCAACTTAATGGTTCCGTTTTTGAAAAAGTCACTGAGTATCTTTTTGCCGTTAACTCGTAGCGGGGTTCTTACTTCGCTTCTCCGCGGCTATAGTTACTCAGAACGACGCGGCTCTTTCATGAGCGATGTTAAAAGCTCTTCAAGTTTCCGCCATTCCACAGGCTTCACCATGTGCTCATCGAAACCCGCTTCTCGAGAACATTCTCGATCTGACTCAAGTCTCGTGTAATTCTGACTGCTATGAGTTCGGAAGAGAAATTCTCACGCAAAGGCGCCAAAGCCGGAAGGTGAGGCGAGTTTTCTTTTGCGCCTTTGCGTGAAAAAAATAATTTGCGACCTGCCGGCGTTCTCTCAAAGCGAGAGGCGGGAGACGGAGTTGCTGCCCCCGTTTGAGACCCAGATGTTTGTGCCGTCGAAGATGACGCTCCAGGGGGATTTTCCGACTTTGAACGTGTTGACTATCGCACCTCTACGCGGCTCAATCTGTGCAACTGAGCTGCTGCCATAGTTTGCCACC
>DATANW010000329.1:0-4695 GCA_036266055.1 Pyrinomonadaceae bacterium | reverse complement strand
CTGGGACGCGAAGGCCGGAAAAGTCTGGCTCGAGATCGACAAATGGCACAGCGAGTTCCTGTACGTCGAGTCGTTGCCCGCGGGCATCGGCTCGAACGACATCGGACTCGATCGCGGTCAGCTCGGCAGTAGTGCGATTGTCCGTTTCGACCGCAGTGGACCACGCGTGTTGCTTGTCGCGCCGAACTACGCATTCCGTGCCTACACGAACAACGCCGACGAGCGCCTCGCGGTGAAAGATGCGTTTGCCGAGTCGACGTTGTGGGGCTTCGAAGTCGCCGCTGAAGAAAACGGGCGCGTGTTGGTTGACGCGACCAACTTCTACTTGCGCGACGTTCACCAGGTCCCGCAGACCCTGCAACGAACGCAGCAAGGCACGTATCGCTTCGACGCGAGCCGGAGCGCGTTTTATATCCCAAACACGAAGAACTTCCCGCAAAACACGGAAGTCGAAACGACGCTCACGTTCACCGGTGAACCAGGTGGACCATTCGTCAGGCAAGTTGTGCCGGTGCCTGAGTCGATCACCGTGCGCGAGCGACACTCGTTTGTGCAACTGCCGCCGGCCGGTTACAAGCCGCGGGTGCTCGATCCGCGTGCGGGTTATTTCGGCATCGACTTCATGGACTTCGCGACGCCGATCGAAGATCCGATAACCAAGCGTTTCATCGCGCGTCATCGTTTACAGAAGAAAGATCCCACAGCCCGGGTCAGCGAAGCGGTCGAACCGATTGTTTATTACGTCGATCGCGGCGCCCCGGAGCCGGTGCGGTCGGCGTTGCTCGAAGGCGCGCGTTGGTGGAGCCAGGCGTTTGAAGCCATCGGTTACAAGGATGCGTTTCGCGTCGAGGTGATGCCTCCCGATGTCGATCCGATGGACGTCCGCTACAACGTCATTCAGTGGGTGCATCGAGCGACGCGTGGTTGGTCCTATGGTAGTTCGCTGGTCGATCCGCGCACGGGCGAGATCATTCAGGGGCGAGTTTCGCTAGGTTCGCTTCGCGATCGCCAGGACTTCTTGATCGCCGAAGGTTTGACGGCGCCTTACGACAACACGAAGACGGCGTCGCCGAAGCTGCTCGAGATGGTGCTCGCGCGTTTGCGTCAACTTTCCGCGCACGAAGTGGGCCATACGCTCGGACTGCAACACAACTATGCTGCGAGTCCCGTCAATCGCGCGTCGGTGATGGACTATCCGGCGCCCCGTGCGAAGCTCGGCGCGGATGGTTTGCCCGATCTGTCGGAGGCTTATGCGACGGGAATCGGCGAGTGGGACAAGGTCGCGATCGCCTACGGTTATCAGGACTATCCGCCGGGCACCAACGAAGCGCAGGCCCTCGACACAACGCTCAAAGATGCTTTCGCGCGCGGGCTGATGTACCTGACGGATCAGGATGCGCGTCCGGCGAGTAGCTCGAGCTCGGTGGCCCATCTCTGGGACAACGGCACAAACGTGATTGACGAACTGGGCAACGTGATGAAAGTCCGTGCCGCGGCGTTGCGTCGTTTCGGCGAGAACAATATTCGCGAAGGCGCGCCGCTGGCGACGATCGAAGAAGTGCTCGTGCCGATTTACCTGTATCACCGTTACCAGGTAGAGGCGGCGGCGAAAGTGATTGGCGGGCAGGACTACACGTTCAGTTTGAAAGGCAAGGGCGATCGCAATCCGCAGATCGTCGCGCCGGACGAGCAGCGACGTGCGCTCGCTGCGGTGCTGGATACGATCAAGCCGGACGCGTTGTCGTTACCGGAGTCGTTGTTGCGATTGATTCCGCCGCGGCCCACGGGTTATCCGCGCAATCGGGAAATGTTTCGTACGCGCACGCAGCCTGTGTTTGACGCGTTGGCGCCGGCGGAAGCCGCTGCCGATCACGTGAGCGGGTTTTTGTTGAACCCGGAACGGGCCGCGCGACTGGTCCAATTTCATGCTCGCGACGCGCGCAATCCGAGTCTCACTGAAGTGATCGACAAGATTCTGACGGCGACGTGGAAAGCGCCGGTCGCAGCAGGTTACGGCGGCGAGATCCAACACAGTGTGAACGCGATCATCCTTGCTGATTTGATGTCGTTGGCGGCAAACGAACGCGCCTCGAATCAGGTGCGGGCGATTGCGTCGTGGAAGCTCGAGCAACTGAGAAGTTGGCTGACGCTTCAGCGTCGCGCAACCGCTGACGAAAACGAGCGCGCGTTCGTCTACTACACACTCGAGCAGATCAAACGTTTTCAGGACGATCCGAAGAAAGCCAACCTGACGCCGCCGCAAGCTCCACCCGACGGGCAGCCGATCGGAATGACGAAAGGGATGTCCATGGAAATGGAGGCTTGTGGCTGTGTGTATCTACCCTGTTTGCGGTAGCATTGTGCTCCATCATTGGACTCCCGGTGCTGTTAACGAGAGGTGAATGGAAAAAAACATTTTTTCACCATGGAACTCACGCTAGCGCTCCGAGAGACAATGGGAAAAGAATATGCAGGGACCCGAGCATTATCTGGGCGAAACACTTGACGGCAAATACCGTCTCGAGAAACTCCTCGGCAGCGGCGGTATGGGCGCCGTCTACCTCGCCACTCACCTCGGCACTGAACGTTACGTCGCACTCAAACTGATCTCGCCGCAGTTCATGCGCAATCGCGAGTTCGTCGAGCGCTTCAAGCGTGAAGCACGCGCGGCCGGCCGCTTACGTCACCCGAACGTGGTCGACGTTACCGACTTCGGCTTCGCAAGCGTGCAACAAGGCCCGGTGGCCTACCTCGTGATGGAATATCTGGACGGTTGTACTCTCGGTGACGTGCTCGCTGAAGAGCAACGTTTGCCGCTCGAGTGGGTCGCCGACATTCTCGAACAGGTTTGCTCGGCCGTTCACGACGCGCATCAACAGGGAATCGTTCATCGCGATCTCAAGCCTGACAACATCTGGCTCGAACCAAATCGACTCGGCAGTTATCGCGTGAAAGTGCTCGACTTCGGCATCGCAAAGGTCGGTGCGATTGGTGCTCCGGTTACTGACGACGATTCAACCAGGACCATCATCGACAACGTTTCAGCGGAGCGCGCCGCTGAAGCCGCGACCAACATCCTGCCGGCGAACCTCGAAACAGATACGCTGCTGCGGCCGGCGGGCGACGCGGTCGGCACGTTGTTGCACAACGAAAAACTCACGCAGCCTTACGTTTCCGGCGATCATCCGGACGACGACGACACCGATGGGACGTTGCTTTTCGATCAGCACACTCACGCCGCCGGTCGACATACCGAGCACTCTTCGACTTCCGCACAAGGACCGGCGCTGACGCGCGTCGGCGCAATCATGGGAACGCCGCTCTACATGTCGCCGGAACAATGCGGCGGCGGTTACGTCGATACGCGATCGGACATTTACAGTCTGGGCGTCATTGCTTACCAGATGCTCGCCGGTGAACCGCCCTTTGCCGGACCCACTTCGACGGTGATGCGTGCGCATCGCGAACAGCAGCCGCAGCACTTGCGCGAGCGATCGGAGAAGAAGATTCCGAAGCGCGTGGCGGGCGTCGTGATGTCGGCATTGGCGAAGAACCCGGCCGAACGTCCGCAGACGGCGTTTGCGTTTGCGAGTGCGTTACGTGGCGAGACTGACGGCATCGGCGCGCTCTATCGACGCGCATTTTCGTTGTACAGCGAGTACTTTCCGAAGTTCGTCAAGCTGAGCTTTATCGCGCACATACCGGTGATTGTGACGACGGTTTTGCTGATTGCCGTGTCGATTGCGGAAGTAAAGATGCCTCCAGTTACCTTGACGCAAAAGATCGTCATGACTTGCGCCCTGGTGATAGTCGGCATTTTGAAAGTTGTTTCCTTGTTCATCGCCGGCGCAGTTATTTCCGGGTCAACGGCCGTGATCATCACGCAGCTTAGTGCTGCTCCCTTGCGACCGGTGCAGGTTCGTACCGCAATTCGAATGTTACGCAAGCGGTGGCGTCCGTTTTTGAAGACGATGCTGATGGTGACGTGGCGGATCCTGCTCGGAATGATTCTCGTTATCCCCGGTCTCATCGTGATGGTTCGTTATATTTTGTACGCCCCTGTAGTGCTGATCGAGGGACTCGAAAAGAAACCCGCGATGCGGCGTGCGCGCGAGCTGGCCTCGCGTTCGTGGCGCACGATCATCATCGTGACCATACTTCAGATCCTGATCCCCAGCATCATCAGTGGTATTTTGGGTGGTCTGATCGGAGCGAGTTTCAAGGTCAACCGCAACGCGCTTTCTTACCGCATCTTTGAGCAACTACTCGCGCTCAATCAGATCTTTATCCTGCCGCTAATGTCGATCGTGCCCGCGTTGTTGTACATCAAGATGCGGCAATTGGGCGGTGAACAGCTCAGCGCGTCTCTCGCGCAAATCGAAGAGGGCGAAGGCGAACGCAGCAAGTGGCAACAGCGCATGCGCACGCGCCTGACTCTGCACACACCCGTCAGCCAGAAAACCACGACCGGCGGATGACTTACGAAAAGGACTCTGCCGGCCGTTCGTGGACGTTTGTAGAACACCGTTGTCCAAACTGTAAGCGAACAATCATTGACAGTGGTCCTGGTCAGTAGTAGAGTGCGTCCCCACTTCCCCCGGAACTCAATTTAGTTGCGACACCTTAACTGTCGCGGAAACAATCACCACCGAGCCAAGGGCATTCAGCTTAGTTGTTGAAGTTCGACAATCGAGC